>NZ_CP030032.1:4137500-4440227 GCF_003258315.1 Bradymonas sediminis
GTTTTAATCGATTTATTTCATATTTCTTTCATCTCTTCTCAACGCGGGCCGAAGCCGTTGTGTCGAATCGAATAAAAAATATGGAAGATGCCTGATTCGAAGTTTCTTAACGATTCCTGGCGAAATGTAACACCAGAAGTCAAAACTTCTCAAAAGACACTGTCCTATGCAATTTTCAAAGAACCTAAATCGCTACGCTTTTTCTTTACGGCGTAGAAGTTCAGACAAGACGGCACGTCCATCAAAGCTAAAAATGCGCTTTGTAGGACCAATCGTTGCGAGACATATGTAGATACGAATCGTATTGAAGCTAAATATAGCTCCTTAAAGGAGGTGATCCAGCCGCAGGTTCCCCTACGGCTACCTTGTTACGACTTCACCCCAGTCACCATCCACTCCTTCGGCGGCTCCCTCCTCGAAAGGTTGGGTCACCGACTTCTGGAGCAAACGACTTCCATGGTGTGACGGGCGGTGTGTACAAGGCCCGGGAACGTATTCACCGTGGCATGCTGATCCACGATTACTAGCGATTCCAGCTTCATGCAGTCGAGTTGCAGACTGCAATCCGAACTGAGGCCGGTTTTTTGGGATTGGCACACTCTCGCGAGTTAGCAGCCCTTTGTACCGACCATTGTAGCACGTGTGTAGCCCTGGATATAAGGGCCATGAGGACTTGACGTCATCCCCACCTTCCTCCGAATTCACTCCGGCAGTCTCTCTAGAGTGCCCAGCATAACCTGATGGCAACTAAAGATAGGGGTTGCGCTCGTTGCCGGACTTAACCGAACATCTCACGACACGAGCTGACGACAGCCATGCAGCACCTGTCACCGCGCTCTCCGAAGAGCACTCCCTCTATTAAGAGGGATTCGCGGGATGTCAAATCCAGGTAAGGTTCTTCGCGTTGCTTCGAATTAAACCACATGCTCCACCGCTTGTGCGGGCCCCCGTCAATTCCTTTGAGTTTTAACCTTGCGGCCGTACTCCCCAGGCGGTTCACTTAATGCGTTAGCTTCGCCACTGAATCTCAATTGACCCAGCAACTAGTGAACATCGTTTACGGCGTGGACTACCAGGGTATCTAATCCTGTTTGCTCCCCACGCTTTCGCGCCTCAGCGTCAGTACCAATCCAGTCAGTCGCCTTCGCCACTGGTGTTCCTCGTGATATCTACGGATTTCACCCCTACACCACGAATTCCACTAACCTCTCTTGGACTCAAGCCATCCAGTTTCCAATGCACCTCCGAGGTTGAGCCTCGGGCTTTCACATCAGACTTAAATGGCCGCCTGCGCGCGCTTTACGCCCAATGATTCCGAACAACGCTTGCACCCTCCGTATTACCGCGGCTGCTGGCACGGAGTTAGCCGGTGCTTCCTTTGAAGGTACCGTCAAACCCAACAATGTGGGCGTTCTTCCCTTCTGACAGTGCTTTACGACCCGAAAGCCTTCTTCACACACGCGGCGTTGCTGCGTCAGGCTTTCGCCCATTGCGCAAGATTCCCCACTGCTGCCTCCCGCAGGAGTCTGGGCCGTGTCTCAGTCCCAGTGTGGCTGATCGTCCTCTCAGACCAGCTATCCATCACTGCCTTGGTGAGCCGTTACCTCACCAACTAGCTAATGGTCCGCGAGCCAATCTTGGAGTGCCCGAAGGCTTTGACCACTCCGACCGAAGTCGGTGGGGTCTTATGCGGTATTAGCCACCCTTTCGGATGGTTATCCCCCGCTCCAAGGCATGTTACTCACGTGTTACTCACCCATTCGCCACTTTACTCGGGGGCCGAAGCCCCGTTTCTCGTGCGACTTGCATGTGTTAAGCACGCCGCCAGCGTTCGTTCTGAGCCAGGATCAAACTCTCCAGTTTTGGAGATGAGCTCATCATTTTATATTAATCAATCACCCCACGACGGGTCGCAGGGTAACGTTAAAGCGATCACTTATGCGTTAACACGTCTTTTCGATTCAGCAGTTCCTAAGAACCAGTGAAACGAAAGAAGAAATGATGACATTCATATGTGAACTTTGTTTGATGAACCACGTACAGGTTTTTTATCGATTGATAACCGAGCACTTTTCATCCCCGAAAGGATAAAGCGATGTGAAATTCGGGGACCTGTCAAAAGCCCCACTTTCAAACACCTTGCACTCGAGTCGCACGCGCTTCGGGCATCTACGTCCGAGCTCCCTGGCGAGCGGTAAACCACTTCGGACCGAGGAGCGCGCGTCGCACGACAGAACAATTCGCCTGCACAACACATTCGCCAAACAAAGAGCACTTCTTCTTTTCAAGACGTGCCGTCTTGTCTGAACTTCTATTCCGTTTTCAAAGAGCGCTTTCCGAGTTTCGCTTTCTCGTTACCGAGAAGCTTTCTCATCAGCGAGCGGCGGAAGCTAGTTGCTTAACCTCAGCCTGTCAAGCGCCTTTTTGATTCTTTTTCGAAGCGCCGAACTTTCGTTCGAGCGCCTCTAGGCGACTTGGTTTCCGTTGACTCTCGTCAGCGGGAGGCGGGTTCTACATGCGAGCTACCAGCCTGTCAACAACCTTTTTGATTCTTTTTCGAAGCGTTTCAAAACCGTCTGAAGTGCTTCTGGTTGCTGCCCCATCGAGTCGAACTTCCTCGTCGACGGGAGGCGGAAACTAAGGGCTGTTGGGGCTTTGGTCAAGGAGTATTTTACCTTTTTGTGACCTTATATTTCGAATGTGCGTTTGGCGGGCGTTAAGGCGCGATTCTTGACTTTAGCAGCCGTCGAGTCGGACGATCGCGGGCGATCGGAGTCGATCTTCGACTAGATCCGGTCGGCCTGAATAAGAGGCTGTGCGTAAAGCCAATCTCCCATCGGCTTAAATACGGTGGCCTGGGCGTTCTCGGAGACGAAGAGGTCGGCGTGGGCGTACCAGTCGTTCCCGTCTCCGCCGACTTGTAGGATCTTTGTGGTGCACTTGCCCGCGATGTCGCACACGCTGCTCGCCGCGGCGACCGGCACAATGCCGTCGGCGTTGGCGACAATGCAGAGGATAGGCAGGTCGTTGAGCTGGGCGAGCGCCTCAGTGACGTTGAGCCCGTCGACGTGAAGATCGCGGTTCTTTACCCACCGGGCGATCTGGTAGTTCAGTCGGGAGCTGGGGTCCTCGACGGTTTGAACCATCGACTCGCTATCGTCCAGGTTGATTTGCTGGGCGTTCATGTAGATCGACAGAACCCTCGGGACGCGCTTGAGCACCGGGAGCATGACGCGGGCGGCCTGGCGGGTGCCGCGGGTGGGGATCAAACCGGTGAGGATAGGAAAGCGCACGGCCGCGCGCATCGCCGGGTGGATGTCATCCCAGCGCAGGGGCCCGCCGATCGCCGTCATCGACGCAATCTGATGGTCCCGAGGATTGTGGGCGAGGTATGCATAGAGAAGGCTTCCGCCGAGGCTGCAGCCGATCGCGTGGACTTCGGTCGCGCTCGTCTGGGAGTGGGCCAGCGCAAAGTCGCGCGCGCACGGGAAATCAACGAGGCTTAGCTCTCGAAATCCGTATTTGGGCGCGCGCGCAGCACGCGCCCCTCTGCGCCAGCTTAGCCGCCTCCTTTTAGATGCGTTTTTTTCTGGTCCCGGCTCGCCTATATATATGGACGCGCCCTGCCCACGAAGATTCGCGGCCCACACCTCGAACCCCTGCGCGCAGAGGTACTCAATCATCGACATGCCGGTGGGATGGAAGTTCAGGATAAACACGTTCATCGCGTACCCCGGGATCATGAGCACCGGTTTTCTGCGGGGGTCAAAATGGCGCGTATCGCGGTAGCAAATAACGTCTAGACACCAACCATCCGCTGTCTTTGGCCGAAAGCTCTTCTGTATGAACATGGAGATTGCCATCCCAATTTAACTGTGATTAACCCGTCGACGCGGGCGATGTATCGTTATCTTATAGCGGATCGGGGGCAAGTGCGCATTAATTGAAGCGCGCAAATTTGAGTATTTTCATATTCTACGCTATATGAATGCGCGTGTTCAGCGAATTTGTCCGTGGCGACGCCCGATTTTTTAATACTGGCGTATCGCGAGTTGAGGCGTAAACGGAACGCGAATCCAACATAATAATTATTGGGAGTAACTGATGTCGAAGTCGCTTAAGTATTTGAGCCCGAATGGGCGCCGTCGTATGCTCACCGGAGCGGTGAGCCTTGTTGCAGCCATGGCCATGAGCGCGAATGTCTCGGCGCAGGAGAATCCTGAGTTCGACGCGCAGACCTTCCGCCCGGCCGCCGGCCCCTACTCGATCTTTACGCAAGACACCTCGCCTGTGCTCAAGAACCTGGAAGCCACCGGCGCGGTGATCCTCGACTATAGCAGCCGCCCGCTGGTGCTTGAGCGCGCCGCCGGTGACGACGTCGCGCTGATCGACCAGCAGCTCGCGATGCATGTGGTCGCCGGCATCGGCCTCTTCGACTTTATGCAATTGGACCTGGGACTGCCGGTCTATTTCATCAATGAGAGCGCGGTCTCCAACACCGATATCCAGGGCGGCGTGGTCGGCGACCTGAGCCTGACCCCGAAATTCCAGATCCTCTCGCGCGAAACCATGCCGATCGGGCTGGGCGTGCGCGCCAATGTGACGCTCCCCACCGGTCGTGAAAGTGCGCTGGTGGGCGCCGGCACGCTGAGCGTCGCGCCAGCCGTTATCCTGGACACGCAGGTCGCGAACCTGGTGTTCACCACCAACCTGGGCGTGCGCATCCTCGAAGACCAGCCAGTGCGCAACCTGAACTCGGGCGACCGCTTCGAGTACGGGGTGGGCGCCGAGGCCTCGTTCCTCGACGATATGTTGAAGGTCGGCGGCGAGTTGTACGGCAGCGCGCAATTGGGCGAGTTCTTCGAGGACTCGCGTGAGAGCCCGCTGGAAGGTGTGCTCGGCGCCAAGGTCGTGACCGACTCCGGATTCTCGATCCTCGGCGGTGCCGGCGCGGGCATCATTCACGGCGTGGGCGCGCCGGAGTTCCGCGCGTTCCTGGGTCTTCGCTACGCCTATATTAAGAAGGAAGAGGAGATCGCCGTGGACACCGACGGTGACGGCGTTGTCGACGCGGTCGACGAGTGCCCCGAAGAGGTTGGCCCGGCCAGCAATAACGGCTGCCCGGTCGCCGACACCGACGGCGACGGCGTGCCGGATGACGTGGATGAGTGCCCCGAAGAGCCGGGCCCGGCCAGCAATAACGGCTGCCCGATCGGCGACGCTGACGGTGACGGCGTGCCGGACGACGCCGACGAGTGCCCCGAAGAAGCTGGCCCCGCCAGTAACAACGGCTGCCCGATCGGCGACGCTGACGCCGACGGCGTGCCGGACGACGCGGACGAGTGCCCCGAAGAAGCTGGCCCCGCCAGCAACAAGGGCTGCCCGATTGGCGACCGTGACGGCGACGGCGTCGCTGACGACGTGGACCAATGCCCCGACGTCGCAGGCTCGCCCACCGCGCAGGGCTGCCCGGACGCTGATCTCGACGGCATCCGCGACAGCGAAGACAAATGCCCCGAGCAACCGGGTCTGAAAGAAGACGACGGTTGCCCGCCCAAAGACGTCAAGGTTGTGCGTGAAGCCAAAGAGATCAAGATCCTCGAGATGGTCTACTTCGAGCTTGGCAAAGCGACGCTGAAGTCCGAGTCCTTCAACCTGCTCCAGCAGGTTGCCCTGGTGCTTCGTAGCAACCCGGACATCACCAAGGTCGAGATCGCCGGTCACACCGACAAGGTCGGCGCGGCCGATAAGAACCTGACGCTGTCCCAAGAGCGCGCCGATGCCGTTAAAACCTACCTCGTTGAAGAAGGTAAGATCGACGCGGGTCGACTCACGACCAAGGGCTACGGCGAGACCAAACCGCTGGTGACTGGCAGCAGCAAGAAAGAGCAGGCCAAAAACCGTCGTGTCGAGTTCCAGATCCTGGAACAGGACACCCCGGCTGAGTAATTCGACCGACTTATGATGCGCGCTTTAGGCGTGCATCATCCCCAGAAACGCCCGCGCCGCCGGGCTCTGGGTGCGGTCGTTGCGGTAGATCACCGCGAGCCTTCGCTGTATCGGTCCTTCAATACAGCGAAGGCCATCGCCCGGCCCACTCAGCGCGAATTGACTGACAAACGCGCAACCAATCCCCTGGGCCACCATCTGCTTAATCGACTCGATTGAGCGCAATTCCATCACAATATCGACGTCGACCCGCGCGCTGCTCATGGCGCGATCGAGCAGTCCGCGCACCGCGGAGCCGGCCTCGAAGAGGACCAGCGGCTCGGCGGCGAGCTCGCTCCAGGCGAACTCACGGCGCCCGTGCAGCGCGTGCCCCGGCGGCACGATCAGGCGCATCTCATCCTGCACCCACTCCTCGACCTCCAGATGCGTCGAGACGTCCGAGCCGGTCGAGCTCAGGTGGATCGGCAGCGTCACCACGCCGAGATCCAACTGCCCCTCGAGCACCTGCTCGATGACCACCTTGCTGGGCTGCTCGCGCACGAAAAACCGGATGCCCGGGTATTTGGCGTGAAAGCGCCCCAGGATCGACGGCAAAAGATAGGTGGTCGCGGTGGCGCCGCCGCCGATCGACAGCGACCCGCGCTGCATCCCCCGCAGTTGGTCGAGGGCGTTTCGCCCGTCTTCGAGGCGCGCCAGCGCCGCCTGGGCGTAACCGCGGAAGGTGCGCCCGGCGTCGCTCAACACCATGCCGGTCGAGGTGCGGTCGAAGAGGCGCTGGCCCAGGTCCTCCTCCAACTTGGCGATCTGGGCGCTGATTGCCGGCTGGGTGCGGTGAAGTTGGCGCGCCGCGCGGGTCATCTGCCCCTCGCGGGCGACCGCCAAGAAGGCGTGGAGTTGATTTATATCCATCGGTGTTTACCTATACCTGAGGCGCGATGCAGCCATAAGAAATATCTATAGCCAAAATAGAATCAATCAATTTTACTTATAGAGCCCGAGTGCCTAAAGTTCCAGCCAGTAAGATGATGGCATATTTGCAAATATTGATGCCGCACTCATTATTCTCTCGTTACAAGAGGAAGAACGCATGACACAGAATCAGAACCCGTGGAACGCAAAGATTACCGTAAAGTCCAAGAAGGGCGATTTCACGGCGTATAGCCTGAAGGCGCTTGAGGAAGCCGGTCTCGGAAAGATCGACACCCTCCCCTACTCCATCAAAGTTCTGCTGGAGTCGTGTCTGCGAAACCTCGACGGGCGCGTGGTCACCGAGGAGCACGTCAAGGCGCTGGCCGGCTACAACGCCAAAGACGTCGGCGAGCAAGAGGTCGCGTTCAACCCGGGCCGCGTTGTCCTGCAGGACTTCACCGGTGTTCCGGCCGTGGTCGACCTGGCCGCCTGCCGCAGCGCGATGGACCGCTGGGGCAAAGACACCAGCAAGGTCAACCCGTTGAGCCGCGCCGACCTGGTCATCGACCACTCGGTTCAGGTCGACGACTTCGGCAGCGTCAACTCCTTCCAGATCAACACCGACCGCGAGTTCGAGCGTAACCAGGAGCGCTATGAATTCCTGAAATGGGGCCAGCAAGCCTTCTCGAATTTCTCGGTTGTCCCGCCGGAGACCGGCATCGTCCACCAGGTCAACCTGGAGTATTTGGCCGGCTGCGTGCTCACCGAAGAGCGCGACGGCGAGCAGGTCGCGTACCCGGACTCGCTGGTGGGTACCGACTCGCACACCACGATGATCAACGGCCTGGGCGTGACCGGCTGGGGCGTGGGCGGCATCGAGGCGGAGGCCTGCATGCTCGGCCAGCCGATCTTCATGCTTATCCCGGAGGTCGTCGGCTTCCATATGACCGGCGAGCTCAAAGAGGGCACTACCGCGACTGACCTGGTGCTCACCGCCACCCAGATGCTTCGCAAGCACGGCGTGGTCGGCAAATTCGTCGAATTCCACGGACCCGGCCTTGCCAACCTGACCCTGGCAGACCGCGCGACGCTGGCGAATATGTCGCCGGAATACGGCGCCACGATGGGCTTCTTCCCCATCGACGAGAAGACGCTTGAGTACCTCGAGCTGACCGGCCGCGACGCCGACCAGATCGACCTGGTCGAGCAATATTGCAAAGCCAACGGTTTCTGGCGCAACGACGATTACCCGATCGAGTATAGCTCGACGCTGCACCTGGACCTGGGCACCGTCGAAGCCAGCAT
The DNA here is from genome assembly GCF_003258315.1 of Bradymonas sediminis. GTDB lineage: Bacteria > Myxococcota_A > Bradymonadia > Bradymonadales > Bradymonadaceae > Bradymonas > Bradymonas sediminis. Next base: position 4,145,664 of record NZ_CP030032.1, read on the forward strand.
GGCGGGCCCGAAGAACCCGCACGAGCGCGTCGCTCTGAGCAAGATGAAGAGCACGTTCCGCGAGCATTGCCAGACGATCTTCAACAAGCCGGAGAAGACCACGGCCAAAGACGTCGAGTTCCGCGGCAACACCTTCGATTTGACCGACGGCGACGTGGTCATCGCGGCGATCACCTCCTGCACCAACACCTCCAACCCGGCGGTGATGGTCGCGGCTGGACTGGTCGCGCGCAAAGCGCGTGCCCTGGGCCTCAAGACCAAGCCCTGGGTCAAGACCTCGCTGGCCCCCGGCTCGCGCGTTGTTACCCAATACCTCGACGACGCCGGCCTGACCGAAGACCTCGAGGAGCTTGGCTTCTTCACCGTCGGTTACGGCTGCACGACCTGCATCGGTAACTCCGGTCCGTTGCCCCCGCCGATCGAGAAGGCGACCGTCGACAATAACCTGGTGGTGTGCTCGGTGCTCTCGGGTAACCGTAACTTCGAAGGCCGCATCAGCCCCTTCACCACGGGTAACTACCTGGCCTCGCCGCCCCTGGTCGTGGCCTATGCGATCGCCGGCACGACCGACTTCGACATGTATTCGGACTCGCTGGGCAAGGACAAAGACGGCAACGACGTCTTCCTTAAAGACATCTGGCCGAGCAACCTCGAGATTCGCGAGATGATCGACGCCTACGTCACGCGCGATGATTTCATCGCGAAATACGCCGAGGTCTACGAAGGCCCGGTCGAGTGGCAGGAGCTCGAAGCGCCCACCGGCAACGTGTACGATTGGAAGGCCGACTCCACCTATATCCAGGAGCCGCCGTTCTTCCGCGATATGAGTCTGGAAGTCCCCGCGATCAAGACGATCGAGGGCGCGCGCTGCCTGGTCAAAGTTGGCGACAACACCAGCACCGACCATATCAGCCCGGCCGGCGTGATCCCGACCGACAGCCCGACGGGCCGCTACCTGGTGAGCAACGGCGTGAGCCCGCGCGACTTCAACTCCTTTGGTTCGCGTCGCGGTAATGACCAGGTCATGACGCGCGGTACCTTCGGCAACGTGCGCCTGTCGAACCAGCTCGCTCCGGGCACCCGCGGTGGTTACACGACCTACTTCGGCCCGACCGAAGCCGCCGACAACCCGCCCGAGCTCAACTACGTGTCGAGCTACTCGCCCAAGCAGGGTGAGCAATGCTTCATCTATGACGCCGCGCTGCGTTATATGGAGCACCGCATCCCGACCGTGGTCCTGGGTGGACAAAACTACGGCATGGGCTCCAGCCGTGACTGGGCCGCCAAAGGCACCTTCCTGCTGGGCGTCAAGGCGACCATCGTGTCGAGCTACGAGCGTATTCACCGCTCCAACCTCATCGGCATGGGCGTGCTCCCGCTGCAATTCAAAAAGGGAGACACCCAGGAGTCGCTCGGGCTCACGGGTCACGAGGTCTACGACATCAAGATCGATGACAACCTCAACCCGATGGACGAGGTCTGGGTCAAGGCGACCGACCCGGACACCGGCAAGGTCACCGAATTCGTGACCGACTGCCGCATCGATACCCCGGCCGAGCTCGATTATTATCGAAACGGCGGCATCCTGCATATGGTCCTGCGTCGCATGGGCAACGAAGCCTAAGCAGGCGCCAAGACAGACGCCCGGCCCCGCTGGCGCCGGGCGTCTGCTTGAAATAAGCTGAGATATGGATTTTTTGTATAAACCCATATTTTGATGCCCAGGCGAAGGCCCCGACGGCGCGAATTTATTCGCCCGCGGGTCGGCGCCTGGGCTTTTTTTTGTGTGGACCGCTCACCATGACTCATAGCACTCAATCGGACCGACGCGCTCTATATGTGGACCTGGGAGTCGTGGCGGTTTTCGTGGCGATTGGCGTCTTCATACAATTGCATTTTGGGTTGGGTGATCTCGGGATCTATCACCCCGATGAGATCTACCAGACCCTCGAGCCGGCCCACGAGATGGTCTACGGCTTCGGGCTGCACGCCTGGGAGTGGGATATCGGCGCGCGAAACGCCCTGCTCCCGGCGATGCTCGCCGGGGTGCTGGGGCTGGGCCGGCTGTTCGGGTTGGAGCAGCCCGCCGCGTACCTTGGGCTGATGCACGGATTTGTGGCGAGCGTATTCTCGGCGAGCGCGTTCGCCGTGTATTTGCTGGCGCGCCATTTTAGGGCGTCGCGCCCGGCGGCGCTGGCGGGGGCGGCGCTATTTTTGTTCAACCCGGTGTCGCTCTACCTGGGGTATCGGGTGCTCAGCGAGGTGATCAGCACGCCCGTTGTGCTCTTCGGGGTGTTGTGGACGCTTCAGTTTGCGCCCGTTGACGCCGACGCCCACGGCGCTGCGCCCCAAAAAAGGCGCGCGCGCCTGCTCTTTATTTTAGGCGTCTCCCTGCTCGGCATCTCGGTGCTCTTTCGCCTGCAGAATGCGCTCTTTGTCGTGGCGCTGCTGCTGCCGTGGCGCTTCCAAAAAGGGGGGCGCGCGCGCTACGAGCTCGGCATGCAGGTCCTGGTGGTCTGGGCGCTGATCTTTGGCGCGATCGACTGGATAACCTGGGGGCTGCCGTTTGCGTCGGCCGGGGCGTATCTTCGCTTTAACCTGCTGATGGATGGGACCACGAGCTATTATGGCGCGGACTCGTTCTTCTATTATCCGTATTATTTTAGCGTCGCGATGGGTGTGGCCGGGGCGCTGCTTACGATCTTGCCGGTCTTTTCGGCCACGCGCGCGCGCGCGCTATTGGTGAGCGTCGGCGTCTTTTTACTGATTCACTCGATCTTCCCGCATAAGGAGCTGCGCTTTGTCGTCACCACCCTGCCGATCCTGGCGGCGCTGAGCGCGGTGGGGGCTCAGTGGCTTATCGACCGCGCGCCCGCGCCGCGCCGCCGCCTCGCCGCGGGTCTCGGGGCCGCCGCGCTCTTCGCCGCGGCCGGCTACGCTGCCACCCAGACCCCAAACCTGACCTTCGGACGGCTCGGCCAGACATCTGCCCTGCAGGTTACCCCCGACACGCCCGCTTACGGGCATTTCGCCCCGGTAAATCGACTGCTCCTGGTGGCGACGGAACGCACGGATATCTGTGGCCTGTCGCTGCCTGATCAATGGGCCATCGACGCCGGCGGGCACACCTATTTTCACCGCGATCTTCCGTTTTTCCACGCCGGCAATCCGCCTCCGGCGGCTGGCACCTATAATTTTGCGATCTCGCAGCGCCCGGCCCAACCGGGCTGGCGCGCGGTGCACACCCATGCGCCCTATACCCTCTATAAGACGGGCGACCACGCGTGCGCGCCCGCGCCTGAGTATCAGCCGGTCATCTATCAACCGGTCGAAGATGCGCCCACCCCGTAGCAATAAGGGCTGAAACTATGCTAGGAAGCGGGTCGAATTACTCCGCGGCGCTCGGGTGCGATTCCGGGCGCGCAACAACCTCATATTTGATGCTGGATAATGCAGATGAGCGAGCTCTTGACGCACCTCGATAACCTCCGTGAGACCCACCTTCCCCAGATCCGCAGCCTGCTCGACGCGGTCGTCGCCGAGGAGTCGCCGGAGGATTCGTCGCTGGCAAAAATGTGCACCTATCATATGGACACCGGCGGCAAGCGCCTGCGCGCGCTGCTGCCGCTGGCGGTGGGCGAGGCGCTGGGGGTGGAGCCCGAGAAGCTGGTTCCGTTCGGGGCGGCCTGCGAGATGCTGCACAACGCGACGCTGGTGCACGACGATCTGCAGGACGGCGACCGGGTGCGCCGCGGCAAGCCGACCATCTGGGTGGAATTTGGCGAGGCCCGGGCGATTAACCTGGGCGACGCGATGTTCTATTGGGCGCTGCTGATCTTGATGCGCATGGATTGCGATATCGAGCGGCGCGAGGCGCTGTCGAAGCGTCTGCTCAGCGAGTCCCTGCGGGTCATCGACGGGCAGGACCGCGAGTTTTTGCTCAAGGACCTGAAGACCCCGACGATTGAGGACTATTTCGCGATGGTCGAGGGCAAAACCAGCGGGCTTTTCGCGCTGCCGGTGGCCGGCGCAGCCGAGTTCTGCGGGGCCCCGGCCGAAGTGGTCAAGGCGCTGGAGGCCTCGGCCGGGCACCTGGGCGTGCTCTTCCAGATCCAGGACGACGTGCTGGATCTCTACGCCGACAAGGGCCGCGAGCATGTGGGCACCGATATCTGCGAGGGCAAGATCTCGGCGCTGGTGGTGCACTTTTTGGCCAACGCCGCGGCCGCCGAGCGCGACTGGCTGCGCGGGGTGCTCGAGGCCGAGCGCGACGCGGTCAGCCACGACGATATCGACCGGGCTGCCCGGGCGTTTCGCGAGGTGGGTTCGCTGCAATTCGCCCTCGATGAGATTGAGCGGCGCCGCGCGCTGGCCTGTGACGCGCCGATCTTCGCCGACTATCCCGACCTCAAGGCCCTGCTCAACGCCATGGCCGACATCTTCCTGGAGCCCATCTCGCCGCTGCTCGACGCGTCGGCTTGAGCCCGAAATTTTTGCGCCCATCCGCCCGCGGGTGGGCGCGCTTGCAAGCATCGGATAGTGGCGCTAGTAGCCTGAATGCCTTCATTTTTGTCCACTCCGCCCACGGAATGAATTATGGTCGACTCTAAAGATGACGCCCCGGGCAAGGGATGCCCCGCCGGCCACGGCGCGACCCCCGGGCTATATCCCAACGCGATGCTCAACTATGGCTCTTACCTCAAGGTCCCCGAACTGCTGGAGCTCCAACAGCTCGAGAGCGACCCGCCGGCCCACGACGAGCTGCTCTTTATCACGATCCACCAGGCCTATGAGCTGTGGTTTAAGCAGATCATCTTCGAGCTGGACTCGGTGGCCCGGTGCATGCGCGACGACGACCCCTACGAGGCGGTTCGCCTGCTGGAGCGGGTGCTGAAGATCGAGGAATTATTGGTCAGCCAGATTCATATTCTGGAGACCATGACGCCGCGCGATTTCTTGAGCTTTCGCTCCGCCCTGAGCCCGGCCAGCGGCTTCCAGTCGGTGCAATTTCGCGAGGTCGAGTTCCTCAGCGGCCTGCGCAGCGGCGGCGAGGTCATGAAGAATATGCAGATGCACGCCTCGGAGCGTGAGCGCCTGCAACGCCGGCTCAATGAGCCCAGCCTTCGCCATCTCTTCTACGAGATGCTCCAGCGCCAGGGCTACGACGTGGTCATCCCGCCCGAGGACAGCCCGGCCGACCTGGCCACGCGCCAGCAGATCTTCGCCGGTCTGATGGACGTCTACCAATACCCCGAGAAGCATTATCACACCTATAATCTGTGCGAGGCGCTGGTCTCCCACGACCAGAATATCCTGCTGTGGCGCTTCCACCACGTGCGCGTGGTCGAGCGCATCATCGGCACCAAGCGCGGCACCGGCGGGTCGTCGGGGGTGAATTATCTGTCGTCGACGCTGAGCAAGCGCATGTTCCCGCTCTTGTGGGAGATCCGCGGCGAGCTCAACGACGAGGCGCTCTACGGCACCCAGCGCGGGCATACGGAGTTCCCGACGCCGGAATAACCCAGCTCGATGGGTCGAAAACCACGTCGAACGTCCTTTTTTGGCAGCTCGATGGGTCCAGAGCCACGTTGAGCGTGATTTTTTGGCAGCTCGATGGGTCAAAAACACCATCTGACGTGATTTTTTGGAAGCTCGATGGGTCGAAAATGCCATCGGGTGTGACATTTTTACACGGTCGATGGCTCAAAAATGCCATCGACCGTGTTTTTTTGGCAGCTCGATGGGTCGAAAATGCCGCCGGGTGTGACATTTTTACACGGTCGATGGCTCAAAAATGCCATCGACCGTGATTTTGGCGGCGCGAGATCACTCGCGCCGCCTTTTTTTGGGCCTGGCTCACGGCGTCAATCCACCGTTACCTCGATGGTGGAGCTGCCGGTGTTGCCCCAGGCGTCGGTCACGCTGACCTCGACCTGGTAGGTGCCGGGCACGATCACCGCGCCCGGGGCCTCGGCCTCGAAGCGGGTGACCGGCACGTCGGCGCGCCCGTTTACGGCCTCAAGCGCGGTGGTCACGGTGATATCGCTGGCGTCAAAGGAGATGACCCCGCTGCCGCTGTCTGTGATGGTCACGCTGACGCCGCTGGGGTCGATGTCCTCGTCGGCCAAAAGCGGCGCGGATTGCCCGAGCGGGACCAGCGGGTGGCGCATGCGATAATTGCCGCTGACCTTGCCGCGATCGTCGCTCGTGGAATCGAAGCTAAGCTGGGTGCCCGGCGCGTAGCCCAGCACGCCGCGCACCACCGGCAGCGGGCTCTCGGCGTCGACCGTCACCGCGATGTCATCGACGGCCACGACCTCAAACGCCTCGCTCTGAACCTGGTAGGGCGTTCGCTCGCCGGCCGCGTTCATATAGTGGCCTTCGACCTCGAAGCGGTACGTGCCCAGCTCGAAATTCTGGATTTCCTCCCAATAGACCACCCACTCCCAATTATCACCATTGTTGCGCATGCGCGTGAGCATGGTCGCCTGGCGGTTGGTATAGGGGCGAAGGTTGAGGCTCGTGATCGGCTCGAACTCGGCGCCGACCTTCTTTTTGAGCGCGACCTTCGGGGCCTGGGGCATCTCGGCGCCGGGGTCACCGCCGACCCAGGCGAACTCGATGGGCGTCATGCGCGCGACCGTCGCCGGCGGCTGGGTCACGACCGTGCCGACCTGGGCGGCGTTGCTTGTGTCGACCGGGAACTTCGGCTGCTCGACCGGGCTGAATTGACTCGGAAAGATCGGGTTGAACGCGTACTCGACGTCGGCGCCGGCAAATGTCCCCACCGCCTCCATGGCGCGCTCGACCATAAAATCACCGAATTTCCAGCCCCACACGCTCAGGCCCGCCTCGTAGCCGCCTTGCAGCCAGCTAAAGGCGAAGTCGGGGTATTCGTCGGGGGCCTTGGGGGTCGAGATGCCCGGGTACACCGGCAATTCGCCGCGCAGGTTGGTCGGCGAGAGGTAGAATTGGTGGTCCTGCGCGTAGCCCATGACCCAGCCCTTGAGCGGGTCGACGCCGTAGCGGTCGCGGGCCTCGCGCGCCACCTGCCAGCCAAGCTCCATCGTGGACTCGCCGGGCAAGGTGATCATGGTGAGCTCGTCGAGCTGCAGCACGCTGATCTGCGAGCGCGCGAAGAGCGAGGCGGGGCGGTGATGATTCAGCAGATGAACCGGCAGGCAGCCTTCGGTGATCGGCGGGGTAAAATAGGTCGCCGGGTCGTCGTCTTCGGAGCTGCCCAGGCAATTGAGCGCGCCGTAATTATAGACATTATTGTGCGAGCCCTTGCCGATCGCGCCGATCTTCCACTCTTCGGGGCCGTAGCCGATGGTCTCGTAGGTGATGGGGAAGCGATGGGTGACGCCCTTGAGCGCGATGTCATCCTTCATGTCCATATCGCGAATCGCGGGCAGCGCGCGGATGGCCAGCTCGTGGCCGACCGCCTCGAAGCGCTCGGCGCTCTCGTGGCCCCAGTGGTCGCCGCGCGGCGACATCGAGCCGCCGTTCTCGTTGAGATAAAAGACCGGGACAAATTGCCCGTATTCCTGGGCGAGCGCGCGCTCGACGCCGAGTTCGATGCCGCCGGGGACGTCGTTGGTGAAGTAATTTTTGCTATGCACCGTGCCGTGGGAGCCGAAGCTGACCATCACCGCGCGCGGCGTGCCCTGGGCGTCGTCGATGCGAAAGAGCAGCATGCGGTTATCGTCAAAGGGAGGCGTGCCGCCCCAGCGGTCACTGGCGATGCGGTCGTCATTGTCAAAGCTCTCGACGATCTCCCAGCCAAATTTGGCCGGCGACAGGTCGTCGAGCGCGGCCTGCGCGCTCTCGACGGTGGTCTCGACCATCCAGCCGAAGACCTCCTGGGAGAATTCATCGGTGCCGAAGCTCCCCAGGCTGACCGCCGCGTCGCCGGGGAGATGCCAGAAGCGCGTCGGCCCCGAGTGTGTATGAGTGCCGGTGAGGACGAGGCTTTCGCGCCAATCCTTGCCGGTCAGCTCCTGCAATTTGCGCGACACGGCCTCGTGCAGGGCCATGGTCGGGAAGACGACCGGAAGGCGAATAAACATCAGTTGGCGCTCGCCGTTATCGAGCACGAAGGTGCGCGCGAACATGCCCTCCATGATGCCGTCGGTGGCGCTGAGCGACTCGACGTAGCGCCCGTGATTGGTCGCCATGCGCGAGCCGTAGCCGCCCTGGGACAGCCCGATCGGGAAGTTCATCAGCGTGTTGGATACGCCCGCCTTCAGCGGGGCGCGCGCGTCGCCGCCGGGGTGCTCGCCGGTGATATCGCCGTCGTAGGCGACGCAGCGGCCGTTGTCGGTGCAGAGCTCGTCGTCGGCGCAATCATCGTCGAGCAGGCAGACCGCGCGGCAATGCAGGGTGTCCGGGTCACAGCTCGCGCGGCGGGCCAGGTCGGGCGAAATCTCGGTGAAGGCCTCCAGACACGACTTCCACTTGTCGACCCCCTCGCAGGCCGGCGCCTCGACGCATACCGCGTCGACGCAGATCTCGGCGGGGCCGCAATCGCGCTGCAGCGCGCAGGCCGCCGGCCCGGTGTCGGCGTCCTCGCCGATATCACCCGCGTCCCCCTCGGGATCGACGTCGCTTGAGACGTCCTTGTCGGCGGAGTTATCGGCCTCGTCGGAGCAGGCGCTCAGCGAGGACACGCTGAGCAACGCGATACAGAGCGTGGGCCAAAGGTAGGTTTTGAGCAGATGCGATCGCATCAGAGAGGTCGGAAATTTCAGACGCTGCACAGGCACTCCGGGACTAAACAAATAAGTGGCGAATTAATTATATAAATTAAATCTTCGAATTGGTGTCGCTTCGCGCTCGAGTGTAGTGAGTCGACGCGCACGCGGCAACCGTGGCCGGGCGATACGCGCCGGCCCGCGTCAACCGTCGATCGCGCGGGCCGACCAGGGGATGCGGCTCTTAAGCTCAGCGGCGCGGCTGCGCGACAGCGGCGCGCCCAGATCCCGCTCGCGCGACACGATCAATCGGTAGGTCCCGGCGCCCCAGGGGGCGATGCTCTCGATGGCGTCCAGGCGCACGATATAGCTACGGTGGCAGCGGAAGAACGCGCGCGGGCTCAGGTTTTCTTCGAGAAATTTCAGGCTAAAATCGGTGATAAATCGCTCGGTGAGCGTCGCCGCGACCACCACGCCGCCGTCGGACTCAAAGTAGAGGATCTCATCGACCGGAAGGACCCGGTAGACGCCGTGATCTTCGACCGAGATGCGCTCCAAAATGGTCTCCTGGGCCGCGGGTTCGCTCGGCGCGGGTTGCAGCAGCGCCCGCGCGCGCTCCAGGGCTTTTTGCAGGCGCGCCAGGCGCACCGGCTTGAGCAGATAATCAATGGCGTCGACCCCGAAGGCGTCGACGGCGTAGTGGTCATAGGCGGTCACAAAGATCACGCCGGGCCGAGGTCTTCTGGTGCCGCGCTGGGCGCCCATTTTTTGCAGCGACTCGGCCAGGCGCATCCCGTCGATGCCGGGCATATTGATGTCCAAAAAGACCAGGTCGATCGCCGGGCCATCGCCCGCGTCGAGCACCTTAAGCGCCGCCTCGGCCGAGGCGGCGGTGCCCACCACGCGGGCCCCATCGCATTGCTCCAATAGCCAGCGAAGCTCTTCGCGCGCGGGTTCTTCGTCGTCGACGATCAACAGGTTCAGCGGGCGCGATGGGGTCGGATTCTCGGAAGTCATAGCACCACCTTTCGTAATTTCTCGCGCGCTTGCTCGCGCAATTTCGTGAGGGGTTGGTCTTTGAGTAAGTGGCGCGAGTCACGCGAGGCGGCCTCGGTGGGCACGGTGATCTCGGCGCAGGCGCCCAGGCTTTCGGCGTCGGAGGCGCCGCGGCGAGCGCGCAATTCCAGGCGAGCGCGGCCGCGATAGAATCGCTCCAAGCGCTCGCGCACATTCTGCAGACCCACGCCGCTTCGGCTGTCGCCGTGGCGCGCCTCCCTGGGGCGCTCGCTGGCCGGCGGCGGCCCCGGCCCGTCGTCGAGTACGCGAATCACGAGCGTGTCGGATTGGCTGCTGCGCTCGCGCAACAGCACCTCCAAGCGCACCTCGACCTTGCCCTCGCGGGCGCCGTGGCGGATCGCGTTTTCGACCAATGGCTGCAAGATCAAGGGCGGCACCAGGATCTGGTCGCGCAGCTCTTCGGCGCAGGCTACCTCGAAGCGCAGCCCCTCGCCGAAGCGGGCGCGCTCGAGATCGACATAGCGCTCGAGCTGCTCGATCTCGGCGCCCAGCGAGGTCTGCTCATTGGGATGGGCCAGCGTGTAGCGCAGGAATTCGGACAAATCGAGGGTCAACTCGCGCGCCCGCACCGGGTCGGTGCGAATCAAATACGCCAATGTATTCAGCAGGTTAAACAAAAAGTGCGGGCGCACCTGGTATTGCAGCGCCTCGAGGCGCGCCGAGCGCACCAGGTCGCGGGATGCCTGGGCGTCGCGTCGCGCCAGATCCAGCTCGCGCACCACGCTCAACAGCCCCATCACCACCGTCACGCCGATGGCGTTGGCGGCGATCTTGGCCAGATGTAATTCGAGATTTCCGGCGATCGACAGCGCCTGCTCGAGGTTGAGCACCGCCATAAAGATCCCCAGCAACCCATGATGAAGCGCCTGGATCACCACCGATCCGACGGCGACCGACACCACGCCGGTGCCGAATTTTCGCGCCCATAAACCGGCGAGCAACCCGTCGAGCAGGCTGGCCGAGAAGACATAAAAGGCGATCGTGCCCTGCACATTAAAGGCGTAGACGAACCCGGCCACCGCCCCCACGACCGCCCCGACCGGGCTGCCGCCCAGGTAGCCGGCGACCAGGATGCCGATCGCGCGCAGATTAAACGCTGTCCCGCCGATATCGAAGCTTAAAAAGACGCCCCAGACCGCCAGAGCGCTGAGCACCGCGACCAGAAAAATCCGCCGGCGCACCGACGCCCGCGCCCCCGCCTCGCCCAGCCAAACCTCGGCCGGGCGCAGCAAGAGCAGCACCAGCGTCGCGGCCAGCAGGACGCTGACCTTCTGCAAGAGGTTGACGATGAGTTCAACAAATTCCACCGAAGCACCCGACGAGAGTGGGGAGGAGCGCGCGAATAAGATCCGGCTCATTTGTACGCCCCGGCGCCGGCGGCTGCAACAACGGCCCGGCCAAGAAAAAGCGGAGGCAGCGCCGAAGCGCTGCCTCCTTATTCGGTCCGCCACGAGAGCCGGTATTGAAAAAGGTTGTTGAAACCCTGGTTATACCAGGTGGTGGACAGTAAATAATGCGGTCAGACGTCCTTTCGGTCTCCTTACGGAAACATAAGGCGTGCCTTTTCCACACCAGGGACCGTCCCCTTATAGTTGCTTACGGGGTTTCCTTGTTCGCCTAAATCGCACAAGAACCGCAGCAAAACCGAACCACCCAAATCTTAAATGCACAGCGAAATGGATGCAAGGAGTTTTTGCCCGCTCGCCCGTCCAGCCGGCTCAGACGGGGATCTCAGCTTGGCGCGGCAAGATGACGTGAAAACGCGTGCCTTCGCCGAGCTTTGAGCTCACCTCAATGCGGCCCTGGAGCATCTCGCAAAAACGTTCACTGATCGCCAAGCCCAGGCCGGTGCCGCCAAACTTCTGGGCGATCGAGGCATCGGCCTGATTATAGGCGCCAAAGACATGCGCCATCTCGGCCTCACTCATGCCCATGCCGTTATCGTAGACCTCAAAATAAAAGGCATCGCTGGCCGCGTCATAGCGGCTACGCAGCCCAATCTCGCCATTTTGGGTGAATTTCGAGGCGTTGCTCAGCAGGTTGAGCAGGATCTGGCGCACCTTGGTCTGGTCGGATCGCATCGGCGGCAGCGCTCCCTCGACCGCGTTGACCAGGGTGTTGCCTTCTTTGTCGGCCAGCGGCTTGGCGGTCGTTGCGATATCGGAGAGCATCGCCCCCACGTCAAACTCACTCAGGGAGATCTCGATCTTTCCGGCCTCGATCTTCGACAGGTCGAGCACGTGGGTGATCAGGGCGAGCAGGTGGCGCCCGGAGGTGTGGATGCGCTCGAGATCGTCGATATAGCGGGATTCACCGTGGTCTTTCATCTGCTCGAGCAGGAACTCCGAATACCCGATCACCGCGTTGAGCGGGGTGCGCAACTCATGGTTCATATTCGCCAGAAAATGCGACTTCGCCCGGTTCGCCTGGCGCGCCCTCTCGCTGGCCTCTTTGAGCTCGGCGTTGAGGGTCTTCAGCGCGCGCTCGTCTTCTTTTCGCTGAGTGATGTCGCGGCAAAGCGCCAGGCAGACCTTCTTGCCGTCATTCATAAAGGCGCCCACCCGGGTCTCGACCGGGTAGGTCGAGCCATCTTTTCGCTGGTGGGTGCCCTCGACGGTAAAGACCTCGTCGACCGACATATTTTCCCAAAACGCGCCGGGATCCAGATCGCGCTCAAAATCAGCGACGCTCAGCGTGCGAAACTCCTCGGGGCTATAGCCGAGCATATCGCAGGCGGCCTGATTAAAATCGAGGATCTTGCCGCGCGTATCGTGGATCACGAACCCGTCGACCGCGTGGGCGATGATATTATCAAACCCAGGGTCCAAGATGAGCGCGCCCTGCTCGCTGAGGGTGTGAAGGGAGCGATCCAGCTCGGCCAAAAAGTGCTGCCATGCAGCGCCAGACTCGGGTGGATGCTCTGCCGATAACCCCTGAGATTCCAAGCGGGATCGCAGGATTCGGTGCAAACTATTTGCATCCATGGAGGACCTTAGGTCGAAGTGCCCAGCGGGCGGACAATCATCAAGAGCCGCGTCAATAATTCATCGGTGTTTCGCCGGGATTGGGGTCCCAGGGCGTGCCGTTTCTCAGGCGCTGTCGCTCGCGCTTTGCGCGCTCGCCGTGCGGACTAAAGACGCGCTCGCCAAAATTATCGCCGCTCAACTCGAGCTTCTTGCGGCGCACGCCGGGGACCTGGGCGCCGAAGCTCACGGCGCTTAACACCGACATATTGGCGGCGGTGATGGTGCGCCCGACCGTCGCGGTCGCCAGGGAATCACAGATCGCCTCGCGCGGGGTCGCCCCCATTTTGCGCCGCTCCTGATACATTCCGGTGCACATATCCGCCCAACTCGCCTGGCTATACATCCCGGCCCAGGGCGGCGTGGAGGGGCCACAGCCCTTCGACTCCACAAGCGGGACGAACGCCGCGGCGACGAGGCCGCGGGTCGGCAGGTTATAGTGGATGTCACAGCCAACAGCGACCACCCAATCCTGGGCGTTATATTGCAGATTTCCGAAGCGCTCCTCGCCGCGCAGGGCGAGCTCCTCGGCGTTGGGCACGGCGACCTCGGCCTCCCAGCGCTGGTAGCGGCGGCCGAGCATCTCGGAGGCCAGCGGGACCTCCGGGAAAGCGGAGCCAACCAGCGCGCGATAGTCAAAGGACGCGGGGATAAGCGGCACTCGCCCCGGGTCATCGAGCAACCCGACGAAGGCCTCATGGCCGCCCAGTTGCGACACGCAGCACTCCCGGACCTCGGCGGAGTCGGCCCCCAGGGCGCAGGACATCATGCGGTAGGTTGGGTCGACCCGGGCGAGGTCGAGCGCCCGCCGGGTGTTGAGCGCGGTCTGGCAGGTGTTGTCGCTGCCGCGGATCAGGTCGTTCATCCACCGGTGGCCAAGGGTCGAGGCGACCAATACATAATTGGGCACCATCTCGTCTGCCCCGCTGACCAGGCTCATATCCGGCCAATTCGGGGTTTGGGGCTCCGCGAAGTTCATATCATTCGGGTCTTTGGCGGCCTCGGCCTCCGGGGGAGCGCCCTGCTGATTCGCCTCGGCCGAGCGGCTCAAACACTCGAAAGAAGCGTAGGGGCGTTGATATAGAACCTCGGTGATATGGGCATAATATGTCGAATCCTGCGCGCTGAGCAGTGAATAACAGGCTTCGGCCGCGATCTCGTCGCTCGGGTCCGTGATCGCCACGACGGCGCGGTCCTCGCGCCCCCCCTCCAGCGAATGAAAGACGAACTCGCGCACGACATCGAGATTCCACATGCTCACCAGCACGGTGACCCCGATCAAAAAGACGACCTGCCAGAAGGCGACGGCGGGAAACATCTTCTCGAGCAAGCCGCTGGTCTCGAATTCACCGCTTTCGGGGCGAGGGAGATTTAATTTATCCCACAGCGATTCGAAATTCACGAGGACTCCTTGCTGGAGGTGCGGCGCGGGTTGGGCGCCGACGGGAGTTTCGTCTGGCGGGTCTTCTCGCTAAATACGATCTCTTCCTCGAGCACGATTTCATCTTCGAGGAGGAAGTCACCGAGGTCGATTTCGTCCTGCGTAATCTCGTCGAGGTTGAGCTGATCACGCTTCATCTCTTTGAGTGTCAGGTCATTTTGTTTCACTGCGTCGCGGGCGAGGTCGTCGCGCTTCAACTCTTTGAGCGTCAGGTCGCCGCGCGTCACCCGACTCAGGTTCACGGGACGATCGACGTGGGTCAGCTCATCGAGCATCGGGGGCGAGGCTTTGGGGCGCGAAGGCGGCTGCTTCTTCGCGTTCAACGGGGCAGAAGACGCGGGTTGCTCCGGTGCCTCCGGGCCCGGCGTCGCCGATCGCCCGTGCTCGGCGCGGGTCAACACGCTCTCGGCGAAGGCCGGAATCGGCAAGTCGACCCCCGTCACGTCGGCTTCGGTCTCGGGGCGAAGCCCCTTGGTGACGTCGTCGCCCTCCAAAATATCCAGGCCAAAGAGCCCCGGCTTTTTCTCGGGCTCGACGCTCTGATGCGCGCCGGACTCGCTGCGATTGACCACCGCCGCGACGGCCGCCGAGAGGCGCGGCGACTTCTCCTGCTGCTGTTTGAGTTTGAGCGCCTTTTCGCGCTCAAGGGTGGTCAAGGCGCTCTCGGCGAAGGCCGGGATCGGCACGTCAATGCCGGTCACGTCGTCTTCGGTCTCGGGGCGCAAATCGTCGTATTCATAGACCGTCACGCCGAAGAGCCCCGGTCGCCCCGCGACCTTCGGGCCGCGGGGTGCGTCACTGCCAAGCGCAGGGGTCGGCGCGGTGTCTTCGGCGACGATGCCAAAAACAGTGTCCAGGTTATCATCGACAAACTCGCCCTCTGCCGAGGGGAGCTCGAGCTTGGCGGCGGCCTCGGCCCGTTGCCTTTCGCGCTCCTCGGCCAGCGAGCGCCCGCGCATTTGCGGCAGGGCGTAGACCACCGTCCCGGCGATCCCGTCGCCGCCGTGGCGCTTCATCTGCTCGGCCGACTCCGCCGCGGTAGGCTCGGGCTCGGGCCAGTTGATCTCATAGAAGGTGATCGCGAAGCGGTACGCAAAAAAGAGCGCGAGCATCCCCAACATCCACAGCACCGGCACATAGGGGGCCGCCCAAGCCTCCACGGTATAGACGAGCACCACAGCCGAGCCGATGATCAGCCAGCTCCACTCAATCGCGACCAGTTTTTTGCGGTGTTTTGTGGCCATTATTTCTCAGCTAAGCATACTTTTAAAAAGTCAGCGGACGAACTCGCCGTCTGCCCCCTGGGCGAGGTGCCCGGGGCGCGATTCCCGCAGAGAATACGCGCCAGACGCGTTGGCGGCAACCAACCTACAAATATCACTCAGATTCCGCAGACTCTTCGTCCGGGGGAAGGACAATCAAAGAGCGCTCATAATTTGTGGGCGGAGTGCATCGCTCGGGTTGCGTTTTATATAATACAAATGGCGGATTTCTCCCAACCTCGACCCACCCGGCGCCGGGCGGCTGCGAGGAGATCGCATAATTATAATTGCCCGCGGCTTCGGGAAGATTCTCGGTGTGAAAGAACAGAACGTCGCGGTGAAAATAAGAGTATCCGCCTGTTTCGACGGCGCGAATCTCGCGCAGATAGAGCCCGCATATATCCTCCCGGGCGCCCGCCTCGCTCAACAGGCGATTGAGCCCGCCGAGGTGGTCGAAGAGCGAATCTTCGACGCTGGTATGAACCATCTCAATGCCGCCGACATCCTTTATTTTCAGCGTTGGGACACGGCCGATGCCGGCGCCGACCAGGCCGAAGACGAGGACGCTCGCCCCGATATTTATCGCCGGTTGCAGGTGGGCCGCCCGGACGCGATCGATGCTCACGCGGATCCCGACCGCGCTGAGGACCGCCAGGATGGGCACGGTGCTGATGACGAAGCGCAACTCCTTATGGGGAAAGAATGAGTGCGCCAAGAGGTAGAGGAACGCGCAGATAAACAGGGGTCGCGCCCGAGAGATCGCCAGCAAAGGCAGCGCGAGCAACAGCGCGCCCACCCCGCCCATCGAAGATAAGAAGAGATGGACATAGTGGAAAAACGGATTGCTCCCCAAAAAGACGGTCGAACCGTTGAGCACCAGGTTGAAGTGCAGATAGGCCCCCGCCGACGCAAACGGCAGCCCCCAGGTGATCCAGTCGATCAACCCGTACACCAACGCCCAGAAGACCAGCGTGCCCAGGCCGAGGGTATAGCGCGCGTGTTGCGCGGCCTGAAAGCGCCAGGGGAGCACCAACGCGAGCGCAAAGAGCGCGTTTTGCAGCCGAAAGAGCACCGCGATGCCCACCAAAGACACGCCCAGCACAAACCACAGGCGGTCGCATTTGCCCGCCGCCGCCTCACGCCCGATCGCCGCGGCGCCGGGGGGCACCGACCCCAGCGCCCACATCAAGCCGAAGAGCACAAAGGGGGTGCTGATGACCTCGCTGAGCGTGCGGTACCCGACCGCGATCATCGCCGGGTTGAAGAGAAAAAGCGCCGCCGCCGCGAAGGCCAATAGACGCGTCGCGCTAAATTGGCGGGCCAGATAATAGACGGGGTAGGCGCTGGCGCAGAAGATCGTCGCCACGAACCCGCGCACGATCATCATATAGGATTCGGGCTGCTCAAACCCCAGCAGGCGCGCCGCGCCCAGCACCCCGGCGAGCATGCCGGGCAGGGCCCAATTGCGCGCGCCGAACTCCCACTCCCAGGCCTCGAGCCCGTAGCCGTAGACCAGCTTATGAGCCGGCTCGAGCACCTGATAGATCGCGTCCGGGTGGAAGATGCTGTCGTCGCTAAGCCCCCAATGAAGCCGCAAAAAGATGCCCGCCACGGCCATCAGCGTGAGGACTCCAAAGTCAATCAACCGCGCATTTGGCGAGTCGTTCGAGTGCAACATCGTGGGCTCGGTGGCGTGGGCAAAAAACGGCGCGTCACTGGGGGTCGAGGATACGAGCACAGCCGTGAGGCGGCAACCTTTATTATGCTAAGTGGGCCCTCGCCCGAATCTATTTTGCATGTGCATGTGCTGGCGCTGACCCGTGTGTTTTCGCCAAACTCTGCTAAGACTAGAGCCGCGCAATTTATGCCTCATTCTAAAACGATTTATTTAGCCCAGAGTTCAGCGATGTTGAAGCGCCGCCTTATCCGTTATTTTATCGTGCTGGCCTTGCTCTTATGGAGCGGCAGCGCGTTCGCCCAGAGCTGGGAGGACACCTTCGACGCCGACGAAGTCCACACCTATATGGATAAGGACGGACTTAAATATCTGGTGGTCGCCGCCGGGGGCGCGGGCGAGTCGGTTCAAGAAGCGGCGGCGAGCCTGGAGGCGGCGCTGCGCAGCGGGCCAGCGACGCTGGTGATGAACGACGACGCGCTGGGCGCGGTTGAAGGCCTCGATGACGACGCGATCGCCGCCAAGGCCGCCGCCCTTCCCGTCGACCGCGTCGCGATCGTGCGGGTCTTCCCCGGTGCCACCGAGGCGCAGGCAACGGTGGTCGTCACCGTGCGCGACCAGGACGGCGAGAATGTTTGGGCGCTCAGCGGCACCAAGGGCGTCGCGGTGGACCCGCAGGGCGGGGTCGTCCGAGGTGTCGTCGGCGGGATCGGGGTGCGCTCCAAAGCGGCGGAATCGGTCAACAGCACCGTGCGCGCCAGCGCAGCGGAGTCTGACAAGGCGAAGCAGCAATTCGCCGAGAAATTTATCTGGACCCAGGGCCTTATCGGGCTCAACCAATACGGCGCCATGCTGATGCAGTCGACAATGATCTATCAGGGCAAATATAAGAGACCGCTGACGCCCCGGGAGTTTTATCTTGAGATCGGCCGCCCGGACCTGGCCGAAGAGCTAGAGTCGAACGAAGCCCAACAGTCACTGGCGAATATTACGGGACTTGTTGGAACTCTGGCGTTTGTCGGTGGGACGACCTGGCTCTTAATGGAATTTCTCACCTCGTCTGGCGAAGACTACAATATCACGACGGGTGAGTGGGAGCAGCAAGAGGCAAATTATATGGCCCCGGGTATTCTTACCGGGGCTTCGGTTGGGTTGCTCATCGCCGCGTATATTATCGCGCCTGACCAGGTCCAGCCGGTCACCTCAAGCGAAGCCATGAAATTGGCCGACCAATATAATCAAAAACTAAAATCCGACCTCGGCCTCGCCGAGGACTACTCGGTGGTGCCGGAAGTGAATACGACAAACACGATGAAATTTAGCTATGGAATCAGTCCAACCCTCCAAGGAGTCAGCGGTGCGATTCGCGTCGACTTTTAAGCCCCAACACCCCCGCCTGAGCGGGCTGATTTTGGCCATATTTTGCGCCCTGGCGACGCTCGCGCTGGGCGCGTCCCCAACTTTTGCTCAGCAGGGCAACCCCGCGATTTTGGCCGAAATCGAGGACCCGCTGGCGGCGGCCGAGGCCTATCAGCAGCAGCTCTTCACGCGCGTCGCCCCGTCGGTGATCTTCATCGCCCAGGGCGGCAGCTTCGGCTCGGGATTTTTTATCAATGACACCGGCCTCGCCCTGACGAATAAGCATGTGGTCGGCAAGGCGAAGTCGGTGACGGTGGTCTTTCAGGACGGGCGAAAGCGCCAGGCAAAAGTGGTCGAGGTGGCGGGCGATGCGGTCGATCTTGCGCTCATCCAGGTCGATATAAAGTCGTCGCCGGCGCTGGAGCTCAGCGGGTTTAATGACCTGCGTGTGGGCAGCTGGGTCGGCTCGGTCGGCCACGGCAGCGGCGGCATCTGGAGCTTTGCCACCGGCATGGTCTCGAATATCTACGTCTCCAAAGAAGACCGATCGCTCTTTCAGACCCAGATCCCGCTCAACCCCGGCGCCTCGGGCGGCCCGGTCTTTGACCGCAAGGGGCGCGTCGCGGGGGTTGTCACCTCGGGGATCCTCAACACCAATAGCGTCAACTTCGCCATCCGCATTGACGTGGCCTTTGACTCCCTCGAAAAGCTCAGCAAAGACTGCGATTGCCTGACCATCCGCGCCCCCAAAGGGGTGCCGATCTTCGTCAACGGCCGCGCGATCGGCAAAGGCCCGCGCCTGCGCATCACGCCCACTGCGGGCAGCCTCGAGGTGTTCGTGGTCATCGGCGGAAAGATGCAAAAGAAGACGATCAGCTATCCGAAGACGCGCGAAATCACATTCAAATGATGGTCGGCTCCAGGTGAGCGCAACCTCACTCCGCCTCGCCGCGCTTTTTCTCGGCCGGCTTGTCGACATATTCCTCGTCGATCAACAGCCGCAGCGGCGGGGTGTCGAGGTCGTCGTATTGCCCTTTTCGGGTGGCCCAGATGAAGCCGTAGACCGAGGCGGCGCCCAGCAGAAGTGCGAGCGGCAGGATAAAGTAGATGACGTTCATCGGGGCTCTCCTGGGGCGGGGGTCATGGGAAGGGGTGCGGCGGCGGTATCTGCGACGATCGCTTCGGCGGCGGCTGGCTGAAAAGACTTTTGCAGCAGCGACGACGCGATCACGAAGAGCGAGCTAAAAGGCATGGCGACCGCGGCGACCAGCGGGGTGACGAACCCCAGGGCGGCGGCGGTAATTCCGAGCGCGTTATAGACTGCCGAGCCCGCCAGGTTGCGGTGAATGGTGTGCATGACGTGGCCGGTGCCGTCGAGGAGCAGCCCGATCGGGGCGAGTCCCTCGCGGGTGACGAAGATGTCGGCGGCGACCAGGGCGGCCTGGGCGCCATCGAAGACCGCGATGCCGACGTCGGCCTGCTGCATGGCGATGGCGTCGTTGACCCCGTCGCCGACCATGACGATGACCGCCTCGGGCGCCTGGGCGCGCAGGGCCTGGATGAAGTCGCGTTTTTCTTCGGGGGTGACGCCGCCGCGGGTCAACTTCGGATCAACCCCCAATGAGGCCGCCGAGTGGGCGACCAGCTCGGGATGATCGCCCGAGAGGACGCCGACCTGAATACCTCGTTGGCGCAACTTTTCGAGCAGCGCCGGGGTGTCGCTTCGCATGCGATCGCCCATGGAGAGCGCGCAGCGGACCGCGCCGTCGATGGCGACGAAGATCGGCGAGCCGCCCGAGGTGGCGAAGTCGACTTCGAGTTGGCGCCAGCGGGCGATCTTATCGGTTTGATTGCCGCGCTCGAGCAGCCAATCGAGGCGGCCGACGGCGACCTCCTGGCCGCCGATACGCCCCAAAATCCCCGCGCCGATAACCTCTTCGACATCCTCTGCCAGGTGTGCGGGCGGCCAGACCGGGGCGTTTTGATGCGCCCACGCGACCAGCGCGCGTGCGATGGGGTGGGTGCTCTGCATCTCAAGATTTGCAGCGGCAAAGGCCGCCTGTTCGTCGCCCACGCACTCGGCCACGGTCATGCGGCCTTCGGTGAGAGTGCCGGTTTTATCGAAGATAATATGGGTGGCGCGCGCCAGGGATTGGAGCACGTCGTCGTGCTTGATGAAGATGCCCTGGCGCGCGGCGCGGCCGACGCCGACGGTCAGGGCGAGCGGGGTCGCCATTCCGAGGGCGCAGGGGCAAGAGATGACGAGCAAGGCGACCACGTGGGCGATGGCTTGTTCGGGGGCGATCATCGCCCAGACGCCGCCGGTGATCGCGGCCGCGATGAGCACCACCAGCACGAAGATGCCGCCGAGGGTGTCGGCGAGCTGAACGACCGGCGCGCGGCGGCGGTCGCCTTCTTCGACCCAGCGCATCAGGCGCCCGACGTGGGTGTCCTGGCCGGTAGCCTCCACGCGGATGGTCAGGACGGCGCCGAGGTTGGTGACGCCCGCCTCGATCGCCTCGCCCGGGCCGACCGGCTCGGGGCGACTCTCGCCGGTGACGATGGCGCGGTGCAGTGACGAGGCGCCGAGCTCGACGATGCCGTCGGCCGGCACAACGTCGCCGGCGCGCACCTCGATGCGGTCGCGGGCCTGAAGTTGGTCGGCGAGTATTTCTTCGATGGCGCCGTCTTCGCCGATGCGCCGCGCGGTCGTGGGCAGCAGCGACAGCAGGCGGTCGGTGGCCTCGCCGGCGAAGCGTTGCCCGCGCATTTGCAGCCAGCGCGCGGTGAGCAAGGCGGCGATGAGCACAGCCAGCGAGTCGAACCAGACATCGCCGACCCCGCTAAAGGTCGCCACAGCCGAGTGCAACCAGCCGACTAAGAGGCCCAGCGCGATCGGCACGTCCATCGACAGATGCGTCCAGCGCGAGACCCTGGGCGCGCCCGGTTGCGCCGCGAACGCCGGGGCGCGCAGCGACGCCCAGGCGCGCCGAAAGAACACGCCCCCGCCGTAGATCATCGAGATGCTGGCCAGCAGCAAGGACGCCCAGCGCATCAGCCCGGCCAGGCCGGGGTCCTGGACCATATTGAGGCCGCCGTAACCGGCGACCGCCATGATCATAATATTTCCGGAGATTGCCCAACTCACCCCGACGCGTTTGAGCAACGCGCGCTCGGCCTCGCCGGCGCCGCCAAGGCGGTCGGCGCTGAGCGGGTGCGGCATATAGCCAAATTTGGCCAGCCAGCGGGCGGCGTCAGAGAGCTTTACTTTGTCGGGGTCCCAATTCAGCTCCAGGCGCCCGCGCGACAGCGACAGGCGCGAGTCGAGGACGCCGTCGATGGCGGTGGGCATCTTCTCGGTCAGCCAGACACAGCCGGCGCAATGCACGCCCTCCAGGTGCATCTTCACGCGGCGGCTTCCGTCGGGCATCAGCTCGGTTTGGGACTCAATAAACGCCGGATCGTCGAGGTAGGCAAAGCCCTGCTGGCCGCGCTCGACGCCGCGCGGAGTCTCACCGAGCGCGCCCATCCCCTGAAATTGATAGAAATTTTCGAGCCCGCCTTCGTGGATCGCGTGATAAACGGCCTCGCAACCCACGCAACAAAAGGCGGGCTCATCATCCTCGCGGCGCGGCGCCGGGAGCCCGCAATGCGCGCAGGGCGTCATCGGGGATGGCTTATTCATCGAATACGATGCCGATGTTGGAGCATCACAGGACGCCCGTCGAATTCACCCTCGACGATGACATCCCAGACGCCGGCGCGCATGGCCGGATGCTCGAATCGATAGACGCCCGGCTCATCGTTGACCGGCAGAAGCTCCACCAGCGCGACGTCGTCGGCGAGCTGGGGGCGGCGCAGGTGAAGCTTGGCGACCAGGCCGTCGACCGGCTTTTGGTCCGCGCCGGTCACCACGAGGCGGCCCGGCTGCTCGGGCTCAAGCTCAAACGCCAGGGTCCACCCGCGCGCTGCGCTCTCGCTGCGCACCGCCGCGTATTCATCCCAGGAGATCGACCTCTCATAATAGTCGTCGACCACCTGCGCGCCCCCGTCGGAGCGCACGGCGAGCACCAGGATGACGTTGACCACCAGGGTCATGCCCAGCAGCGCGAAGATCATCGCCGGGTAGCGGATATTTGAGGGCACTTGTATCATTCGGAATCTCCAGAAGGACCGATGAGGTTAAAACGAGCTTGCTCCACGCGACCATCGTCACTGCGGACCTCAAAGAGCGCGGAGACGTTGCCGTCCTCGAAGGCCTCGCGCGGCACGGTCACGAAGCTGCCGATGCGGGTATGTCGGCCTCTTTTCAGCTCAATCGGGGTCGCGCCGATGACGCGGATCTCGGCGCCCTCAGGCTCCACGACCTTGATCTCAACCTGGCTATCCTGCTCGCGGTCTTGCAGGCGAAAGCGCAGGTTATTGCCGATGCCGTCGCCCATGGCCATATAGGGCACGTTGACCTCGCGGCCGACGTCGATGTCGATGGTGCTTCGCCCCATCAACACGCTAACAAAGCTGATGAGCAAAGCAGTCCACAAGACACCGTAAATCACCGTGCGCGGGCGCAGCAGCTTGGCGCCTTTGCCCTCGAGAATATTCTCGCTGGTGTAGCGGATCAGCCCGACCGGCTTGTCCACCCCGATCATGATGGCGTCGCAGGCGTCCATGCATTGGGTGCACCCGATGCACTCCATCTGCAGGCCGTCGCGGATGTCGATGCCGGTTGGGCACGTTCGCACGCAGGCGCCGCAGTCGATGCAATCGCCCAGGTTGAGCTTGATGCCAGCCTTCTCCTCTTTGCGCTGCTTGCGGTTTCGGCGCCCGCGCGGCTCGCCGCGAGACGGGTCGTAGGACACGATCATCGAGTCGCTGTCGATGAGCACCGATTGCAGGCGCGCGTAGGGGCAGGCCAGGGTGCACATCTGCTCGCGGAAGAACGCGAAGTCAAAGAGGATCAACCCGGTGGTCATGGCCATCATCACGAAGAAGGCCCAGTTGTCCTGCGGGGGTTGGCGCACCCACAGCAGCAGGCTCTCCCAACTGACAAAATACGCCACAAAGGTGTGCGCAAGGCCCAGCGCGATGACCAGATAGATGCTGTATTTGAGCACCTTTCGCCAGGCCTTGTCGAAGTTCATCGGCCCCTCGTCTCGCCGCTTGCGCTTCATCTCGCGCCCCTCAATGAGCCGCTCGATGGGGCGGAAGACGAACTCAAGGTACACGGTCTGCGGGCAACCCCACCCACACCACACCCGCCCGAGCAGGGCGGTGCCGACGAAGACTGCGCCTAGAATCAGGAGCAGAAAGAGCATCAGCAAAATGGTGTCGGTGGAGTAGAGGGTCAGGCCAAAGAAGGTGAATTCACGGTGCAGCAGGTCCAGGAAGATCGCCGGCTTTCCGTCGACCTTGATGATCGGAAAGAGCGTGAAGATCAGGATGAAGAACCAGCCGACGACCCGGCGTGACTTCCAGAATTTCCCGACGCTCAGCACCGGGTAAAGCCAGCGGCGTTTGCCGTCGGCGCTGAGCGTGGAGAGAACTTCCTCGGGTGATTCGACGATCCCGTGTGCGTTGGACTTCTCAGCGT
This sequence comes from Bradymonas sediminis, assembly GCF_003258315.1. Lineage (GTDB taxonomy): Bacteria > Myxococcota_A > Bradymonadia > Bradymonadales > Bradymonadaceae > Bradymonas > Bradymonas sediminis. Next base: position 4,169,784 of record NZ_CP030032.1, read on the forward strand.
TCATGGAGCAATCACTCCGGTTTGTAGACCGTTCCTTGTGCTTCTTTGCCACCCTCGACGTTGGTGTCGCGGATGGAGTCAATATAAGAGACCACGCCGAGCAGCCCGTCGTGTTTAAGCACGGCCCCCCAGGCGGGCATGGCTTTTTCGAGCACGCCCTGGTCTGCCACGGTGTAGATATCCATCAGGCTGCCACCGTGCAGCCAGGAGGAGTCGGTCAGGTTCGGGCCGACCAGGCCCTCGCCGTTTTGACCGTGACAGCTGGCGCAATACGCCGCGAACGCCGCCTTCCCCGACTCCAGGTACTCCCCGCTGTCGACCGCCTCGCGCAGGTATTCCGGGGTAATCTCCGGCGATGCCTCCGCGGCCTGCGCGACTATCGCGTCGATGCGGGCGTTCTCCTTCTTTAGGGTGTCCTCATAGGTGTCGATCCAGCCGACGTTGATACCTACGAGGTAGAACACACCCCACACGATGCTGGCGTAGAATGTGTAGAGCCACCACTTGGGCATCGGGTTATCGTATTCCTTGATGCCGTCGTAGGTATGCCCCTCGATCAGGACGCCGAATTCCTCTTCTGGTTTGGTTTCAGGCATTGGAAGCCTCCTCGACGTCCACAAAGGTTCCGTCATTCATGGGCATCGCTTGCATTTCTTCAACGGCCTGTCGGGACATCGTGAACGCGCGAATAGCGATGATGATAAAAGCAACTACGAATAAAAATAGGGCGACCAGGGCAAATATATCGAGATTTGCGGCGCCAATTACGTCTTGTTTCATTGGGTGACCTCTTCGCTATCTTCTGAAGGGGTGTCTTCTTTTGCCGGCGCCTGGGCGTCGGCTTTGTCGCTGTCGGCGTCCGCCTCAGCCGCGCCCGCGTCGGGCGCGGCCGCCGCCTGCTCACCAGCTTCGTCAGCCTCTTCGGCCGCTTTGTCCTGGGCAGCCGCTGCTTCTTTGGGCTCCTCGGCCTTCTTGGCCGGCGCCGGGGCGGCGGTCGACTGCTTGACGTCCGCGCCGAGGCGCTGCAGGTAGGCAATCAGGGCGACGATAGCGCGGTCTTCGACATTTCCCTTGGCCACGGTGATCTGGGAGGCCATTTGGGCCGCCTGGGCCTGAGCATCCTCGACGGCGCGGTCGATCTCAGCGTCGCTATAGGGGACGCCCAGCTTCTGCAGCCCGCGCATCTTGGCCTGAACCTGGCTCAGGTCCAGCTCGTCGGTGAGCATATGCGGGTACGGAGGCATGATGGAGTGCGGCGTGGTCGAGCGCGGGTTCTCCATATGGCGATAATGCCAGTCGTTATTGTATTTGCCCGCCAGGCGAGCGAGGTCCGGACCGGTGCGCTTGGAGCCCCACAGATGCGGGTATTCGTAGACGCCCTCGCCGGGCTTGGAATACTCGCCGTAGCGCTCAATCTCGTGGCGCATCGGGCGCACCTGCTGGGTATGACAGGTCGCGCAACCCTCGGCGATATACATATCGCGCCCCTCAAGCTCGAGCGGGGTGTAGGGTTTGACGCTCTCGATTTTGGGCACCGTGTCACGGATGAGCAGCATCGGCACGATCTCGATGACCGAACCGGCCGCGACCGCCACGAAGGTCAGGACGCTGAAGACCAGCGGCCAGCCCTCGAAGCGACGGTGCAGCGTCTCGCCGGACTTCTCTTTCATGGTCAGGCGCCACGCCGGCGTCTCGGGGACCATGGCTTTGGGGTCCTCAAGTTTGCCCTCGACCGCGCGCATCGTCATCACGACGTTCACGATACACATGATCATGCCGGTGAGATAAAGCGTCCCGCCGAGCACACGCACCCAATACATCGGGATGATGGTGACGACCGTCTCCATAAAGACCGGGTACATCAGCTGGCCGTTCTCATCGAACGCGCGCCAGTTGAGGCCCTGGCTGATCGAGGCGGCGTAAAGCGCGATGATATACAGCAGGATGCCGAGCGTCCCCATCCAGAAGTGGGCGTTGGCCAGGCGCTTGCTCCACAGCTCGGTCTGCCACAGGCGCGGCACCAACCAGTAGATCATGCCGAAGAGCATAAACCCGTTCCACCCCAGCGCGCCGGAGTGCACGTGCGCGACGGTATAATCGGTATAGTGGGTCAGCGCGTTGACCGCCTTCACGCTCATCATCGGGCCCTCGAAGGTCGCCATGCCGTAGAAGGTAATGGCGACGACGAAGAACTTCAGGATCGGGTCGGTGCGCAACTTATCCCAGGCGCCGCGAAGCGTCAGCAGACCGTTGATCATGCCACCCCAGCTGGGCATCCACAGCGCGACCGAGAAGACCATGCCCAGGGTCGCGGCCCACTCGGGCAAAGACGTATAATGAAGGTGGTGCGGGCCGGCCCAGATATAGATGAAGACCAGCGACCAGAAGTGAAGGATACTGAGTTTATACGAGAAGACCGGCCGGTTGGCGGCCTTGGGCAGGAAATAATACATCAGGCCCAAGAAGGGCGTGGTCAGCACGAAGGCCACCGCGTTGTGGCCGTACCACCACTGAATCATCGCGTCCTGCACACCCGAGAAGACCGAGTAGCTCTTGAACATGCCCACCGGAATCACCAGGTTGTTGACGATATGCAGCATCGCCACGGTGATAATCGTGGCGATATAGAACCAGATCGCCACGTAGAGGTGTTTGACCCGGCGATTTTTGAGGGTCAAAAAGAAGTTGATCGCAAAGATCACCCAGACCACCGTCAGGGCGATATCCAGCGGCCACTCAATCTCGGCGTATTCCTTGGTCTGGGTATAGCCCAGCGGCAGCGTCACCGCGGCCCCCACGATCACGGCCTGCCACCCCCAGAAATGCAGCTTACTCATCAGGTCGCTGAACATGCGCGCCTTCACCAGGCGCTGCGTCGAATAATAGATCGCCGCGAAGATGCCGTTGCCGGCGAAGGCAAAAATCACCGCGTTGGTATGCACCGGGCGAAGCCGGCCGAAGGTGAAGTATTTTAGCGCCGGGTTCGCCTCGGGGAAGGCCAACTGCAGGGCGATAATCACACCGACCAACATGCCGATGGCGCCCCAAAAGAGCGTCGCGAGGACGAAATTTCGGGAGATCGCATCATCATATTGAATCTCGATCTGCGCCGATTTTCCCGCGGACGGGGACGCGCCAACTGCCGTTTGCTTCGAGCTACTCACTTACAGCCTCCAGACTAGGATACTCATGGGTCGTGAAACGAAAAACCATCTATGTCGCGCGCCGCATAACCCGGTCGTCGCCAGGTGATGGTTTGCGTGCGGCGCCTTGACCTGTTGAAGTCGTCGCTCGCCTCGCAAAAGGGTCGAATTTTTGAAGACGCGGCGGGGTATGCTCCGCGCACAGGTTTAGCGTTTAATTCCGTAAATTTTGCAGGGTATTTTGTGGGCGATAAAACCGAGATGAAAGTCAGAACTTATGCGTTCATCGATTGCCGTGCCGGCTTGTCACGAGCACAGAGCTAGGAGATCCCTCCCGCTTTTGCAAGTGCCTTTATATGCTGAATTTCCTGCAAATTTTGCGTTCTATGATCTGAGTCATATTACACTATTTGGGATGGATTACAGCGCGGCCTTCGCGCGTTATCGGCTTGACCGCTGCCCCCTCAATGAGGGTACACGCTAGACCCACGATGTGGGCGCGATTGGGCGCTACATCCACAGAGGTATTCGGATGGATGCAGAAAATGTCATGGCGCTCTACGCCCAATTGGTGGGTGTGGGATTTTTGTGGGTAACGGTCCACTGCTCGGGCATGTGCGGGCCCATCATCGCCGGCCTGGTCGTGCATACGCATCCGCAAGACCAGCAGGCGTCGCCCTGGGCTCACCGCTGGTCGGTGGTCAAGCACGTCCTCGCCTACCAATCCGGCCGCGGGCTGATGTACGCCCTGCTCGGCCTGCTCGCCGGGTTGCTCGGCGCCCAGGTCGAAGCCACAGTGCAACCTATCGCCGCCACGGCCAGCCTCCTGGTCGCGCTGCTGCTATTGCTGCTTGGCCTTGCGCAACTTCCCGTGGTCATGCGACGGCGAGCCCGGCTGCGCGTGGAGCGACGCGCGAAAAAAGCGGCGAGCGCCGGGCCAGACGCCGCCCGCCCCAAACCGCCGCTGAGCGCGCGATTTGTCGCGGGCATTACCCGCCGGCTGCCCAGCGCCGCGCAGTTCAAAGGCCCGCTTCGCATGTTCGTCACCGGCTTTATGCTCGGCCTGCTCCCCTGCATGCTGATGTTCTGGGTCCTCGGCCTGGCGGCATCTTCGGCCAGCCCTCTGCACGGGGCGCTGCTCATGGTGACCCTGGTCGGGCTCACCACCCCGGTGCTGGTCGCCGCCGGCCTGAGCACCACGCTGGTCAGCCCGAAGCTGCGCCGCCTCGGCCAACATATCGTCCCCTTCGGCATGATATTCTCGGGCATCTGGCTCGGCCTGATCGCCATGGCCGCCAATGGCTGGATCGAGCATATCCACCTCCCCTTCACCCTCTTTGGCAAAAAGCTGGTGATGATGCTCTGGTAGCCTTTAAGCGCCGCTCCCGGCGTTTGATAAGTGCGCCCCCACAAAAAAACACCCGGGCCGCCACAAGTTGTGGCGGCCCGGGTGTTTTGCCTGGCTCTCAAAAACCAACGCCGTGATTAGGCGAAGGACTCAAGCCAATCGATCTCGACGTCGTCGCCCATCTGGGCGAGCAGATATTCCTTAAAGGTCGAGCGAATTTGCACCTCGACCTGGCGGATGCGCTCTTTGGAGACGCCCCACTCCTCGCCGAGGCTCAGCAGGCTGCGCGGGTCCTCGGCGATCATGCGCTCGTACCAGATGGCCTTATTGCGCGGGTCTTCGATCTGGTCGCCAAATCCGTCGATGGCCGCCTGAATCTGGCGCGATAGGTCGTGCTCGGCGGCCGCGGTCTCCGGGTCCACCATCGTCGACGGCATCAACTCACCGACGGTGGTCTTCTCGTGGCCGGGCGCCTGGGCGTCCAAGAACACCGGCGGCGCGTCGAGCTGAGCGGCCACGCGGGTGACCTCACTGGCGTCGACGTCCAGATATTCGGCGATGAGCTGCGGCGTCGGCTCGTGGCCCAGACGAATGAGCTCGCGACGCGTTTTCTTGAGGTTATAGAACAACTTACGACCGGCGCGCGAGCTGCCGATCTTGACCGGATGAAGATGATTCATCAGGTAATTCAGGATCATCGCGCGCACCCAATATTGGGCGTAGCTGGTGAATTTGACGCCGCGGTACGGGTCGTAGCGCTTGACCGCCTCCGAAAGCCCAACATTGCCCTCCTGAATCAGGTCGAGCAGGTTAGTCCAGCGGCGCTGGTACTCGCGGGCGAGCTTCACGACCAGGCGCAGGTTGGTCAGGATGAGCATCTTGGCGGCGTTGAGATCGCCGTCCTCGACGTAGCGCTCGGCCAGCTCCTGCTGCTGCTCGGCCGGCAGCGGCTCGACATAATTAAGGCGCGCCAAATAGGCGGTGAGCGGGTCGGTTTGCGCGGAGAGATCCCCCGCCTTTCGATCGCGCATCAGCGGTAGACTCAGGTCTCCGAAAAACTCAGATGCGTCATCCAGATTCGATCTTTCGATATTGACGCTCTGATTCGCGCCATGACCTATCAAGAGCTCAACTGCGGGCTCCCGGGTCGTTTGTGTTTTGTCCGTGCTCATTGAAACCCCTCGTTTGAGAAGATGGGAAAAGCGTGGTCCACAACCTCGACACGTCAAATCCAACACGCGATTACCATTTAGATACTATGCTGAAAACAAGAGGTTGTTCGCTCTCATTCCATTAGATGCAGGATCACCCCGAAGAGTTTCAAAGCATCCCAAAAGAATCCGCGCAAAAACCGCCCCCGCCCCTGCTCAAATGCCTACTTCTATAGCTGGGCAGTTTAATCATACCCTCAAAATAATCCAGCCTCCCCGGCAGGAATAACGAAAAAACTCACGAAGGCCGAATTCCTATAACGCAGCGCGTCATTAGAATCACCCTAAAAAACTTTTTGTTCCACATAGTACACCAACCGCGACCCGAATACACACTAAGAAAACAAGGCAACACCTTGTAAACACAGGAGAAAACGCTATTATCCGGGCCCATTGATAGCGCGACGCGCGCCCATCCGCGTGGGATGGGGAGTCCGGTGTTTTGCTCGCAGGCGGCGAAGAGGCGATCGTTCATGGCCACAAATTGGCAGTCCGAAAATTTGGCGGAACAAAAGAACAGAGCCGAATTGCGCTTTTTTTGCCGCGCATGCAGCACCCTTTGCGCCGAGGAAGACGCGCGCTGCGGGGATTGCCGGCAAGCGCGACCCGCCGCAGGCTGGACGCCGCTCGAGCAGGCCTTCGACCCGTTCCTGGGGCGGGTGCTCCAGGAGCGCTATTTAATTGATAAGATCGAGGGGCGCGGCGCCGCATCCACGGTCTACCGGGCCAGGTCTCTGAGCGTCCCCAAGCGCTTCGCCATAAAGATGGTACGCCTGGCCTATTCTGATCCCGCGAAGGCCCTCGAGGCGCGCACCCGCCTGGAGCGCGAAGTGCGCGCGGTCGGGATGCTGCGAAGCCCGCATATCGTGCGCGTATACGAGATGCTCGAGGTCGACCCGCAGTGGATCGCCGTGGTGATGGAGCATATTGACGGGCAAACGGTCGAGGCGCGCATCAAGGAGCGCGGGCCGATGGAGCTGGCCGAGGCGTGTCGCTTGCTGCTTCAGGTGGCCAATGGATTGTGTGAGGCGCACCAAAACGGCATGGTCCACCGCGATATCAAGCCGGCCAACTTGATGCTGGAGCGACTGCCCGACGGCAGCGACTTCACCTATTTGCTCGACTTCGGCGTGGTGCGCCTGCGCGGCGAGACCGGGATGACCCAGGGCTTTCTGGGCACGCCGCTTTTTGCCAGCCCCGAGCAGGCCCGCGAGGAGATCATCGACCCCACCCGCTCGCTGCTGTGTGACGAGCCCGAGGAGGGCATCGACGCGCGAAGCGATATCTATAGCCTCGGCGCGACCTTCTATTATATGCTCACCGGTCGTGCCCCGTTTGCGCACGCAGACACCGTGCGTCTTCTGCAAGCGCACCTGCAAACGCCGGCGCCTACGCTGGCCCAGGGCTGCCCCGGGCGAAGTTTCCCCGCGGCGGTCGAGAAACTCGTCGCCAGCATGCTGGCAAAATCGCGCGAGGACCGGCCTGCCAATATTTTCCGGGTCATCGACGCATTGCAGGCCCTTGAGGCCGAGCGCCACTCGCCGGCCAGCGGGTCGAACCTTCTCGACCCCATCACCCAGGCCTTCGAGAGCGCCGAGGAGAACACGGCGCAGACCGAGATTCACGACAAGAGGTCCTTTAAGAGGGCGTCTTCGCGGCCGTTCCACGACAGCGGAAATATGCTCGGGCTCTCGTCAGCCTCGCAGGCCCACCCGCACTCGATCATCCCGAACGAGCGCTCGCGCCACCAGACCAAACCCGGCGGCGAGCAGCGCCCGCAGACCAACCCGCGCACGCCGCTGTCGACCACGCTTGAGCGACTCGAGCAGCGCACGGTCAACGGGCAGCAATTCGCGCGAAATATTCGCACCAGCGGCGTCGGAAGCGCCGGGCATATTGGCTTTGCCGACTCGCATAACGAGGTCTGGACCCTAAGCCAGACCCAACTTACGCCGCGCTGCACCCCGGCCAGCCGGGTGTGCGCGCTGACGACCTCGGATCGCGACGTCTTTGTGGGCCTGATGAATGGGTCCGTCCACCGAGTGCTCCCCAATAGCCGCGATCTCGAACAGCTTCTGCCGACGCCCGATGACGCCGCAGGCGGGCCGATCGATGCGCTGAGCAGCACGCCCAGCGGGCATCTGCTGCTGGCCGCGACCGCCGATGGCGCCCTCTTTATCGGAGAACGCACCACCCCGGACGGTTACGCCTGGAGCTCCCATAGGGCCACGCAACCCATCGACGCGCTGGCTGTGAGTCCTCAGGGCTCTCTCTTCGCCGCCGCCTCGCCCGACCACCGCGTGCGCATCGCCGCCCCGACGTCGCCGCGCACCGTGCTGACCCAATTTCACACCGGCGCGGGCGTCGTGGATATGGCGTTTTCGACCGGCGGAGATCTCCTGGCCGTGCTCCTCGAGAGCGCCGACCAGCTCACCGCGCGCGTCCAGGTCTTTCAGGTGCTGCACGCCCGAAAGATCTCCGAGTTCACCCTCAACGCCCCGCTGCCCAGAAACCTCTATTTCTCGGCCCACGATATGCTCCACGGCGTCTGCGCCGCCTACGGGCGCGTTGGCTCCTGGAACCTGATGAGCACCAAGAGCCCGCAGCGCCAGCCAACCCACCCCGAAGCACGATAGTCTTTCGGCAGGTCGACACGCCCCGCCTCCCCCGCCCGCATCCGCGATCCTTGTGCTCACGCCCCGCCGATACTATGAAAGGGCCGCCGATGGGTGCGCGAATTTGCGTGAACGCACCGCATCTTATTCTACCGTTTATCCGACGGTCTGCTGAGACCGTCCTTATTTGCTCCGCCAGCCCCGAGATTTCCCAGTGAGCCCAGCTTCTACCACCGAACTTTCGCCCAAAAAACTCAAGCGCGAAGTCGCCCGGCGCCGCACCTTTGCCATCATCTCGCATCCCGACGCGGGTAAGACGACGCTCACCGAGAAGCTGCTGCTCTACGGCGGGGCGTTGCACCTGGCCGGCAGCGTGAAGTCGCGCCGCGCGGCCAAGCACGCGGTCAGTGACTGGATGGAGATGGAGCAGCAGCGCGGCATCTCGATCACCTCGAGCGTGTTGCAATTCGAGTATAAGAAGCATTTCATCAATCTTCTGGACACCCCGGGGCATGCCGACTTCTCCGAGGATACCTACCGCACCCTGGCCGCCGCCGACAGCGCGGTCATGCTCGTGGACGTCGCCAAGGGCGTGGAGCCGCAGACCATCAAGCTCTTTAAGGTCTGCAGCATGCGCAAGATGCCGGTGTTCACCTTCGTCAATAAGATGGACCGCTACGGGCGCCAGCCGCTGGAGATCATCGAGGAGATCGAGACGGTCCTGGGCATCGGGGTGGTGCCGATCAACTGGCCGATCGGCATGGGAAAAGACTTCAAGGGCGTCTACGACCGCATGACCAAAGAGGTCATCCTCTTTGACTCCGAGGGCACCCACGGCGAGGCGATCGTCGACGCCAAGACGATCCAAATCGAGGACCCCAAGCTGGCCACCATCCTGGGCGACAAGGGCTACGCCAAGCTCTTGGAAGAGATCGAGCTTTTAGAGATCGCAGGCGAACCCTTCGACCTGGAAAAGGTGCGCAACGGCGAGCAGTCGCCGATGTTCTTCGGCAGCGCGATGACCAACTTCGGGTTGGCTCCCTTTCTGAAATATTTCGTCGAGATGGCGCCCTCCCCCGAGGACGTCAAGAACCCGCCGGTGTCGCCCACGCGCCCGGACTTCTCCGGATTTATCTTCAAAATCCAGGCGAATATGAACCCGAGCCACCGCGACCGCATCGCGTTTATGCGCATCACCTCGGGGCGCTACACCCGCGATATGCAGGCGCACCTGCTGCGCGAGAATCGCACGATGAAGCTGGGCTACCCGCAGCAATTTATGGCCAGCGAGCGCGAGCTGGTCGAAGAGGCCTACGCCGGCGATATCCTCGGGCTTTATGACCCGGGTTATTTCAAGATCGGCGACTCCCTATCGACCGGCGATCCGGTCGAAGCCCGCGAGATCCCGCGCTTTAGCCCGGAGCATTTCGCCGTGGTCGAGCTCAAAGATCCGCTGCGCCGAAAGCAGCTCGACAAGGGCCTCAACCAGCTCAGCGAAGAGGGCGCCATTCAGGTCTTCCGCCAGCCGCATGTGGGCAACCAGACCATCGTCGGGGCGGTCGGTATCCTGCAATTTGAGGTGCTTAAACATCGCCTGGAGCACGAATATAACGTCAAAGTGCTGCTGCGCACCCTCGGGTTCAAGCACGCGCGCTGGATCGGCGGGGAGTTCGACGAGGCCAAATTCGAGCGCCAAGACTACACGATGGTCCTCAAAGATCGCGAAGATTTGCCCATTCTCCTACTCCGAAACGATTGGGCGCTTAACTTCGTGCGCAATAACGAGCCGGGCATCAAATTATTGACCAACCCGCCGGGCACCCCGGGGCTTGAAGAGCTTCACGGAAAGGGCTGGGGTTTCTGATAAATTTGCGCCTCGGCCGGTGCTCTGTTAGCTATACGCCGGTCAAGTATAGGTTCAAAAATTCAATGCGATTGGAGATGACGATGGTGCCGAGCAAACAGTTCTTATATTCGGGGATGTCCCTCCTCCTGGCCCTGAGCCTGGCCGCCAGCGGTTGCGCCGAAGCCGACGTCGCGGTGGACGAGGACGCCCAGAGCACCAACAACGTCCCCTCCAATAACCAGCCGGACACCGGCCGGGTCGACGTGCCCACGCCGGCGCCCGTGGCGAGCATCGAGGCCACGCCGTCGACCGGCATCGCGCCGCTTCAGGTGGCGTTTTCGGCGCAGGTCAGCTCGGGCTCGGGCGCCTATGATTATGCCTGGGACTTCGGGGACTCACAGACCTCCGACGCCAAGAGCCCGTCGCACCTCTACGAGACCCCGGGCACCTTCGAGGCCACGCTGGTGGTGACCGACCGGGCGACCTCCAAGATCAGCAACACGGCCAAAGCCAGCATCCGCGTGGGCGACTACGACTCCCCGCTGGTGTCGGCCAGCGCCTCGCCCAGCCGCGGCGCGGCGCCGTTGAGCGTGTCGTTTACGACCACGACCACCGGCGGCAGCACGCCCTATTCCTATGTGTGGAATTTCGGCGACGGCACGCCCGCCTCGAGCGCGCAGGCGCCCTCCCACGAATACACCACCCCGGGCACCTACACCGCCACGGTCACGGTGACCGACGCCAACGGCAAGACCGACAGCGACCAGGTCGAGGTCGAAGTTGAAACGACCGCGATTTTCCGCGTCGAATTAACCGCGAACCACACCAGCGGCCTGGCGCCGCTGAGCGTCACCTTCGCCAGCCAGATCCAGGGCGGCGAATCCCCCTATACCTACGCCTGGGATTTCGGCGACGGCGCGACCTCGACGACCTCATTGCCCTCGCATACCTTTAATACGCCCGGCTCCTATAATGTTGAGCTGACCCTCACCGACGCCAACGGCGCGGTGGCAACCAACACCGTTTCGATCGAAGTCCAGGCGCCCGACGCGCTGATCGTGAACCCGTCGGCGAGCCCCGACCACGGCATCGCGCCGCTTACGGTGCAATTTCAGGGGGACGCCTCCGGCGGCAGCGGCACCCTCGAGTATCAATGGAATTTCGGCGACGGCCAAACCTCGACCGAGAAGAACCCGCGCCATATCTACGTGTCAGCCGGCTCCTACACCGCCTCATTGGTCGTCACCGACGCCCTGGGCACCACCGCCAACGGCTCGGTGAACATCGAAGCCGGCAGCGACCTGGTGCCGTCGGCGAGCGCGTCGGCCTCGCCGCAAAACGGCGTCGCCCCGCTCACCGTCGAGTTATTCGGCAACGCCACCGGCGGTGACGCCCCGCTGAGCTATAAGTGGACCTTTGGCGACGGCACGCCCAGCGTGACCACCCGAAACGCCAACCACACCTACGCCAACCCGGGCAGCTATACGGCCACCTTCCTGGTCACCGACGCCGACGGCGACACCAACTCCGCCACGGTCACCATCAACGTGCGCGATAACCTCACCCCGTCGATCAGCGCCAACGCCACGCCCACCAGCGGCCACGCGCCGCTCGACGTCGCGTTCAGCGCCCTGGCGGTCAGCGGCGACGCGCCCTATTCCTATCAGTGGACCTTCGGCGACGGCAGCGGCACCAGCAGCCGCCAGAACCCCTCGCATCAATACACCTCCGCCGGCTCGTATACCGCGACGGTCACCGTGACCGACGCCGACGGCGACACCGCCAGCGACACCGTCCAGATTTCGGTCTCCAGCAACTCCGTGCCCGCGGTCAGCGCGACGGTCGACAGTGACACCGGCGTCGCCCCGCACACCGTGCAGTTCAGCGCGACCGGCAGCGGCGGCGACGGCACGCTTAGCTATGAATGGATCTTCGGCGACTCCACCCCCAACGCGAGCGGGGCGGTCGTGTCGCACACCTATACGACCACCGGAAATTACGAGGCCGAGGTGATCGTCACCGACGCCGACGGCGACACCGCCAGCGCGACTGTCCCGGTGCTCGTCACCGCCGGCTCGCCAGACCTCGCCGTCGAGAGCTTCACCGCGACCCCCAACGGGCGCTCGCTCACCTATACGATCGACATCAAAAACCGCGGCGCGGTCGACTCCACCGCTCCCTTCTATATCACCTTCTATCACGACCGCGCCTCGGCGCCGGATTTCGACAGTGCGATCGACGGCGTGGGCATCGTCGATGGTGGCGACCCCACGATTTCCGCCGGCGAGACCATCCGGGTGACCATCACCTTCGACGACCTGCCCGCGGACACCCAGGACGCGTATGTCTGGATCGACTATCTTGAAGACGTCGCCGACCTTGACCGCAGCAATAATATCTCCGGACCGGTCAACTATACGATCGACGCGGTGATGATTAACGAGTTTATGTACGACTCGCCCCAGACCGACGAAAAGACGTTTATCGAACTTCGGGGCACCCCCGGAAAAGATATGACGGGCTATAAGCTCGTCTCCATCAACGGCAATGGCGGCGCAGAGATCGCGACCTTTACCTTCCCGCAGGGAACCACGATTCCCGCCGACGGATTCCTGGTCATCGGCGACGGATTGGGCACCAACGAGGACATCGTGGACCCCTTCGCGGACCTGCAAAACGGGCCGGATAACCTGGTCTTGCGCGACCCCAGCGACGTCGAAATCGACGCCGTGGGATACGGCTTCTTCAACGGCTCCGAGGTCTTCGTGGGTCAGGGGCAGCCGACCTACGAGGCCAAAGAGGGTTATTCGCTGGGGCGCGATGGCTGGAAGTCGACCGGTGACAACCGCACCGACTTTGTCACCTGGCGCATCCCCACGCCCGGCGCGCCCAACGAACTGCCGCTGACAAATAACGCGGATACCTGCGCGGACGCGTTCCTCTTCTCGGAGGGACACCGCCACGGCATCTTCTCCATCAAGGGCAACCTCGCCGACGGCGCGAGCAATAGCTTCACCTCGCTGGCGCAAACGGGCGCCGGGGTGTGTGAGGCGACCGGCGACACCTTCGGCGGGCGCGACCAGATCTACCAATTTACCGTTCCCTCGGGCAAAACCGGGACGGTGAAGGTTTCCTTCGAAGACCACAGCATGCAGGACCTCGACCTCATCCTCACCGGCGCGCCGTGCAACTCGCTGGACACCGGTTTCGAGGCTTGCGTCGAGACCGCCGAGACCAGCGGCGTCACCGAAGCAACGTACACGCTGAGTTCCGGCGACTATTATCTGGTCGTCCTGGAGGACTCGGTCACCCCGTCAAACTCGACCTCCCTATCCTACTCGATTCGCGTCGAGATGAATTTCTAATCGCGCGAAGGCTCATCATCGGGCGGGGCGGTCGCGCACTAAGCACATTTATTGCGCGCGACCGCCCCGCCCTTTTTTGTTTCCAAACCGCATCTTGAACCCGCTCAAACCCGCGTGCTAGCGTGGCCTTTGTTTGGCGAATTGCCCACGCGGCTTGTGCTCCAGCATCGCTGCATTGAAGATATATTTATGACCGACGGAACAGACGTGACTCAATCAACCTCTTATTTGCTCAAAAACGCGACCATCGTCACGATGAACTCCGACTACGATGTCGTGTACGGCGACGTGCATATTAAAGACGAGAAGATCGTCGACATCGTGGCGCATACCGCCCCCAACCGCGACGAGTTGGCCGCGCGCACGATTGAGCAGGGCGCGACGGTGGTCGACGTCGCCGGCCAGGCGCTGATCCCCGGGTTTGTCCAGACCCATATCCACCTGTGCCAGACGCTGATGCGCAACGGCGCCGACGATATGGTGCTGATCGACTGGCTCAAGACGCGCATCTGGCCCTACGAGGCCTCGCTTAATTACGAAGAGCTCAAGGCGAGCGCCGAGCTCGGGCTGGCCGAGCTGATCCTGGGCGGCACCACCGCCCTGCTCGACATGGGCACCGTCAGCCACACCGACGCGGTGGCCGAGGCCGTCGCCGAGAGCGGCATCCGCGGGTTTATCGGCAAGTGCATGATGGATTACGGCGACGAGGTGCCCAAAGCGTTGCTCGAAAATACCCAGGAGAGCCTGCGCGAGAGCCTGGCGCTCGCCGAGCGCTGGGACGGCGCGGCCAACGGACGCATCCGCTACGCCTTTGCCCCGCGTTTCGCGGTCTCATGCACGCGTGAGCTGCTCGAGAGCGTGGTCGAGGCGGCCAACGACCTCGATCTTTTCATCCACACCCACGCCTCCGAGACGACCTTCGAGAACGCGTTCACCCAGGAGAAATACGGCCTGGATAATATCGCGTTTTTGGAAGCCATCGGCATGACCCGCCCCAAGAGCGTCTTCGCCCACGCGGTGCACGTCACCGACCATGAGTGTGAGGTCCTCGCGCGCACCAAGACCGCCATTTCGCATTGCCCGTCGAGCAATCTCAAACTCGCCAGCGGCATCGCGAATATGCCGCGCTACGACAAGTTCGGGGTGCAGGTGTCGCTCGGCGCGGACGGCGCGCCCTGCAATAATAACCTGGACGCGTTCGTCGAAATGCGCCTGGCCGCGCTGATCCAGAAGCCCATTCACGGCCCGCAGGCCATGCCCGCGCGACGTGTGCTCGAGCTCGCGACCCTCGACGGCGCGCGCACCCTGGGCATCGACGATGAAGTCGGCAGCGTCGAGGTCGGTAAATTCGCCGATCTCGTGGTCGTCGACCTCGACTCGGACCCGGGCTGCGGCCCCGCCGGCGACGTGTACTCACGCATCGTCTACTCCGCGCACAGCTCCAACGTGCGCCATGTCTTTGCCTCCGGGCGCCACCTGGTGCGCAACGGTGAGCTGCAGAACGCCGACCTGGGCAAGGTCCTTGATAACGCGCGTGTCGCCCAAAAAGACGTCGTAGAGCGCATGCTCACCCTCTAAACCCTCCAGGCGCCCCGTCCCGGGGCGCTTTCCAACGCGCAGCAGGCCTGCTGAAACTTTATTTATCGTCATACGGGCAACTAATTATTGGTGTCTGCTTAAAATCAGCCACCAATAAATAATTTGACACCCGCTTTGACCCGGCGATCCAACCTCCATAGTCTCAAAATCGTGGTGGACGTAGCGCCCAGTATCCACCACCTCTGCAGAAGTAGTACCTCATCGTAGAGTTTTTGGGGTGGGATTTGGCGGGTGCCAATTCCGACGAGACAGGTGCATGGCGCACTGTCTCCCTAAGGGTCCGGAGGTTTCGCGTACGCTTGCGAAGACCATCCGTCCGATCTGTGACTGTTAAACTCAAGGACAGAGGACGACGTTATGACAGAAATTGGCTCCGTGAAATGGTTCAACAACGCTAAAGGCTATGGCTTCATCCGGATGGACGATATCGACGAGGATATCTTCGTTCACTATAGCTCCATCCTGGAAGATGGCTTCAAAACGCTTAAGGCCGACGAAGAGGTTGAGTTCGTGCTTGAGCAAGGGCCCAAGGGACTGCACGCGGCTGCGGTCGAACGAGTCGGACTCGCGCGCTAATCGCGGGTGACATCGGGCGAAAGCCCGGCGGTTGCAGGCCCCCAGCATGGGCGCCTGCAACCGCCGTCTCATTTATTAGCCAACCTCGGCACCTCGTAGCATGCCTTCACGCTTAGGATTTAATCTCCCATGGAATCTCGTTTTCCCAACTTCTTCAACTCCCGGACCGAGTCCTCGCTCCCATTGCCCCAATCGTTGCCCCCTGGCGGCGAACTCACGGCGCTATATCAGCATATGCTGCGCCAGAACCAACTCGTGAGCGCGTCGTGTCAGCAATGCCAGCACACCCATTTCCCGCCGAAATCACGCTGCCCTCGTTGCCACGCCTATACACTGGAACCCGTGCGTTTGAGCGGGCGCGGCCAATTGCACTCCGCCGATATCTCTTCGAACCCGGAAGAGCTCTCGCTGGGGCATATCTTACTTGAAGAGGGATTCTGGGTACGCGCGCTGCTCGTCGGTGCTTTTGAGAACGACGCCCAACTCACCCACTCGATCCAGGCAAAGCCGGTCGACGTCGTCTCCCACGTCTTATGTACCCAGGGCGTGTCAATTCTGGCCTTTAAACCTGCCCCGAACACACTTTTCCACGTATAAGATAACGCCAGCGCAACAATACCCTAAAAAACCAGTAGGGATTGTGTGACAATTTCAATACCGGCGGGAATCTTTCCCGCCGATTGGATGTTTGCATAGGTGACACGGCGTCCCAGGGACGCTATTTACGTCGTCCCATTTTCAATCTGCTGTTTATTAAACCCCAACCATGTGGAGAAAATATGTCTCTTAAATTAGGCGAAAAAGCCCCCCGTTTTAAAGCAATGACGACCCACGGAGAGCTCGACTTTTACGATTGGGCAGGCGACTCCTGGGTTCTCCTTTTCTCGCATCCGGCCGACTTCACGCCGGTTTGCACCACCGAGATGGGCACCGTTGCTCGGTATAAAGACGAATGGGAGAAGCGCGGGGTTAAAGCGATCGGCATCTCGGTCGACCCGGTCGATGACCACCATGAGTGGATCAAAGACATCGAAGAGACCCAGAAGACCGACGTCTACTACCCCATCGTCGCCGACGAAGACCGTAAAGTCGCCGAGCTCTACGGCATGATTCATCCCGAGGCCCTCGCCACCGCGACTGTGCGCTCGGTATTCATCATCGACCCGAACAAGAAGATCCGCATGACGCTGACCTATCCGGCATCCACCGGCCGTAACTTCCCGGAATTGCTGCGCGTCATCGACTCGCTCCAGCTCACCGACAGCAATAGCGTGGCGACGCCGGCCGACTGGAAGATGGGCGACCGCGTCATCATCTCCCCCTCGATCACGGACAAAGCCGAGCTCGACGAGAAATTCCCGCAGGGCTACGAGGTCGTCAAACCCTATCTCCGCTATACGCAACTGCCGGAGAAATCCTGAATCTAGCGCCTGATTTGCCCTCAGGGGCAACTTAAGGAAAAGAAAGAGCGGGCGATGCCAACTGGCATCGCCCGCTCTTTTTCTGTCCGATCGAAGCGCGCTTAGCCTCGCTTATATACCGCGATCTGTCCGTCCGCGTTGCCGATAATGACATAATTCCCGGCGCGCTTCACGGTCGCGATCGGCGCTCCGGACTCAATGGTCTGAAAGGGACGGGTATAGGCGCGCGCATAAATATGAACGCAGCCGTCCGTCCCGGCGCTGACCGGCTCGCCCATGGTGCTGACGGCGACCGCGCGCACCGCTCCCTGGTGCGCCATCAACTCCAACGTCGCCTCGCCCTTCTCCTCGCGCGTCCAAACCCGACCGCCCTCGCTCCCCCAGATCAGATTGCCGCAACGCGCAGCCATCGCCAGAATCTTCGCGTCGGCCTGGGCCAGGTCGATCTGAGCGCCCGCGCGATTCCATCGCTTGACGAACCCGTCGTGGCCGGCGCTCAGGACCGATTGCTCGGCGAAGAGCACCGCGCTGACAGCCGAATCATGGGCATCAAGCGATCGCAGCAGGGGCGCGTTATCGACGCCCCAGACCCGCACCTGGCCGTCGACGCTACCGCTTAACAAAGCCTTCTCGTCGGGCGAGAACGCGAGACTTGTGAGCCCGGAGGAGTGCGCGTGGCGCCGGGCATGGCGCAGCACCCCGGCGCTCCCCAGCGTCTTCTGCGGCAGCACCCACCCGTGCAAAACGCCGGCGTCGTCCCCGGCGTAAATAAGGGTCGCGCCCGCCGCAAATACCACCACGTTCAGCTTTGCATCGGCGACCTCGAAGCGATGCTTCTCCTCGCCGTCGAACTTCCAGATCACGACGCGCCCGTCGGCCCCACAGCTCGCGATTAGCTTGCGCTTGGTGTCCAGCGCGAGGCTCGTTAATTGACGATGCGGCGATTCGAACTCGCAGGCCAACTCATAGTGCTGGGTCGGCGCGACGCTGCGGGCGATAATCGCCATGCCCGGCGCCGACGGGGTCCAGCGGCGCTCCCAGATATCTTTAAAATCGGTGTCTATCAGCTCGACGCCCTCCGACTCCGGCGCCAGCCCCGCATCGCGAAGGTCGGGAATCTCGAGAAGCCCGCTGCCGCCGCCCTGGCCCGCGCTGAGCCGATGCGCGTCCGGGCCAAATAACTTCCCGGCGCGCAGCTTCGCGAACGCGCTGCCAAGCTGCATCTTCGGCTCCTGCTCGTCGGTCTCGGGCAACAGGACCATGCGCGTGGGGGTCTCGAATTCCTCGCTGAGTCCAACTCTGCGCGGAGCAGTCTCCTCATCAAGCCCCACCCGTTGCTGAGCCGGGCTATCGGCAAACTCCGGCGCCCGGGCGACCGCGGGCATCGCCTGCGTCTCGGGCATCACGGGCGCGCTATCGCGCGGCCCGATGGGAATCGCGCGAGTGGCCGTGCCGCTGCGATCGCCAAACGCATTCCCGGCGGGCTTCGGCGCATCTTCGCCCACCACCTGCGCAGGCTCACTGGTCTGCACCACTTCCGGCGCAGCCTGATTCAGCGCCTCACCAAACTCCTCAAAAACATCGCTCTGCAGGTCGAACCCAATCGCGGGGAGCACCTGCGTCTCTGGAGTTGTCTCGGCTTCGGCCTGCGAGCCAATCGAGCCCAGGTAGATCGGCGTCGTCTCCGCCACCTTCTTCTTCGACTCGGCCGGACTCGCCGGGGCCTGAACCGCCGGAAGTTCGGCGCTCAACCGTGCCTTCAACCTCGAACTAAGCGAATTCGCCGCCCGATTTCGGGAAGGAGTCGTCTTCGTCGCGTGCTCCCGATCTCGCGCCGCGACTTCGTCGATCGCCACGCTCTGCATCTTAACCGTCTCAAAAGAAACCGCCGGCGCGCCATCGTCATCTTGCGCAGGCTCCGGCGCCTCCACCGCCAAGCTCGCGCTCGACGAGACCATTCCAAGCCCCAGATCGGCGGGGATATCATCGAAGAACTCGGCCAGCGCGGCGTGCGCCTCGCCGCCTTCCTCCTCTGCCTCAGCCAACGCCTGGCTGAGGTCGACCCTGATATCCTGCGCATCCTCCTGGACATCCTCCTGGGCCTCGCTCTCCTGGCGCAACGCGTCCTCGAAGACCGGCTCGGGCTCCTCGGGCGTTGCGCCGGCCGCCGCTGACGGCTCGGCGAATATTTCCTCGGCGACCGACTCTTCCTCGAGCTCCTCGCCGAAGGCATCCGCCGGCTCCTGGGCCCCAAACGCGTCGAAGGCGTCCGGAAAACTCGAGCCGTCGGAGACTTCGGAAAACCCGCCCGAAAACTCGCTGCTCAGCCCGGCCTCCGAATATCCGTTGAGCCCAAGCGCCTCCTCGGCGAAATACCCGCCGATCGGGTTTCCCTCGAGGCGCTCAAGGCGGCGCAGGTCCGCGCTGCCCCACACCGCCGCGCTATAATCGCTCGACACGCTGATGATGCGCGTTGCCTCCGGAGCGTGGATATTCAAGAGCCAGTCCGAGTGCGCCTTCGCCGACGCCTCCACCGTCCCCTCGCGCCAATTCCACCGATTAATATACCCGTCGTAGCCCCCCGAGATCAGCGCGTCCGAGCCAGCGGCGAAGTGCACCGTCGAGACATAATCGCGGTGCGCGCTAAGCGACGCGCGCCGACTGAGCCCGGCCGGCTCGAAGATCCCCACCGAGTTATCCCAACTCGCCGTGGCGATCGCCGAGTCATCGGGGCTCCAGGCGAGGTCGACGATCCACCCATAATGCTCAATCACGCTGCCGAGCAGCGGGTGCTCCACCCCGGCGCCCACCTTCCACAGGTTCAGGTCGTGGTCCATGCCGCCGCTGGCGAGGCGATCGCCCGCGTGGGAAAACCCCAGGCATAGCGGCCATGCCTCGCTTCCGCTGAGTTCCTGAGTCACGCGCAACCGGCGGCTCGTGCCATCCTGCGGCGCCTCAAACTCCCGGGCATCCCATAATTTAATCAAGCGGTCGCGCCCGGCCGAGGCCAGGGCGGTGCCACCCGGAGAAAACGCCAGCGCGGTGATCTCGCTTTGATGCGCGCCCGACGCGCAGGCGACCTCCGGCTGAGCCTCAGCCCGCGGGAGCAACATCAGCAGCGTCCCCGACTTTGTGCCCACCGCGATCCGGAAATCCTCGCGCCCATACCCGCCGTGGACTTCGGTCATGCAGGGTTTTAGCGGCAGACGAAACTCCCAGAGCAACTCCACCCGCTCCAGCAGATGCCCGTGCGCGTCAGCGATGCGCCAGGCGACAAAATCCCCGCTCTCATGCACGCTCAAGAGCACCGTGGGCGCAAGAAAGACCAGCCCGGTCATCCCCGGGGTCGGCGTCGAGATCGTGAGCGCGGGCGTTCGTCGCGGGCGTTTTGTGCGCGCAGATGCGCTGACTTGCGTCGACAGATCTTCAACGGGCGCGAGTTCCCAGACACCAATGCTCTGGGAACCGATTGCCAGCGCGAATCGATCCGTTTGCGGATCGTGGCCATATTGGACGCGATTCAACATTCGAGAGTAGCCCTTCAAGCGTCGGTATTTTCATGCAAAATTTCTACTTTCAATTCTACGCCATGACCTGCGATTGTCCAAGCTCAGTTCGCAGCGAGCGCGGCTGCTCGAAATACGCTCAACGCGCCAAAAAATTGCAGACGCGGATTTTTCGCCCATGATATGCTAACTTCTCGCCCGCGGCGCGAATTCGCGCTCGCGCAGGGATGCGTTTTTCCTAAATCCGAACCGACCCAGGGGCTCCCATGCGAGTCAAGCAAGCACGCCGCCAGTCGCGGCCTACCATCGTTGTCGTCCTGACCATCGTCGCGTTGCTCGCGGCTGCGTGGATTTTCTTTGGAAATTCCGCAGACAAGACCATGCGCGCCGCGGGATCGACCGCCGTCGTCGCGCCGATCGCCCCGCTGCGACTCGTCTCGGCGATGGGCGGAGACCGCTCGCCCGAGGACACGCCCCCGAACACGGCCGAAGCCATCGCGATCACCGACGCCGAGCTCGAAGTCGCCGTCGCCAGCAAGCTCAAAGAAATGAAGCTGCCGGCCGACACCGTCACCATCGACGTCAAAGACCGCGAGGCCAACCTCACCGGGCGCGTGGCAGACCCGCTGTTGCGCGACGCCATCGAGATCACCGTGCGCTCGGTCCCGGGCGTGCGCACCGTGAGCAACCGCCTTGAAGTGCTCAACGCCGCCGTCGAACAAGCCCCCTGAGCCCCACTCCCCGATTGACCGCCTCGACATCCGCTGCTAAGAGTCGCCGCCGCAACGCAGCAGGAAACCGGTGTGACACCGGTGCTGCCCCCGCAACTGTAAGCGGCGACGAACCCGACAGATAACCACTGATTTTCGCCTTCATTCGAAACCCTCCTCTGGAGGCCAAGATTGGGAAGGTGTCGGGCGAGGACAAACCGCGAGCCAGGATATTGCGCGTTGCCACATAGCCTTTTGCTGGGCGAATCGACGCGATGAACGCGTCCTCCATTCGCCGGGCGATTTCCACTTCGGGTCGGAAGTGAGCTGGCGTATGGTCGGAAAACGCGTCTTTTGTCGCACCCGCGCGGCTTGCAAAAGCCTCGTCCACGCTCGAAATCAGATGTCGCGCGCGCTCCCTCCATCACTCCTCTCCTCGACTCGAATTCTCGAACCTCTGAGGAGTTTTTTATGTTTTCAAACCGAATTTCTGCACAAGACGCCCGCGCCACCTTCAGCCGCTCCCGCCTGCTCGCCCTGCTCGCCGCCATGATCCTGTCGATGGGCCTGGTCGCCTGCGCGGACGACGACGACACCCCCCAGGACAATAATACCGCCGTCGAGAATAACGACCCGGTCGAGAACAACACCCCCGCCGGCATCGAGATCGCGGGCGTCTACGAGAGCAACTTCGGCGGCACCGAGACCATCAGCGACACGGCCTGGGTCACCGAAAGCGAGGGATTCGCGGCCATCAATACGAAGGTCGACTCCTTCGATAACGACGCCAACGTCGCCATCACCCAGAACGCCGAAGACGCTGAATACTCGCCAAACGCCTTCAATAAGGTCGTGTGGACCGAGCCCGACGCCGCCGGCGCGTTCTACTATTGCACCGTCGCCTTCGGCCTGGCCACCGCCGAAGAAGCCGCGGCCGACGAGACCGTCGCCGACGATAGCGACCCGGCAAACGCCGGCTGCGCGGGCTTCTCCTGGACTCAGCTGAGCCCGAAAGCCTAAGCAGTGAGCACGCATCAACCCACGCCCCGAGGTGCGCAAATGTTCGGAAAACCAACTAATCTCGCGTTGAAAATTGCGCTCGGCGTCGCCATTGGCGGCCTCGGGCTCAGCGCCTGCGTTGAAGATCCAGAGCCCGCGCGCACCGCCCTTCCGTACGCCACCGGCGTCGAGCATTTCTCGCCGGGACCCGGCGCCGGGTGGGGCGCGGCGCATTTTCCAGAGCTGGTCCTCGGGCCCCCGCAGGGCGCGCTCAACAGCGCCGCCGCGGCGGGGCGAGACGAAGTCCTCAGCCTGGGCGCCGGCGGCGAGATTGTGCTGTCGTTTGAGGGACTTATCATGGATGGACCGGGCGCGGATTTTGTGGTTTTTGAGAACCCTTTTTGGATTCGCAATGACCCCACGCAGGTCTGGTATGAGCTGGGAGAAGTCTCGGTGAGCCAGGACGGTGAGTCCTGGCATACGTTCCCCTGCGCCGCCGGTGGCGGGGAGCAACCGGGCCAATGGCCGGGCTGCGCGGGCTGGTCGCCGACCAGGGTTTACGACGCCGAGGCGATGCTCCCACTCGACCCCGCCCAGACAGGCGGCGACGCCTTTGACCTGGCCGATCTCGGCCTGGAGTGGGCGCGCTATGTGCGCGTGCGCGATCTTCTCGACGACGGGAACTCCACCCTCGACAATGTCGGCTTTGACCTCGACGCGGTGGGCGTCGTGCATTCGGAAGCACCGCCCTCCGAAGAGAAATGAAAATGTTGTGGGATCCTCTCAAATTGAGCGGCCGAAGCGGGAGCGTGACGCGCGCGATCGCGGCCAGCGCCCTCTTCTGGGCCATCGGCTGCGGCGACGCCTCCGACCGCCCCACGGTGACCTATCAGGCTCCCGCCGGCCCCGGCGTTTGCGCGCTCGAAGACGCCCCACAAGGCACCCGCGGCACCCCCGACATCGTGGTTCACCCCAATATTCAGGCGATCGGCAGCGCCTCCAACGAGGTCGTCCTCGGCGCGGGCTACCTCTGGGTCGTCGAGAGCACCTCGAATACCGTCAGCCGCTTCAACCCCGACACCGCACGTTTTGACGCCCACTTTATCGACGTCGGCGACGGGCGAAACCCCTATAATGTGGCGGTCGACGCCGAGAACAAGCGCGTCCTCATCACCAATTGGCTGACCAATTCGCTGAGCGTCGCAGATCTCAACACCGGCAAAATCATCACCGAGATCGGCGCGGATGTATCGGGCGAAGACGCGATCTTCGACGCGCCGCAGGGCCTCACCCTCACCCCCGAGCATATCTATATCGCGAACACCGCCTACCGCGGCCCGGGCGACTACGCGCCGGGGTCGGTGACGATCCTCTCGCGCGATTCTCTCGCGTTTGTCGCAAAGCTCGACACCGCCCACCGCAACACCGCCTACGTGCAGGCGGTCTCCACGCCGAGCGGCCCGGGCGTTGTGGTCGTCAACACCGGCGCGCTCGAGGTCACCAACCAGGGCGCGTTTGTGCGCGGTGTCTCGAGCATTGAGGTCTGGGAAGAACGCGGCGATCCCGCAGCGCCCGCCCGGCGAACCTACGCGCTGGAAGTCAGCGAAGACCCGCGAAACGGCGCCCCGGGCCGGCCGGTCGTCGCCGACGACACGCTCTATTTCCCCAGCGCCACCGCCCCGGCGGTCTTCAAATTCGACCTGCCAAACCGTCAGTGGCTGCGCGACACCTCCGACCCCATCCGATTACACGAAAAGGCCGCGCCTGTGCGCGACGGCACATTTAACGCGGCCCTGGATTCTCGGGGCATTCTTTATTTAAGCGCCCTTAACGAAGACGCGGTCTACCTGCTCGACACCGCCTGCGACGAGGTGCTGGTGCGCGCGATCCCGGTGGGCACAAGCGACGCGCAATTAGAAGGCCCACAGCACCTCGAGGTCGTCGAAACCGCCGGCTCAACCAAGGTCTATTTCGTGATGACCCTCTCCAACGCGATGGGAAAAATCACGCTCACCTTTGGCCCCGAATACGACTGAGCAGGCCGCGGTTTGCCGCGCCTGCTCAGCCCATCGATAAGTCACGCCGCGCATGGCGCCGCGCGCTTAATCCTCGTCGGTGTCCTCCGACTGCGTCTGTATTTCTTCGTAGAGTTCTTCGCGATAAATGGAGACTTCGCGCGGGGCGACGATCCCAATTCGTACCTGGTTTCGGCGAATCTCCTTCACGATAATTTCAATATTATCGCCAATTCGAATCGATTCCCCGACCTTTCGGGTGAGGGTAAGCATACGTGCGTCTCCATGTCGAAAGTAGTGTCATCCATGACAACGATCTTCATATTTGGCTGGCCTATGGCTTACCTTCTTGGTTGGCGCCATCCAAATATTTGACCGAATACCGGGCTATGGGAAACTCGACAAATTTCCATCTCGCCAGGCATGCGGGGCCTATGCCCACAGCGGTGAAACCCAATCTCATCGCCTCGCCAGAACATCTTAAAGTAGAACTTCAAGTTACGCAAAAAATTTGTGCGATGATGTAGGATAAAGTGCGCTCACCCGTGGAGCGCCGCCGCGCACCTTAAACATCGAGCTCGTCGCCGGTGACCTCGGCGGCGTTCGCCATAATAAAGTCAAAGCGCACCGACGGATCGCGCCCCATCAGGTCGCCGATGACGATATTGGTCTCGTCGCGATCCTCCTCGTTGACCACCACCTGCAGCAGTCGGCGGTGTTTCGGGTCGAGCGTGGTCTCCTTAAGGGTCGCCGCCATCATCTCACCGAGCCCCTTAAAGCGCTGAATATTAATGGTTTTCTTGCGTTTTCTGGACAGTTTCTCGAGCACCTTATCTTTTTGCTCATCGTCGAGCACCCAGAAGGTCTCGTTGCCGTAGTCGATGCGATACAGCGGCGGCTGGGCGATATAGAGATGCCCGCCGGTGATAAGCTGCGGCATGAAGCGGTAGAAAAACGTCAGCAACAGCGTGGCGATATGATGGCCGTCGGAGTCGGCGTCCATCAGCAGGATGATCTTGGTATAGCGGAGCTTGGAGGCGTCGAAATTATCCTTGATCCCACACCCCAGGGCGTCGGCGATGTCGTTGAGCTCGCGGTTCGACGCGACCTTCTTGAGCGTTGCCTGCTCGGCGTTGAGCACCTTGCCGCGCAGCGGCAGGATCGCCTGGGTGTGCCGGTCGCGCCCCTGCTTGGCGTTGCCGCCGGCCGAGTCACCCTCGACGATAAAGAGCTCGGACTTATCGGGGTCGGTCGAGGAGCAATCAGCCAACTTGCCCGGCAGGTTGAGCCGGTGGCTGACCGCCCGCTTTCGGTTGATCTTCTTGACCGCCGTGCGCGACGCCTGGCGGGCCTTGGCCGCCTGGATAATGCGCTGGGCGATCTGCTCACCGGTGGTCGAGTTCGAGTGCAAAAATTGCTCAAGCGACGCGCGCACCAGCCCCGACACCAGCCTTTTTACGTCGGTGCTATTGAGCTTATCCTTGGTCTGCCCCTGAAATTGCGGGTCCATCATGAAGATATTGACCACGGCTTTGACGCCCTCGCGGATGTCCTCGGTGCCCACCTTCAGGCTCTTCGGCGCGATATCATGGGTGTCAAAGAAGTTGCGCATCGCGCGCTGCACGCCCGACTTAAAGCCCTGCTCGTGGGTGCCGCCGTCGCGCGTGGGGATGCCGTTGACGAAGGTCACCAGGCCTTCCTGGGTGTCCTCGGTCCACTGCAGGGCGACCTCGATGCGGCGCACGTTGTCGCTGTCCGGGTCGTTATCCTCGAAATAGATCTTGTCGGTGTGGATAGGCGGGCGCTTGGAGGTCTTCACGATATGGTCGAGCAGATCTTTGATGCCGCCGTCATGCTTATATTCGAAATAAGCGTTCTTGGTCTCATCGCGAAAGACGATGCGCAACCCCGAGTTCAGATAGGTCTTGATCTCGAGGCGCTCGGCGATCATCGCCGCGTCGAACTCGATATCCTCGAAGATCTCGGGGTCCGGATGGAAGAAGATCTCGGTGCCCGTGCCGCGCACATCCGACTCAATCTCGGTGAGCTGGGTCATCGGGATGCCGCGGGCATAGCGCTGCTCGAAGCGCTTGCCGTTTCGCTTAATGCGCGCGATCAACTGCTGGCTTAGCGCGTTGACCACCGAGCTACCCACGCCGTGCAGACCACCGGCGGTCAGGTAATTCGAGTTGTCGAATTTGCCGCCCGCGTGCAGCGTCGTCAGGATGATCTCAAGGGCCGTGCGGTCATCGCCGGCCGGCTTATCAATGGGAATACCGCGCCCGTTATCGGCCACCGTGATCGACTCGCCATTTTTATGCAGCGTCACCTCGATCGTGGTCGCGTAGCCGTTGATCGCCTCGTCAACCGAGTTATCCACGACCTCCCAGATCAGGTGGTGCAGGCCGGTCTTACCGGTCCCGCCGATATACATGCCCGGGCGCTTTCGCACCGGCTCAAGTCCCTCCAGAGTCGTGATACTGCTTGCGGTATATTCGGTGGTCACTGCGTATTCCTGCCTAAACGATTATCAACCCCTCCGCCTTACACATGCGGAGCCATCGCGATAGATTCCCAGCACACGTCCCAGTCGCGCCAACAGCAAGAGCGTCGCACACCCGGGACGGCGCATAGCAAACACCAAGGAGCGGGCCCGCGCAAGTTTTTAGATCGCGCTCGCCTACTGGCGTTTTGTACAGTATTACTTGTTTTCGATTTGATTCGCAACGCTAAGATCGCCGCAACGCGCCGCTGGGCGCCGGGTCACCCCGACGTCGCGCGCTGCAACTCCAGCAGCGCCCGCTCGATGGCGAAGATATGCGGGTCGTCGGCGCCGGGCATCTGGCGCAGGCTCTCGGCCAATTCGAGGAGGTATTCGGGGTTCGGGCCGCTGGGGCCGTGGGAGACCAGGATCTGGCGCGCGATCTCCTCCGGGCTTGCCTCGCCGAGCCACTCCGGGTTCTCGGGGGTGCCGATATAGACCAGCGCCTCGGCGATATCCTCGCCGCCGGGGACCACGACCTCGACCCAGGTGCGCTCATAGCCGCCTTTTTCGCGGTGGTCGAGCTGGGCCAGGATCTGGTCGCGCTGGGTTGGGGAGACGCGGTAGGCGCGCCCCCAGACGTGGGCGTCGGGCGCGTGGACCAGCGTCGCGACCCGCCCGGGGGCGCCCGGGACGCCGCGGTGGTCGGTCGAACCCTGATAAAACCGGCGCGACCAACCGCGCACATATCCATCGCGCGACTCAACGAAATCCAAATTAGGCCGCCATATCAGCGAGCCGTATCCGAAAATCCACATCTTTATTCCTGGGAGTATTGAGGACTAAAAACGACCCGGCGCCACGTTCTAACCTGGGTCGCGCGTGCCGAATCAGGCCACCGCGCCCGGCAGCGCTGCCAGCGCGTGCCAAGATCGACAACGGCCGCCATGTTCATATATTAGGCATGCTGCACTGGCTTTGTGAACCGGTTCATTTTCCCACCAAGCATCGAGAATGCAATGCAATATAAGATTGCCTGGCCGCCGCTGACTAAAAATACGAAGACCACGATTATCGGCCTCGCGCTGATCTTTTTGGTCACCGTCGTGTGGCCGGACGCCTTTGCGTTCGTCCAGGCGAATCTATTGGTCTCGGCGCCGGACGTCATCCAACAGGGAAAGATTTGGACGCTGCTTAGCTATGCCTTCTTCCACCACGACCTCGGCCACCTGCTCTTTAACGGCCTGGCGCTGTGGATGTTCGCGGGAGAATTGGACCAGCAGTGGTCCTCCGCCAGATTCTGGGCCGTCAGTCTTTTGAGCGCGTTGGGCGGCGGCATCGCCGTGGTGTTGACCCAACTCGTCTTCAGCAACGCGGGGCCCACGCTGGGTTATTCCGGGGCGGTGATGGGGTTAATTGCAGCATTCGCCTGGTATAATTGGGATCGGCGTCTAAATTTCTTCTTCTTCCCGATGACGGGCCGCACTTTTTTGGCGGTCATCGTCGGCATCGATCTTGTTCGCGTGCTCATCGGCGGCCAGCCGGTCAGCATCTCCGCGCATATCGGCGGCATGCTCACCGGCCTGCTGCTCGTCAGCGACCTCTGGAAACCCCGCGAGCTCAAAAGACGATGGCAGCGGCGCTCGATGAAGAAGAAATTTCGCGAGGCAACCCGCGAGGTTGACCGAAAACGCGACGGACGTTGGATTAATTAGAGTTTGGGCCATTAAGTACGCGTCGAATCACACAAAAACAACTTTGCTGACTTGACTCAGACCGCAGCGTTCTTACACTGCTCCAAATATTCTGTGGGTGACCACGCCTCTTGCAATAAGGACGCACAAAGATGGAAAAAAAGCTGAAAATCACACGTGAATTTATCGAAAGAATGCCCAAGACGGACCTGCATGTTCACCTCGACGGCAGTATGCGTCTGGAGACCATCTTGGAGCTGGCCGAGAAGCAAGGCGTCACGCTGCCCGACGGCGCAGACACCCCCGAAAAACTCGCCAAAGCTATCCATATGGGCGAGATTTGCGAGGATTTGACCGACTACCTGAAGGCCTTTGATGTCACGCTGAGCGTGATGCAGACCGAAGAAGCCCTGTACCGCGCGGCCTTCGAGCTGGCCGAAGACAACGCCCTTGAGGGCGTTAAATATATGGAAGTCCGCTACTCGCCGCTGCTCCATACCGAGCAGGGCCTGTCCTTCCCGGTCATCGTCGAAGCTGTCGGCGAGGGTCTTCGCGAGGCGAAGCGCCGCTACGGCATCATGACCGGCCAGATTATCTGCGGCATCCGTCATATTACCCCGGAGAGCTCGCTTCGACTCGCCGAGCTCTGCGTCGCCTTCAAACACAAAGGCGTCGTGGGCTTCGACCTGGCTGGCGCCGAGATGAATAACCCGGCCAAAGACCACCGCGAAGCCTTCTATCTGGTGCGCAATAACAACGTGAACCTGACGATTCACGCCGGCGAAGCCTACGGCCCCGAGAGCATCCACCAGGCGATTCATATCGGCGGCGCCCACCGTATTGGCCACGGCACGCGTCTTCGCGAAGACGGTGACTTGCTCAACTACGTCAACGACCACCGCATCCCGCTTGAGATCTGCCCGACCAGTAACGTTCAGACCCGCGCCTGCGAGAGCTTCGAGAGCCATCCGCTGCCCTTCTATCTCTCCTACGGACTGCGCGTCAGCCTGCACACCGACAACCGTCTGGTCACCGACACCACGATGACCGACGAGTATATGGCATGCGTGGAGGCCTTTGACCTCAATATTGGCGACCTTCGCAAATTGATGATCAACGGCTTTAAATCCTCGTTCATGCCCTATCGCAAAAAGCGCACCGTCACGGCAAGCGCCTGCGCCGTGTTCGACGCGCTGGTCGCAGAATTCGAGGAAAAGCAGGGCGCCGTCGCCATTCGCGGCCCGCGCGTTGCCCAGGAAATCGCCATCCAAAAGGCTTCCGCAAGCCCCAACGGCGCGATCGAGCTGGAGCCCTATTCGGGAAAAAGCGGCGTGACCCTCAAAGACGCCGAATATAACCTGGCCGAAGCCTCCAATATCAGCGACGATTCGAAGAAGCCCTCCAAGAAGAACGAGAAGGTTTCCACCTGAATCTGATCACCCTCACCCGGAGCGACCGCTCCGGGTGAGCCACTCCCCAAAATATCTACAGCGTCGATTGGCAAGGAAGCTGATTTGCAACATACCGACTCCAAGAGCAGCGATTCTCAAGGCACTGATTTTCAAGCGATTGTGATGGCGGCAGGCAAAGGCACGCGCCTGCGCTCCAAATTGCCAAAGGTGCTCCACGAGGTCCTCGGCAAGGCCATGATCGCCTACGCCATCGACGCAAGCCTGGACGCCGGCGCCAAGCGCGTGGTGGTGGTCCTGGGGCACGGGCGCGACGCGGTTCAGGCCTATCTGCGGGATTATTACCCCGCCGACATCCTGGCCGATCGCGTGCGATTTACCTTTCAAGAACAACAACTTGGCACCGCGCACGCGGTCTACGCTGCCAGCGAATATTTTGAGGACGCCCCCGAATTCAGCGTCATCGTCTCGGGCGACGTGCCCAATATGGACGCCGAGAGCCTGGCTATTTTTGTGCGCGAAACCGCCGCCTCCGGGCACCCGCTCGGGCTGATGACCGCCAAGCTCGACGACCCTTCGACCTACGGGCGCGTGCTGCGCGCGGCCGACGGACAGGTCAGCGGCATCGTCGAATATAAAGACGCCACCGACGCCCAGCGCCAGGTCAATGAGATCAACGCCGGGTTCTACGCGGTCAAAACCAACTTCCTCGCCGAGCATCTAACCAAAATCTGCACCGGCCCGGCCGACAACGCCCAGGGCGAATATTACCTGACCGATTTGATCGCCATCGCCGCCGAACACGGCGGCGTTTACGGCTCGATCGTCTCCGAGGTCGGCGTCATCCAGGGCGTCAACACCCGCGCCAACCTCGCCACCGCCTCGCGCTTCGCCCAGCGGCGCATCAACCAGAAATGGATGACCGAAGGCGTCACCTTTATCGACGCCGACAACACCTATATCGAGGCCTCGGTCCAGCTCGGCACCGACGTCCTGCTCTACCCCGGCGTGCACCTTCGCGGGCGCACCCGAGTCGGCGACGGCGCCATCATCGAGAACGGCTCGGTCATCTGCGACACCGAACTCGGCGCCGACGTCCATATCAAGCCCTATTGCCACCTCGAGGACTCGCGCGTCGACGACGCCAGCGCCATCGGCCCCTTCGCACACCTTCGCCCGGGCGCCGACCTCGGCAAGGGCTGCAAGGTCGGCAACTTCGTCGAGATCAAAAAATCCCGCCTCGACGACGGCGTCAAGGCAGGACATCTCAGCTACCTGGGCGACGCCCACATCGGCGAAGAGACCAACGTCGGCGCCGGCACAATCACCTGCAATTACGACGGCAAAAATAAGAACCGCACCGAGATCGGCGCCGGCTCGTTTATCGGCTCGAACACCGCGCTGGTCGCGCCGGTTACGCTGGGCAAAAAAGCCTATATCGGCGCCGGCAGCGTCATCACCGACGCGGTGCCCGACGAGTCCCTGGCCATCGGGCGCGGGCGCCAGAAGAACTTCGATGGGTGGGTTCGCGAGAAGGAGAAGAGGGAGCGCGAATAACCCACAAAAAAGGCAGCCAATTGGCTGCCTTTTTCGTGTCAATCCTTCCCACTCGCCGACAAATTCGGGTCCCACAAAACCTCGGCCGCGTCGCTCGCCTTGAGCGACGCCCAGCGGCTCCACACAAAGAACGCATCGCTCAGGCGGTTCAGGTAGGCGACCGCGACCGGGTCGACCTCGGTCTCGGCAGCCAGCGCCACGGCCAGGCGCTCGGCGCGCCGGCAGACTGTGCGGGCGAGGTGCAGTTCGACGTTCAGGCGAGAGCCGCCCGGCAGGATGAATGAGCGAAGCCCGGGGAGCTCCTTATTCATCGCGTCCATCATCGTCTCTAGCGCGTCGATATCCGCTTGCTTCACCCGCGGCATGCGCTCGCCGACGTCTTCGGGCAAGGTCGCCAGGATGCTTCCTAGGTTGAAGAGCTCGTGCTGCACGCGCAGCAGCGTCGCCCCCAACGCGTCGAAGGCGGGGTTATCGGCGTATGCCTCCAACAGGGTCTGGCGACACGCGCCCACGATGGCGTTGAGCTCATCGACCGTGCCGTAGGTCTCGATGCGGATCGACGCTTTGGGCACGCGCTGCCCGCCGACCAGGCTGGTCTGACCGGCGTCGCCCTTTCGCGTGTAGACGCGGTTGATGGCCAGGTTCGGGTCTTCGAATTTTTTCGACGCTTCATCACTCATTATTTATCCCTTTATTTATTCGGATGCGTCGGCCTTGGCCGCCGCGTTGGAGGCTTCGCTGTCGGATAGCAGGGTCTTCTCGACGCCGGTCAGGCCCAGCTCTTTCATCAGGAATGCGTATTCGTCGGCGTATTTATTGACGAATTTGCTGATCATATCGCCGCCGCCGTGGCCGGCGTTCGACTCAATGCGCAGCAGCGCCGGCTGGCCGGAAGTGCTGGCGTGCTGAATCGCGGCGGTGAATTTTCGCGCGTGCATCGGGTCCACGCGGTCGTCGCTGTCGGCCGTGAGCATCAGCATCGCCGGGTATTCGACGCCCTCTTTGACGTGGTGATACGGCGAATAGGCGTAGAGATATTTGAAATCATCCTCTTTATCCGGGTCGCCGTACTCGCTGATCCAGGTCTTTCCGCTGCCAAATTTATGGTAGCGAATCATATCCAAAAGCGGCACGCCGCAGACCACCGCGCCAAAGAGCTCCGGGCGCTGGGTCATCGCCGCGCCGACCAGCAATCCACCGTTGGAGCCGCCCGAGATGCCGAGCGTGTCCGCGCGGGTGTATTTCTGGTCGATCAAAAATTCGGCCGCCGCGATAAAGTCATCGAAGGTATTCTGCTTATTGGCGAGCATCCCGCCGCGATGCCATTCCTCGCCGTATTCGCCGCCACCGCGCAGGTTCGGCACCGCGTACCCGCCGCCAGCGTCCAGCCAGG
The DNA here is from genome assembly GCF_003258315.1 of Bradymonas sediminis. Classification (GTDB taxonomy): domain Bacteria; phylum Myxococcota_A; class Bradymonadia; order Bradymonadales; family Bradymonadaceae; genus Bradymonas; species Bradymonas sediminis. The sequence continues at coordinate 4,202,673 of NZ_CP030032.1, forward strand.
GGTAGATGCTCGAGCGGAAGGTCGGCTGCATATTCACGTTAAAGCCGCCGTAGCCGTAGAGCAAAAACGGCATCGTCGCGTCCATCTTATAATTTTTGCGATGCACCACGAACATCGAGATCTTGGTGCCGTCCTTGGAAGGATACCAGACTTGCTCAACCTTATAGGAGCTCGGGTCGACCGGCACGTTGGTCTTCTGCCACAGGGTGCTCTCGCCGCTTTTAATCGAGGTCTTATAGATCTCGAGCGGCGTGGTGAAGGACTGGTATGAATAATACGCCTCGTCGCGGTCGGGCTGGCCCTTCATGCCGCGGCTGGTGCCGAGGCCGGGCAGCGCGACTTCGCGCACCAGCTCGCCTGCCAGCGTGCGCACTTCGAGCAGGCTGTGGGCGTTGACCAGATAGGTGAGCACCAGGTGCCCGCCGATGATCTCGGCGTTGTCGAGCACCCGCTCGTCGGACTCCGGTACCACGTCCACCCAGCGCTCCCGCGCGGGATCTTTGACCGGCACGCGCATCAATTTTGCGTTGGGCGCGTCTTCGTCGGTGAAGATATAAAAGTGGTCTTGCCAGGCCCAGACCGAGTATTTGGACTCGGTGCCGGTGATAAACGGCTTCCACGCATCCGCGCGCCCCAGCGCGTTGGAGCCGTCGGCCTTCGGGGCTTTGAGGTCCTGATAATAGACCTCGGTCTTGTTCCAGCCGTGGGCGATGGTCATCATCAACCAGCGACCGTCGCGCGACAGGCTCGGGCCCATAAAGGTGCGCGGGTCGCCGGTTCTGGCGCGAATCGTCGGGTCGGTTTTGGGGTCAGTGCCGAGCTTATGGAACCGAATTTCGGCAAACCCGGGGCGGATATCAACCGGGATCTTCTCGCCGGCCTTGGCGTGGTCGGGACCGTAGGTTTCGGGCAAATAGGTATAATAGAAGCCCTTATTATCGGGGGTCCACTGCGGATAGGCGTATTTGGCCCCGTCGATCACGTCGACCTCGCTGACCGCGTCGGTGTCCACTGTCTTGACGTAAATCGTGGCTTCGTCGGCGTTATTTTCGCGCAATTTATACGCCACGGTCTTGCCATCCCAGGCGACATAGATCCCGCCGACCGAGGTGCTCCCGTCCTCGCTCATGGTATTCGGGTCGAGCAGCACACGCTCTTCGCCGTCAGCGCCCTCCTTCCAATAATAGACCGTCTTCTCTTTGTCGGCGCTTCGACGCGCGTAGAAATAGCGATCGCCGTGCACCGCGGGGGCGTAGAGCATATCGACGTAGAAGAGCTCGCTAAATCGCTCGGCCAGGGCGTCGCGGGCGGGCAGGGCGTCGAGGCGCGCGCGGGCGAAATCATCCTGCGATTTCATCCATGCCTGAACGGCGTCAGCTTCGACGTTCTCGAGCCAGCGGTAGGGGTCCTGAACCGCCTGTCCAAAAAGGTTCTCGACGATATCTTCGCGCATGGTCTCGGGATATTGCAGTGTTTCGGACGGCGCCGTGTGTTCGACCGCGTCGTCATTGGTGGGCGTGCTGGCGCAACCGGCCAGCATGCTACAGGCGAGCAGCCCGACGGCGAGCCGGCGAGCATAGGGGGCAAGGAGCGACGAATAACGCATAATCAGGCCCGATAATGGGGGGGTAAGTTTTCGAATCAGGGCATCGTTTGCAATTCGGGGCTAAAACGCAAGCGGGCCCCGCATTTGCGGGGCCCATACGCCTTGACCAGGCCGGTCACGGCGCCGGGGACACATCAGCTCTTGAGGTTGGCCCAGGCGTCGTCAACGGTGGAGCCTTCATCCAATCCCTTGGACGCTTCCTCATCTTTTTTCTCTTCGTCGTCATCATCCTTTTTAGAGGCGACGGTCTCCGACAGCTTAAGCAGGTCTTGCTGACCATTGTCGTCGGCGTCAGCAGCAGCGGCGGCGGCGTCTTCGGCCGGCGCTTCTTCAGCGACCTCTTCTTTCTCGGCGACCACTTCTTCGGCGGCTTCTGCAACAGCATCCTCGGCCGGAGCGTCGTCGGGGACCGCGACGATCTCCTCGGCGACCGGCGCGACTTCTTCCTCGGCCGGGGCTTCGGATTGCTCCGCGGCCTCGATCTGGCTGACGCGCTGCGCTTCTTCGTCGGCGATCTCTTGTTCGAGCGGCGAGACTTCGGGGGCCGCGGCGGCTTCGGCTTCGACCTGCTCGGTCGCGCTGGCAAAGCCGGCTTTCTTCACCAGGCTTTCGAGGTATTCGATGCGCTCGCGGGCCACGTCGAGCTGGCGCTGGGTGATCTTATAGGCCTTGTCGTTATTCTCGGCGCGACGGCGATGCTGGTCCGCGGTGCGGCCGGCCTTTTTGAGCTTATTCGAGGTCTCGCGCTCGAGCTGCTGGAGCTCTTTTTTCGCGGCGCGAAGCTGCTCATCTTTGCTCGATTTAAGCTCCGCCAGCTCGGCTTGCAACTCGCTGGCCTTCGCGTCGCCAGCGGCGGCGTCACGCGGCGCGCTCGATACCGGCGTGCTGATCATCGTCTTCTTCAAATCTGCGGCGGGCGTCTCCTCTGCAGCGGCGCTCTCGTCTTTGGAGGCGGCTTTGGCCTTGGAAGAACCTTTGTTCGCGCGCACATTGGCGAGCTCAGCTTTGACCTCGGCGAGCTCCTGGCGCAGGTCGAAGAGCACCTCCTGGGAGGGCGCGGCCGACTCACGGGTCGCCGACTCAAGCGCCTGGCGCGCCTCGTCGAGCTGCTGGCCGAGGTCGTAATTTTTCTGCTTCAGGCTTTTCAGCTCATCTTTACTCGAGGACAACTCCTCTTTGATCTCGCGAATCTCTTCGGCGTTCTGATTCGACTTCTCGGCGGCCTTCGGCGTGTCAGCGACCTTCTTGGCCTCTTTCTTCTCGGCCTTTTTCTTGGGCGCGCTCTTCTTGGTCGAGGATTTTTTGCCGCCGCTCAGAAGCTTCGCGCGCTCCTCTTCGAGGTTGGCCTTGGCCAGAAGATAGGCTTCTCGCTGTTTGCCCGCCGAGCTGAACGCGTAAAACCCGAAGGCGACGCCAGCGATGGCGATCAGCAAAAATGCAATGGATAATGGTTCCATAAGAAATAACCTGATGTGTCGTCGCTCGCCTGCCGGCGCGAAAAATGCGTCGGCTCGAGCGGTCGGTGAATGGATAAAAAGTGCGTCATTTAGATAAGTTATGAGCCGATTTATAGCCTCGCTATATAAGCTGCGGATAGCGATGCTACAAAAGAGGCGCGCCTTCAAGTGAAAAGGTCGCCACTGCTTAGCATCGGGCCTCGAAGAGCGTCAAGAACGGGCGGGCATAGAAGGCCGGCGAGGACTATGCTATTTCGGGACGGATCCCCAGTGGAATAACCCGCCTATTCGCGTTATTATCACCACGCATTTTGCCCCCCCGAATTAAGCCCAGGAGAGCCGCCTTATGGCCGATCTATTCAACCCGACCGACGAACACAAGCAACTACGTGAGATGGTACGCGCCTTTACAGAGCGCGAAGTCGATCCGCAGGCCGAAGCCTTCGACCGCAGCGAGGAGTTCAATATCGAGCTTTTCCGCAAGCTCGGGGATCTGGGATTATTGGGAATCACGGCGCCGACCGAGTTCGGCGGCTCCGGCATGGACGCCAGCGCGGCGGTCATCGCCCACGAAGAACTCTCGGCGGCCGACCCCGGGTTCTGCCTGGCCTACCTGGCCCACTCGATGCTCTTCGTGAATAACCTGGCGGTCAACGGCGACGACGCCCAGCGCGCGCGCTTCTTGCCCGACGCCTGCAGCGGCAAGGCCATCGGCGGCATGTGCATGAGCGAGCCCGACGCCGGCACCGACGTGCTGGGGATGCGCACCACGGCGGTCAAAGAGGGCGACGAGTATATCCTCAACGGCCAGAAAATGTGGATCACCAACGGCGCCATCGCCGCCGGTGAGCTGGGCGACATCTTTTTGGTCTACGCCAAGACCGGCCCCAGCGACGGGCGTGAGGTCTCGCTCTTCGTGGTCGAAAAGGGCACGCCCGGGTTCTCGCTGGGCCAGAAAATCCACAATAAGCTGGGCATGCGCGCCTCGACGACCGCCGAGCTGGTCTTCGACCATTGCCGCGTCCCCGCCGAGAACCTGGTCGGAACCCCCGGCAAGGCCCTCAAATCCATGATGCGAAACCTGGCCATCGAGCGCCTCACCTTGGCCGCGATGAGCCTGGGCATCGCGCGGCGCTGCGTCGAGGTCATGAACCGCTACGCCACCGAGCGCACCTCCTTTGGCAAACCGCTCAACCGCTTCGGCCAGATCCAGCGCCATATCGCCGAATCCTACGCCGAGTATATGGCCGGTCGAAGCTACGTATATAACGTCGCCGGCCAGCTCGACCTCGGCGCCTTCGGCCACCGCATCGACTCCGACGGCGCCAAGCTCTACTGCTCCACGATGGCCAAGAACGTCTCCGACCGCGCCATTCAGGTGCTCGGCGGCTACGGCTATGTCGGCGAATATCAGGTGGAGCGGCTGTGGCGAGACGCCAAATTGCTCGAGATTGGCGGCGGAACGATCGAGGCGCACCAGAAGAATATGACCCGCGACCTGTCGCAATTGGGTCAAATCCTCTAAGCGCGCCTCAGGGGTGCGTCACTCGCGGCTTCGTCAGGAACGGGCGAAGTCGCGCACCCAGCGGATCGTCCACCAGATATTGAGCACGATAAAGATCCCGATGATCCCCGAGATCAACACATACCACCAATGACTCATGGGGGTCGTGCCGACCTCGACGATATAGGCGTCGACGCATTCCTCGCCGCTCTCGTCGAGGATGCGCTGCTCCTTTTCGCCCAACTGCATACCGCAGAAATAGGTATAATATTGGCCGAAATAATAGCCCCGAAGCCCCGCATAGCGCTCCGGCACCTCGCTGAGGCGAAGCGCGCGGCCTGAGCCCTCGAAGAATTGGCGGTCGATATCGCCCTTCTTATTGGCCTGGGCGGCGCGCTCAAGCTCGCTTAGGTCCGCGTCCTCGCGCGGCATCTCGACGTACACGTCGCTGCCGGCCAACTTAAAGAACATAAACCGCTCGCTCTGCGAGCGCCGCGACGGCACGCCGCTTAAGCTGACGTAGCGGTTATGCGGGATATCCGGTTTGAAATTCGGGTCCTGCGCGCTAAGCGTGGCGAACTCGAGGACGTTGCCGATCTCGACGGGCTCCGAGGAGCTGAAGAAATACGACAGCGGCACCTTCCAGTCGTGGATCAGCGAGGCGCCGAACCAGATGACGACCAGAAACAGAATCGGTCGTAGGATCGAGCCGCGCTGGCCCGAGGACGCCAGGCCCAGGAGCTCCGGGTCAATCTCTTCATCGAACGCTGAGTCCGGCTTAGGTTTTTGGGACTCTTCGACCATAATCTTTCACCGTGAGGAAGAACGTCTGAGGCACCAGGCGCGTATGCCACTGCGATCGTTTGCGTGCTGGTACTTATGCCAAGATGCGCCGATGATCAATCTATTCGCGCGCGCCGGGGATTCCGGCGGCGCGACCCATAATTAGAGAGACAACTCTTTTTGGCCAAGGTTTCGACATGTCAGAAATTGAAGACGCTGAGAGTCAACATAACATAGCCGAGCCCCAAACGCCGGTATTTTTAATGTCGCCGCCGCGCTCGGATTGGGCGCTCAAGGGAAAGGCGAATTTCCGCTCGCGCCAGGCCGCCCCGGCCGACGCCCAGCTCGCCCGCCAGGAGTGGAGCGCGCTGGCCGACGCGATCGTGGCGGCCGGCGGCGAGGTGCTGGTCTGCCCGCCGAACCCCGAGGCGGCGCTCACCGGCATGATCTACACCGCCGAGGCCGGCGAATTCTTCCGAAAGGACGGCGATGGCGCGTTTCTTTTGCCGAAGATGGCCTCGCCGCACCGGCGCGCCGAGGCCGCCTGGATCGGCCCCTGGGTCGCCAGCCTTGGCATCGAGGTCATCGCCCCGGACCCCGACGCCCCGCTGTGGGAGGCCCAGGGCGACGCCATCCGCGCCGCCGGCGCCGCCCAGATCGTGCACACTTACGGCGTCGGCCCGGACGCGCGCAGCGAGCGCGGCGCCTACGCGCGCGTCGCCGACCTGCTCAGCCCCGAGCATCTGCTCATCGAATTCGACGCCGACCCCTGGTTTCACGGCAATACCTTCCTCAATATCTACCGCGCCCCGGCCGGCGACGCTCACCTGATGGTGGTGTGCCCCGAGGCGCTCACGGACGCCGAATACGCGCGGCTTCGCGCCTTTTTACCCGACGCGCGCGTCCACGAGATCACCCGCGCCGAGAGCATCGGCTACGACACCAACGCCCTGCAGGTCGGCCGCACCGTGCTGGCGCCGCCGTCGCTGTCGCCCGGCACCCAGACCGCGATGCAGGCGCTCGGCCTCGAGGTCAAGCATATCGAGCTGGCCGAGCTCTTCGTCAAAGGCGGCGGCGCCCCGGTCTGCCTGAGCAACCGGCTGTGGGGCCTGCAGGTCGACGAGCTCCCGGCCGAGGCGCGCTGGTCGCTCAACTCCACCATCGAGGCCCACGAGATAGGGTGACCTGCCCCCGCCCCCCCAACAACGGGGCTCGCCACCCAGGGTACCTCACCCCCAAACCCCGCCGTTGGGCCCCGACCCACAGCCAACCTGTGTCAGAGCCCCCGGCGGTGAGGGTTGGGTGCGCCTATTTGCGCCTGATCTGGTACGGCGTGCCCATGATCGGCGAGCCACCCGAGCAGCGCGGGTAGACCGCGAGGGCCCAGTTCATCTGGGACGTGCAGCCGGCGATCTCTGCGCCCTCGCTGGCGCTCGCGCAGCTCCCGTCGAAGGTCTTTGACGTCGTGCCGGCGGTGCCGCGGATGGAGTCGCAGAATTTATCGTCGCAGAATAATTCGATATCGAGATCGGCGTAGGGCTGCCCCTCCGGGTTAAGCCCGGTGGGGTGCGTTAGCTCGATGGTAAAGGGTTGCGTGGGGGAGCCCAACTTAAACCAATCGCGGTCAAAGCGTGGGCAGGAGGCGCAGGAATTCATGTCGCCGTACACCCCGGTGGTCGTCAGGTTATTGCCGCTGAGGCTGTCGTTATCGGGCTCGTGGGCGTCCTGAATGCATTGCGTGGCGCAGCCGGCCCCCTCGTCGACTTCGCCGTTGCAATTGTCATCCTTATTATTGCAGATCTCGATGGCGCCCTCGTAGACGGTCGGGTCGTTATCGTCGCAGTCAGCGCCGAGCTCGCAGTTCTCGCCGCGGCCGTCCATGTCATTGTCGATGCACACCGCGCACGACTTGCCCTCCGGGCAGGTGCGGCTGAGCAGCATCCAGCCGCGGTCACCGACCTCGGTCAGCGGAGCCTCGCTGGTCCGGGTCACCTCGACAAAACCCCAGGCGGCGTTGGCGCCCTTATAGAGCACCTTGACCTTATCACCGGGGTAAATGAAGCGGTGGGCGTTGCCCTCCTGGGAGTAAAACAGCGGCGTGAGCACCTTGACGTCATGAATCTCCGCGGGGCTCACCGGCGCGCCGCCGCAATCGTATCGGGCGTCCTCGATGCGATTGGCGCTGGCGCAGTCGTTATAGTGCGGGCGAAGCGAGCCGTCCGGCAACTTCTCGACCGTGGTACACGGCATCGCCCGGCAATTGTCGTAGGGGTTCTGGCGGACCTGGAAGCTCGGTTTTTTCTGAATCCCGAGGCCGTCCAGGCACACCTCGTTGGCGACCTCGTAGCCGGCGAAGGTGAATTGACTCGGCTCAATCCACCCATAGACGCCGAGGCTCGGCGAATAGCCAAAGACCAGCCCCACCGCGTTGGTATATTCACGCAGCGCCGGGTTGTCGGCGCAGCTCGGGTTTCGCTCGGATTGCACCGCGAAATAATCGCCGGCGCTCAATTTACCCAGGAGCATATCGGGGTCGCCGAGGCCGCTGCCTAAGCCCGAAATAACGTCGACATCGTTGATGCCATCACGCACTTTATAGGGATAATAACCCACATTATCGGCCGTGGATTTCCACGCCTCCAGGATCCCATCGCAGGTATCGCCGCCGGTGTTGTCGGCGGTGCCGGCGCATATCTGGTTGGGCTGGCATTCGGGCAAGCCGACGTCGATCAGGCAGCCGGGAGAGTCGGCGCAATCGGTCGAACAGATATCGGTCGTCTCACCCGGCGAGCAGACGCCGTCGCCGCAAAAGGTCCCGGCGGAGCACTCGCCGCAGTCGGCCACGCAGGCGCAGGGAGCTTCTTCGGGCTGACAAATGCCGTCGCCGCAGCGCGGCATGCAGCTGCCACAATCCTGCGGGCAATCCTGGCAGGTTTCGCCGAAGCATTGCCCGTCGGGGCATGTCGCCGGGTCGGCGGCTTCGCAGTCGAGCGGGCAGCTCACCGCGTCCTCGGTGCCGTTGCACACCCCGTCGCCGCACGCCGGTCCGGGGCTACCGCAGTCGATCGGGCAATTTTGCGGGCTCTCGATCCCCTTGCATTCGCCGTCGCCGCAGCCGTCGGCCGGGCTCAGGCAGATGCCGCAATCGGGCTCACAGCTCTCGCAGGATTCGGACGCCCCGCACACCCGATCGCCACACCCCGTGCACGGGCCGCAGCCGGAGGGGCAATTCTGGCAATTCTCGCCGGCGCCGCATTGGCCGGGCTGGCAGGTCGGGCTGCACTCCCCGCAGTCCTGGGCGCAGCTCTCGCAATCTTCGGTGCCGTTGCACACATTATCGCCGCAGGCGGTGGTCGGGAATCCACAATCATAGGGGCAGTTCTGCGAGTTCTCATCGGGCTGACACACGCCGTCGCCGCAGGTGTCGGCGCACTCTCCACAGTCATCCACGCAGGTCGTGCAGGACTCGGTGCCCCAGCAAATCCCGTCGCCACATTGCACCTGACAGACCCCGCAATCCTCGGGGCAACTTCGGCAATCATCGCCGGAGGCAGGCGCGCAGACGCCGTCCCCGCAGGCCTCACTGCGGGCGCAGTCCTCGGGGCAATTCTGGCTATCCTCGATCCCAAGGCATACGCCATCTCCGCAGAATTGAGCGCCCGGCTCATGCGAGGTGCCGTCCCCCGGGCGAATATCATCGCCCAGCCCGTCGGCGCCCACCCCATCGCCACCACCGGTCGACACGCCCCCATTATTCTGCTTCTTGCCCGTGACCAGGCGAGAGTCCCCGCAATCGCCGCATGCGCCCAGGAAGAGGGATAAAATCGCAAAACAAATCACTCGACTAATCAGATACCGCCGTTCGCAAAACATAGGAGGAGCCTGGGGATGCGGAATATATAACGACAAGATTTAAATACTCTAACCTTTACAAGACATCATGACAAAGCTAGCACAAATCGAAAGCGTAGTACGGCACGTGTTGGAATAATAGTTCTGACTGACTGGCGCTCATTATTCAATCCGTCCGGCGCCCAACGCCTGCGTGAGGCGGCCCAAGTTGTGAAGACCCTGTGAGCGTGGTAATTTCAGGGGTGCATCTGACGCGCCCGTGCAGCCTCAAAGAACTCTATCTTCGAGCCTCTATTGTATGCGTGATAAAGCTCCAACATCGCTTCGGGACACCGAGATGCCTCGGGAAGGCGACGTGATCGATGGCCGCTACCTTGTCGATAAGGTGATCGGTCGCGGCGGGATGAGCTGTATCGTGCGCGCCCGCCAGCTCACGATGCAGCGCGATGTGGCGATTAAATTATTGCACCCGCATGTGGCCGAAGACGCGGCGACGCTGACGCGTTTTGAGCGCGAAGTGCACCTGGCCAAGAGCCTGGCCCACCCCAATATCATCCAATATTACGACTACGGCACGCTCGATAATGGCAGCATGTACCTGGTCATGGAGCTGCTCAACGGGTGCGATTTACACGCGTTGATCCAGCAGGAAGGCACCCTCGGGCTGCACCGCGCGATCGACATCACGATTCAAATCCTCGACGGGCTCACCGAGGCCCACGCGAAGTCGGTGATCCACCGCGATCTCAAGCCGCGCAATATCTTTATGCTCGAGCTGAACCGGCGCGGCGATTATGTCAAAATCCTGGACTTTGGCATCGCCAAGTCCATGCGCGCCGGGGAGTCGGAGCTGACCAAGACGGGCGTGGTGTGCGGGACGCCGTCTTATCTGGCGCCCGAGCTCCTGATCACCCAGCAGGTCAGCCCGGGGTCGGACCTCTATTCGGTGGGGCTGGTCTTTTTGGAGATGCTCACCGGGCGCCGAGCGTTTAAGGCCGACACGATGGCGCGCACCTTTTTTATGCAGCTGCGCCACCCGGTGCCGATCCCGGCGGGGTATCGAGGCACGCCGCTTGAGAAATTCCTGCTGCATGCCCTGGCCAAACACCCCGACGACCGCTTCTTGAGCGCCCAGGAGATGATCGACGAGCTCGAGGTCTTGCGGCTGCAATTCCCCACCGATATTCGCCTGGATCCCGGCTCCATCGACAGCCTGGTGGACTCGGCGGCGTCGAAGGCCCCGGGGATGTCGGCGATTGATAATATGGGGCTTGAGATCCTGCGCGACCCCGCCTGGGCCATCACCCCCACGCCGATGCCCGTGCACCTTGACCCGCCGGTCGGCGACGACGAGCCGACGACGCTGGCGGAGTGGAGCTCCCAAACCAAGCCGTCGCGCGCCGCGCTCGCCCAGTCCGCGGCGCACGGCGACTCCAGCGCCGACCCGCAGGGATTCTCGGCGCCTCAGTCGCCGGCGCTTATCCCCGCCAAGCCGAGGCGCACCGCCCAACCTCTTCGCACCGAAGAGATGGCCCGCGTGGACCGGGCGGATGTCGAGGATGACACCCCGCGCTCGCGCGCCCTATTGTTCGGCGCCTTAGCCCTCGGCCTGGCCGCCGCCCTGGGCCTCACTCTCAGCGCAAATTTCATAAATAATTCAACCACATCTGAGGTGAGCACGGCGTCATCTGAGCCTCCATCTCCCGCCACCCCAGCTTCGAGCAAACCCGGGCTCGCCCCCAAGCCGGACCCGGACTTCGCCTTTATCAACCGCCTCGACGAGCCGGCCGAACCTGTCATCGAACCCGCGCCTGCGGGGGAAAAGGACTCGGATTCGAGCGCGCCCCAGAACGCCAAGCCAGACCCGGCGCCCCCCGAGTCCACGCCGGCGCCACCCACGCCCGCCGACACGGCGACTCCCCAAGCGCCGAGCGCGCCGGCGCCGGCAAAGGCGCCCAAAAAATCGACAAAGAAGACAGCGCCGAGGACGCGCCCGAGACCCGCGCCCAAGAAGCGCGCGCCGACCTCGGTCGACGACATCATGAATAATAACACCATTTTTGGAGACTGATCGCGCCCATGCGTCTTCCCGCCGACATATTGAACGCGCTCCGCTCGCCGGGTCTTCGGGTAGCCGCGATGCTTATGATTGCCCTGGCCGCCCTGCCCCTGGCCCCGCAGACGGCGCAGGCCCAGGCGAGCATCAGCGCCGAGGATCTTGCGCGCTTTAAGCTGCGCGTAAGCGACGGAAAGCGGCTTTTTGAGATGGGAAAATACCGCGCCTCGATCGAGCAATTCGAGGCCGCCCGCGACATCTACGACCACTCGCGCCTGCTCTTTAATATCGCCCAATCCTATAAAGCGATGAACGCCTGCGCCCAGGCGCGCGCCATGTTCGATCGCTACCTGGCGGTCCCCGATATCGACCCGAAGATGCGCCAGCACGCGACCTCACTGCGCGAGGAGCTGGCCGACTCATGCGTCGAAGAAGGCACGCTGCAGGTTCACTGCACGCCCAAAAACGCAACACTGACGCTGACACAGCTTACGCCCGACGGCGCCCGCGAGGCCGCCCAGCCGGCGAGCTGCCCCCTGGATTCGAAGCTGCGCGTCGGGCGCTACGAGCTCCGCGCGCAGGCGCCCGGGTTTGTCCCCAGCGCCCAGCAAATTGAGGTGCGCCGCGACGAAACCCAGAGTCTGCGGCTGACCCTGGAGGCCGAGCCGCGCTTGCTGGACCCGGAGCTCGAAGAGGTCCTTATCTACTCCACGATCGGCGTGGGCGCGGCGACCGTGGTGGCCGGATTCATCTCCGATTATACGGCGGTCTCGCGGCTCGACGAACTCCACCAAGCCCAGCGCGCGCAGGACGCCCGCGCGGTGGCCGAACTGCGCGATCAGGCCGACACCGCCTCGACGCGCAGCGCGATCCTCTACGGGGTCGGCGGCGTGATTTTGGCCGGCGGCGTGACCTGGAAGATCATCCAGATGAGCGCGAACTCCGAAGGCGATACGCGAGCCCACGCCCGCCAAACCGGGGCGGATTCAGCCAAGGCCGGCGCGCAATTTTCGGTCGACATTGGCCTCAATAATATCTCAACGCGCCTTGATTGGTGATTGATAATTTTTTCGATGATGAATTGGATAGGCTTGAACCACTGATGACTCCTCAGAACCCACATATCCGCAGCAACCGACGCGGCGACTGGCGCCACGCGATCGCCATCGCCGCGATCGGGTGGGCGATCCTGGGCGCGAGCGGATGCCAGCCCGAGGCGTCGAATTGCAGCGCGGACACGGATTGCGAGGCGGGTTGGGAATGCGCGTCCGGCGGCGGACTCCTGGTGCGCGGCGGCGTGTGTGTGCTGCGCGACGAGGTCGCGCGCCCCGACGCCGGCCCGGGCGACGACGCGATGGACGCCGAAGATATACAGACAGACGGCGGCGATGCCGGGGAGTGCATACCCCAGACCTGCGCAGACCTCGGGGCGACCTGCGGAGTGGTCGACGATGGATGCGGCGACGCGCTTTCGTGCGGCGGCGCCGAGTGCGTCGCGTCGTTGAGCGCGGGCGCGCAGCATAGCTGTGCGGTGCGCGGCGATGGCAGCATTTTTTGCTGGGGCGCCAATCAGGGCGGGCAATTGGGCAGCGGTGATTTCGAGGACCAGCTCACCCCCACGCGTGTGCTGATGTCGAGCGTGGACTTCAAGGCCACCGCGGTCAGCACCGGCCAGCAGCACTCCTGCGCGCTCAACGAAAAAGGCCTTGCCTGGTGCTGGGGCTCCAACCAACTTGTCGGCTCCGGAGAATGCTTCGGCCAACTCGGCACCGGCGATGATTGCGCGACGCTGCCGCGCACCAACCGTCCCGCCATCGCGGTCGACCGCGAGCAGGTAGACCCCAGGGTCGTCTCATTGCAGACCCGCGAGAACCTAAATTGCATGCGCAACCACGCCGGCCAGGCGTATTGCTGGGGAAGCGGCGCCCACGGCCAGGTCGGAAATGGCGACAGCCTCGCGGCCAACATCGCGCCGGCGAAGGTGCAGGGCTATGCGGGAGAATTTCTCGCGCTCGGGCTCTCCGAATGCTACGCGTGCGGGCTCAGCGCAGACGGGCTGGTCTGCTGGGGCGACTTCGCCGACGGATGCAGCGGCTCCGGCGAGCAAAACCAGGCCGTGGTGCACTTCGACGCGTTTCAGTTTGAGACCAGCGCCTGCGTCGCGCCGCACGGCTGCATCGCCGGCGGCCGGGCCCACACCTGCTTTATCGACGCGCTCGGAAAGCTCTATTGCTTCAATGACAACGCATCTGGCCAGTTGGGCGTCGACCCCGCGACGCCGCAGAGCCCGACCCCGGTCGAGGTTAGCGGGTTGCCTGGCTTCGTGATTCAGGTGGTCGCGGGGGACCAATTTAGCTGCGCCCTGCAGAGCAATGGGGATGTCTATTGCTGGGGCGCCAATGGGTCCGGCCAGCTCGGCGACGCCAGCCAGACCGCCTCCTATACGCCGGTCAAGGTCGGGCTGAGCGCGCCCGCCGCGCGCATCAGCGCGGGCGATTCACACGCGTGTGCCGCGCTGGAGTCGGGGGAGATTCAATGCTGGGGCGACAATGGGAAGGGGCAATTGGGCAATGGAACCTCGGGCAGCGGCGCACTCGCCGCATCGCCGGTCACGGTGCAATTTTGAGAGTTTATCATTGCAACATCGCCCCGCAGCAGGGTGCACCAGCGTCGCCAAGGGAACTTCACTCCCCAGAACGCGCGGATTACGTGACAACTTGGCACGCCCCGCGCCGCCGACGCCCGATGTGCTTGAATTCCCTACACCTGCGCATAATGTGTGATAACCGCACCGCGCAGGCTCCCACGGGCACGTGGGCCCGCGATCTGCACAAATCAGATCGATTTTGGTATACTTAGTGCAAGTGTTTCTGAGCCAATTGGGCGCAGACAGAAGCTACTGACTCATTCGTTCAAACGACAATTTGTGATGCCCAGGCCGACGAAGAAGACAATATGGACGCCTGATTAATCCGCTCGATTATTTTCTTAAGTAAGGTGCTGCGATGCGCGAACTCCCCACAGCCGACTCGAAACGCGACCGTCTAGCGACGCGACCACGGGGAGTTTTGCCGGCTTTGGTAGTCGCCGGATTCCACGGCCTGGTGGTGTTGATCATGGGGGCGGCGACTGCGGCCCTCTTCAGCACGAGCATCACGGTCGACGCGCTTCGCTGGGCGTGGCAGCAGCAAGAAGGGCTGGCATCGATCGGGCTGGGAATCGCCGGCCACCTGGGCCTCTGCGCGTTGGTCTGGGCGACGCTATTCTTGAGCGCCACGCGCATGAGACAACTTTGGCGAGCCAACGCCGAACCCGTTAGATTGACGCCCAAACCGATCGGCAGCGTGCTCACCGAAACCCTGGTCGTATTGCCGGTGGCGCTGGTCCTCATCATGGGGATCGCGCAATTGGCCCTGGTCAATATCACCGGGACGCTGGCCGATTTGGCGGTGATTCAATCCGCGCGCAGCGCCTGGGTCTGGATGCCCGAGGCGACCGAAGGCCGCTTCAACGTCGACCGCAGCCTGGTCGCCGAGAAAGCGCGCGTTCAGGCCGCGGCGGTCCTGGCCCCCACCGCATCCTCCGAATTCGGCAACTTCCGCCTGGGCGCTCACCCGGACTATACCAAGACCTTTCAAAAGACGATGGGCGCCATCTTTGGCACCCAGATCGAGGGCGGCGGCGGCAGCAATGTGGGCGCCTATGCCAGGGCGCGCGCCGAGCAAAAGCTGACCCCCGGGCTCAACACAACCCCCTCGGAATTCAGCTTCTTCCTGGCCTTCGACGCCTCGAAATTCGAAGATCGAACCGCACGTAAATTCTATAATGCATGGGCTCATACCGAGGTCGAATTAGCCGAAACCGGCGATCGAATCGGCGTAACAATGACCCATCACTATTTCGTCCTCATGCCACTGGTTGCTGGAATTTTCGGCGAGCATAAGCAAATAAATGGCAAACACGGCTATTTTTTGACGCTCGAACGAAAATACACGCTGCGCAAACAGGTGAAAGTCAATGCGAAGCTGCCGCTGCGCTAAAAATAGATGGCTCACACGGGGGATGAGTGACGGTCTGGCGCGCTTCAATCGCGACGACTCCGGCGCGATCTTGCTGCTGGGCCTGGCGGGCATCCTCATCCTGATGATGCTCGGCTGGGTTTTGTACGACACCGGCCAGGTCAGCCGCGACAAAATGGACGTGCAGACCGCCGCCGACACCGCCGCCTATAGCCAGGCCGCGGTGCGCGCCCGGGCGATGAATAACCTCGCCTACGCCAATATCGCCAAGCGCTCGGTGGTGGGGATTCACGCCCAATATTACTCCCTCTGGAAGGGCTATGAGAAATGGTACACCGACACCTGCCCGCCCGACCCCGAAGACGAAGCGGCGGTCACGCTCTGCGAAGAAAACGAGAAGATCTACGAGGCCGAGAAGGACGGGGATTATAAGATCTTTAAGGATAAAAATACCAAGGAGTATTACCTTCAGGATCTCATCGCCATCGACAATTATCAGCGCTACACCCACGCCTTTACCCCGTGGTGGGGTTGGGCCGAGGCGGTGCACCGCGCGGCCCGAAACGGCGCGACGATGGCCTCATCCTTCCCCTATCCGGCCAGCCAGGGCCCCCCGGGGCGCTATCCGCTGGTCAACGCCATCGGGGACCGCGTGCTCAACGAGGTCGGCTGGTCGCCGCTGGTTCGCCACACCAACCTGGTCGACACCCTGCCGGTGATGCTGGCAAGCCACGACATCAATTATGATGACGGCTATCACTTTATGCTCGAGAACGGCATGGGCCCCGAGCACAGCTTCTATAAGGACGAGCGCAACTTCAATAATGACGCGCACAAAGCCGCCTCCGAGGGCATGGCGGGCAGCCAAGACGTCCTGGACCACGCCTTTCAGTTCTTTCCGGGCATCATCCGAACCGAATCCAAAGACGCGTTCGGCAAACACGGTGAACCCTGGACCCTCTTCAACCCGGCCGAGCCGGCGCGCTGGAGCCTGCTGACCTCGAACCTGGTCTTCACCTACCGCCACGAAAAAGAGCTCTTCGGGGATATGCGCAATAAATACGGCTATATGAAGAAAGACTATAGCCTCGAGGACGAAGAGAAATACCGCTCCAGCGGCTATTGGGGCATGGCGCGCGCGGAGATGTCATTTCAGGGCGGCTTCCGCACCCCCGACCTGTGGCACCCGCGCTGGACCGCGCGCATGCGCCCGGTCGCGCTGCCTGGCGAGATGCAGAAGGTCGGCGTCGAGATGTCGAGCGTCTACCACGATATGCTCCCCTTCCTTGCGTTTAGCGGCATCCTCATCACCGGAAGCTCGTCGATCATCAACGAATCCTTTGATGACCTGGTCTTCATGGAACGCGCGACCCGCGCCCTCGGCCACTCAACCGTGGAGGGCATCACGAAATGAAACGACTCCAGTCGCTCAAAACCAAGCTGACCCGCCCGATGCGCAGATTTCTGGCCGATGAAGGCGGCGCGACGCTGACCGAGTTCATCATCACCTTGCCGATCTTTATCCTGATTTTTGCGGGCATCGCCAACCTGTCGCGCCTGAACACCGCGGTGGTGCGCACCAGCGGGGTCGCCTACGCCACGATGTGGGATAACGCGCTGGAGGTCCAAAAAGACACCGCGGGCATTCACACCTCGGTGGGCCACGCCGGCAGCGCCATCAAGGCGAATATGACCACCTACCGTGACAAACAAGAAGAGGACTACGTCCACCAGGTGGTGCGCCGTGAGACCAACGCCCAGGGCTCGGGCCTGGCCTCGAAGGGAACGCTCGGGGAGTCGGAGGCGCGGGTACGATCGACGCATAAGGAGATCAAACTTCGCTGGATCCACGCCGACGTGACCTCCAATATCCAGCCCATCGTGGGCGACTCGACCTACGGCAAACGCCTCTTCGACGATGGCTCATCAGCCCCGCGCGTCAGCTTTAACTCCAGCAACGGCTTCGGCACCGGCACCACCGGGCTCACCGGCTCCAAGCCCCGCCTGGCGCACGCGACCTCCGCGCATTACGGCGAAGAAATGGGCACCGACACCCAGACCGTGACGATCGCCGGGCAGCAATTCCATATCTATCAATATTATAACACGCTGGTGTCGCCGCGCTGGCAGCGCGAAGACGCCGCAGGTGTCGTGGCGCGCGGCGCCCTCAAGGGCATCTCGGCCTACGATAACCTGCTCGGTATCGCCGAGACTCAGCGCCTGACCAAGCAGTCCCAGACGGTCAATAAGATAAAGGGAGCGATGGAATGACACAGCAACGCAGCGCCCCAAAAACGTCGCGCGCGCGCCGACTCCTCTCGCTCACCGCCCTGCTCTTCGCCGGCGCCGGCCTGGTGGTCGTCGGGCTGAGCGCAACCGTCTGGGCCCCCGGCGACGGCGTGTCGGTCTCCCAGGCCAATATCCTCGACCTCTTTAGCGCCGACGCTAACCCCCAGGCCGGGTTCCAGCGCGCCCTCAAACACCTGGGCCACGAACCCCCCCGCGCCTTCGATATCAACGGCAATACGATCTATTTCTCGGTCAACCATATCGATAAAAAACCGATCGAGGTGCTCAAGCGCTACCAGGACGAATTCCATCACCAGAAGCTCAACTCCAAGAGCTATATTACCCTGGCCGACGCCGACACCCAGCAGGCCCGCCAGGATATGTTGACCGGCGGCATCATCCCCTCGCGCATCAGCGAGCAATATGTCGCCATGGGCGGCGGCCTGACCGGCAATCACGCCCGCACCCGCGAGGAACTCGCCGGGCTCGAAGCGCAATACCAGCGCGGCGATATCGCCAATAAGTTTAGCGCCTATCGCCACGTCGAGGCGTTCCAGAACCCCGGCGCCCGCTACACCACCGTAGTCGCGAGCTGGAGCGACGAGAAATTCGACTACCGCAAGATGCTCGCCGGCAGTCAGGTCCCGGGGCAAAACGTCGACCCGCGCATTCCGATCTGCCCGGGTTGCACCCGCTTGCAGCGATTTACCGACCTTGATCCCGAGGCCAACCATAGCGACCATATCTTTATCGGCACCTCCAGCGTGGACAAGATCCTCAGCTTTTACGAGCGCTCCTTGAGCGCGCGCGGATGGCAATTGGAGCCGGTCGCCGAGCTCCTACAGGACGCACATCGCGACGACCCCGCACTTTCCAACGCGCAAATGCTGCTCTATCGGCGCGAAGACGGCGCCCTGCGGCTCACGGTTTATCCCAACGGTCCACATAAGATCATCGCACATTTAACCCTGTCTGATGGCTGATTTAAGTCACCAAGTAGATACTCGAGGTTCAAAATGAATAGCGCGCGAACACATCGCTTAGCCCGCCTCTTACTCGGGGCCGCCTGCCTGCTCGCCCTCGCCGGCTGCGGAATGACCGACGACGAACCCGCCGCGGTCATCCCGCAGACCTCGGATATCTATGTGACCCAGGGTCAGGAGGTAAAAACCAAGGACATCAGTGGTTTTTGCAAGGTCCAAACCGACCGGGGCGAGAAGGAACTCCAGGAATATCTGGCCAACGTGGTCAGCTGCGAGGCCGCCTATAGCGCCGATATCGAGGCGCTTAAGGCCCAGGCCATCGCCGCGCGCTCGTTCGCGATGTATATCAACCACGGCCTGAAGCGCCCGCTGCGCTCAAGCCAGGCCGACCAGCACTACGCCTGCGGGCGCCCCATCCGCGCCCTCGCCCGCCAGGCCGTCAAAGAGACCGCCGGGGTCGTCGGCCAATATAATGGCACGCTGGTGCCGCTCTTCTACAAGGCCGGCTCCGAGCAACAGACCGCATCCTGCCGGGGCATCGGTGGCGGCGCCACCAACACCGAGCATTTTATCACCTATAACGAGGGCAAGCGCGGCAGCGCCGTCCAGGGCGCCTATGGCCAGCCCAGCAGCAACGACAACCGCGGCGATATGAGCCAATGGGGCGCGGTTTGCCTGGAGCGAAAGGGCAAAAAAGCGCTGGATATCCTGCGCTTTTATTACGGCGCCGACATCGAGACCGTCCAACTTCAGGGCTCCTGCATCGCCAATACGGTCGACGAAGCCGTGCTAACCGACGGCAGCGGCGCGGGCGCGCAAGAGTGTACCTCGACCACCGAGCGCCCCGATATCATCGAGCGCTCCGGCTGGGGCGCACGCCCGCCGCGCTCGCTGACCGGCAAGCACACGCCCAACCGCTTCGCCATTCACCACGCCGTGTCGCCCAATAACCTGTCGGTCTCGGGCGCCGAGCGCATCCGCGGCTTCCAGGACTACCATATGGACGGCCACGGCTGGCCCGATATCGGCTATCACTTCTTGATCGACCGTGACGGTAAAATCTACCGCGGCACCGCCGAAGACCGCATCGGTGCGCACGTCGGCGGGCAGAATACCGGCAACATCGGCATCAGCTTCCTGGGCCAATACCAGCCTCCCTCGGCGCTGGGAATCCCGGCCGCCGAGCCGACCGACGAGGCGCTTAAATCCGCCGGGAAGCTCATTCGCTACCTGGCCGACAAATATAATATCGACGTGAAGCGCTCGGTCGTGCAGGGTCACCGCGAGAACCCGGGCCAATCCACCTCCTGCCCGGGCGATTTGCTGCTCAATCAGATCCCCAAGATCATCACCTACGCCGGCTCCGACGTCCTCTGCGGCCGCCCCGAGCGCCCGCATGACGAGGTTCGTGACACCCCGAAATTCAACCTGGAGGCCACGAATTATAAATATATCAAGATCAAGGCCACCGCCGACACCCCGGCCCCCTACCCGCGCAGCGTCGGCGGGTTCGAGGTCGACTCGGTCTTCTTCCAAACCGACCGCAGCGCCCCGGCCGTCTATGCGTCTTCGGTCGCCAGCAGCTCCGACGACGTGACCGGCGCCAGCGGGGCGACCGGCCCGCCCAATAACGATAGCTGCGGCTCGCGCACCAGCAACGCCGCGGTGCTCGGCGTCGGCGAAGAGATCGTCCTAGGCTTCCCAAGCACCTTCAAAAGCGGCGCGGTGATCTCGGTCGTCCAGAACGAATTCAGCAGCATGGCCGGGTGCAACTCCGGCTATAGCGCCGAGGTCTGGGCCTCGCCCGACAAAGAGAATTGGGTCAAGATCGCCAGCGACATCTCCGGCAATATCTCCGGCCTGAGCGCCCCCGCGTCCAGCGTCCACTTCCAGACACCGCGCGACGGCGCGAGCTACGCCAGCGGCAACCTCAACCTCACCGTGGACGCCTCACCCGACGTCCAACACGTCGAGTATTTCATCGGCGGCCGCTCCATTGGCACCGGCACCGACTGGGATAGCTCCTTCCGCCTGGCCCACCTGCTTGAGGGCGAAGGCACCTATAAAATCACCGCCCGCGCGGTCGGCAGCGACGGACAGACCGTGGCCACCGACACCGTCACCATCACGCTGAGCGACGCGTTCCGCTTCTCCAGCCCGCGCCCCGGCCCGGCCGGCATGTCGGCCCTGGCCCCCAAGGACGCCACCTTCAAGGTGATCGGCGGGCCCTCCGAGATCGTCACCGTCATCTACGAGTCCGACGGCTATAACGTCGGCGAGTCCTCGCAGCGCTCAAGTGACTTCCGGGTCGCCTACTCCTTTGACAACCTCAGCGGCACCGACGGCTTCCGGCGCATCATCGCCTACGCCAAGAACGCAGCCGGTGAGATCATCGCGACCGCCGAACTCGACGTGTTGGTCTCCGCCCACATTCAGGACGGCCTGGAGTGGGTCCGACCGGCCTCTCGCGGCTGGTATAGCCCCAAGATCCGCATGCGCACGCGCCGCCTCAACCCCGAGATTATCTCGGTCGACTACGAGGTCGAGGACAAAGCGGTCTGCCGCTCCGACAACCCTGACACTAACTTCGCCTGCACCCATAAATTCAGCCAACGCGGCTGGGTCGAGATCACGGCGGTCGGCTACGACACCAAAGAGCAACTGAGCGACCCGGCCGAGCGCGAAGCGCACACCATCGCCAAGGTCAAAATCAAGGTCTTCATCACCAACGAGGACGGCACGGTCCCCGGCTATGAGCTCGGCGATGACGATGAACCCCTGCCCGGCTCGGGCAGTGACGGCGGCGGCAGCGCGCCGGGCGGCGGCGGCGAAGCCGACTCCGCTATGGCCGAGAAGCTCGCGGTCCAGGGCGGCCAATGCTCCGGCGTGGGCAACGGCGGCATGGCCGCTCGCTGCAGCAACGGCCGAGGCGGCTATTCCACCGGACAATGCTGGGGCTTTGTAAAAGCCGCGGTCATTCGCTCCGGCCTGGCAACCCGCGCCGACATCGACCGCCTCGCCGCCAAGGTCGGCATGAGCGCCTATCAGGTCCAGGTCAGCGCCTCCGGCTTCACCCACGCCGCCGACCGCGCCAGCCCCGAGGCCCTGGCCTCGACTATGGGCCTTAAAAAGATCGACGTCCCGCCGTCCCAGGCCCCCCGCGGCGCCATCATCGGTTGGTTCGCCGGCTGCCGCGGCTACCACGCCACCTATGGCCATATCGAGGTCGCCATGGGCGACGGGTATGCCTGCTCGGACTTCTGCGGCCCCGTGGGCAACGCGAGCTGCGGACGTGTCTTCGTGCCGATCAAATAGACCCTAGACGAACCCACGGCGCCGGCTTGACCGCCGGCGCCGCTTCCAAATTGCTCATCAATCGCCGAGGAATTCAGGCCATGAAAAATATATCCACCGACTTACGCACACTCCTTGCCCCCTCTAAATCAGGCATCTCGATCGCGCTGCTCGCCCTGGCCCTCGCCGGCTTTGGCTGCGAGGACTCGAAGGTCGTCGGCCAAACCACCGGCAAGAATAATGGCACACAAACTCAACGCGATGTCGGCGGCACCGGCGAGGTTGACGACGCCGGCCACGGCCACGACGAAGATGTCACGCTCATCGCCCCCGGCTTCGTCAACGGCTCCTGGCGCGTCGGCGCCGCCGAGGACCAGTCCCTGATCGTCAACCTTGACCTCATCCAGGAGGACGGCGCCACCGAAGTCGAGGGCTATTATACCATGAGCATGCTCGCCGAGAACGGCGCCGCCGACAAAGGCGGCGACATCATGAGCTCCTCCACCTTCGACGGCACCACGCTCACCGTCCAGTGGAACCCGACCCAAAACGAGAACGAAATCTATACCATCGAGGCGACCAAACAGGACGAAAATAACTTCACCGGAACCCTGAGCGCCCTGGTCTTTACCGACGTTAATCAAGAGATTCGCATCAGCCGATACCCCGGCTCCCCGAGCACCGACGGAGAAGGCGAGGAGACCGCCGGTGATATCGACGCCGGCCAGCAGGGCGGCGCCGGCGGCTGAGGTCGCCCGAGCAAATATCCCCTGAGCACAAGAGCGCCCGTCCACCAAATAGACGGGCGCTCTTTTATGCTCTAAGCTGAGCGCGCAACTCCGTGATTTCGCTTCACTTCTGCCAGCACGCCGATCCCCAAATGAGCTCATCCTCCGAACAAAAAATCCTGCGCGTCGGCACCGTCATCGCAGGCAAATACCGCATCGACAAGGCCATCGCACGCGGCGGCTTCAGCGTCATTTATCGCGCCACGCATATCGAAATGAAGCGCCCGGTGGGGCTCAAGATCCCCACCATCGCCGAGGATATCAAAGCCTCCTGGCTGGAGCGCTTCACCCGCGAGGCGCGCCTGGCCAGCCAACTGACTCACCCCAACACCGTCACGATTTACGACTACGGCCAGGACCCCCACGGCTTCCTCTATATCGCCATGGAGTGGGTTGAGGGCGTCTCCCTCTACCAATACCTCGACAAGCGCGGGGCGCTGCCGCCGCTGGCGGTAGCGCGACTCAGCGTCCAGATCCTGGCCAGCCTGCAAGAGGCCCATCAACTTCATTTTTTGCACCGCGATCTTAAGCCCTCAAATATCATGCTCACCCGTGATTTTCAGGGCCAGGATATGGTCAAGATCCTGGACTTCGGCATCGCCAAAGACCTGAGCGAGAACGCCGAGAGCCTGGCGCGCATCACCCACCAGGGAACCTTCGTGGGCACCCCGCGCTACGCCTCTCCCGAGCAGCTCGAGCAGACCAAACAGCTCGGCCCCCCGTCGGATATCTACTCGCTGGGCCTGTTGATGTGGGAGGCGATGGTCGGCGACCCGGCGGTCCCCTCCACGATCTACGGCGAGTGCGTCGAAAAGCACCTGGGCCCCGAGCCCTGGGTTCTCCCCCCGGCGGTGTCTTGCCCGCCCGGGTTAGAGCGCATCCTCTATAAAGCGCTGGCAAAGCCCACCGTTGATCGCTACCAAACATGCGCCGAAATGCGCCGGGAGTTGCTCGCCTGGCTCAACACCCCCGAGGCGCGCGCAGAAGATGCCGAAGATGTCCCGTTTTCACGACGACGCTCCCCATCACCGCCGCCGCTTCGACAAAAAAATTCGCCGGTCGATCAGCTCTTGCAGGCCGCCAAACAGGCCCGGCCCAAACCGGCGCCCCGGGCCGAAGAAGATCTCCCTCCCCTGGAGTTGGACCTCGCCCGCATCGCCGACGACGGCAGGAATAATCGCGCCGGCCACCCCGCTCAAGCCCGCGCGCCCGGGGAGTATCGCCCCGCCGAGCCCCGCGCACCGCGCGCCAACCTCTGGCCGCGGATCGCCGCCGCCAGCGGCGCCGCTTTGCTCATCGCCCTGCTCGGCTGGTGGGCTTTCTCGGACGACAACTCAGCCGACGCCCCGGCGCCCCCCGAGCCCAGCCAAGCCAGCGCGCTCGCCGAGCCCCACGAAAAACCCGCGCCCCCTCGCCCGGCACCCCGCGATCCGGCGGCCGCCAGCGTCTCGCCATCGCTCGTCTGGGCCGCCATCCAGGAGTCGGGGTGGAAGCGCATCGGCAAGCTCAGCAGCTTTGACGCCGGCGGCCTCACCCAGGAGAACGGGCGCTTTCGCAAAAGCGGGCATACCGTCGCGGTCACCGTCTTTAGCGCCAATGACCACGGTGAGATGCCCGACTATTCCGAGGTCGCCGAGCCCCCCGCCCAGGTGATCGACTTCGGCACTACCTTCGTCCAGGTCGCCCCGGGAACCCCGTCCACCACCGTCGAGGCCATCGACCACCTGGCCGGGAGCCTGCGAAAGCTCCAGGAGATCATCGAGGAGCAAAGAGAAGACGCCGCCCCCTGACTCAGGACTCGAAGAACTTCGCGTTCAGCTCGATATATTCTTCCCACTCCTCGGGCACATCGAACTCCTCGAAGATCGCCTCGACCGGGCACTCCGGCTCACAGGCCCCGCAGTCGATGCAGATCTGCGGGTCGATGAACAACTGCATATTTGCGAGCCTCGCCTCATCGCCGTCGAGCTGGATCTGGCGAATCTCGTCGACCGGCAGCAACCCGTGAATGCAATCCACCGGGCACACCTCAACACACGAAGCATCCAGGCAGCCAAGACACGGCTGGGTAATTACAAAAGCCATTTGCTCTCTCCCTTGCTAAAAACTCACCCCAATTTCGGCGACTATTCCCCGGCGCGCGTCTGCCAGGTCGGCGCCTCGCGATAGTCCCCCGCGGGGCTCCAATAATGCAGCGAATAAAACATCGCCGCGGCAAAGATCAGGATAAACAGCACCCAGACCCAGGTCGGCACCGGCGTGGGTGCCTCGGCGCGCGACGGCTCCCAATCGTCGTTCCCCGAGCCGCTAAACGCGTGGATCATCACCGACATATCGCCGTCGACCACCTCGTTATCCTTGAGCCCGTGCACCTCAATCGCCGGGCCGTTTCGCACCCGAAAATCGATCTCACGCACGCCGATCGTGCCGTTGGCGCACATCGCCTCGACGCGCATCTTATGCGCCCCGTCGCGCATCTCGCGGGTGTCCAATTGCACCCGCCCGGGCGGCTTGTAGCGCGCGACGGGTTCCACCTCATCGTCGATATAGACCGACACCCAGCACACCGACTGCTTCGACCCACACGCCGGGGCCACGCTCTCACTGATAGTCATCGGGGGCCTCCGTCATGCAAAATACGGCGCTTGATATGGTTTGCGCCTTTCTCGCCGGGGCGAAATAGGTAGCGAAACGTCATCGCCAGCGACACGATCAACACCACCCAGGCCACGCCCACGATCCCCAGCTCCACGCCATTGGGCTCGTAGGCCCCCGAATGCCCGTGCTCATCGACATGCAGCGACCAGGACCCGGGCTCCGCGCCCGAGTGCGCGGCCTCGCCATTCATCTTCTCCATCGGTTTGCTCATCGTCTCACTCCTTATTTTTTGTCCAGGGTCGCGCGGATCTTTGCGACATCCGCCGGGGTCACCGTCGGGGCGTCATTTCCCCAGCTGGTGCGCTCGTGATTGACCACCGCGGCGATCTCCTTATCGTCAAGAATCGCGGCGAACGCGGTCATCGGCGAGGCGTAGGCGACGCCGTTGATCTCCTTGCCCTGCAGGCCTTCCAGGACGATGCGGATATGGTCGCTCGGGTCCTCATCAATCACCACCGGGTCACCGACCAGCGGCGGGAACACCCCGGGCATCCCCTGGCCTTTGTCCTGGTGGCAGCTCGCGCAACTTGTCGCGTAGACCGACGCGCCGAGGTCACCGCCGCCCTTGTCATCCGCCTTCGCGCCGCCCTTCTTCGCCCCCATCGCGCTCCCTTCGGGAAGCGGATCTTGCTTAAGGCTGAGCAAATACGCGACCAACGCCTCGCTCTGCTCCGTGGTCACCACGGCCCTGCCGTTGGCCGGGCCAAACCCCTCGGGCAGCTGCACCACGGTCTGGCCGGGGCGCGGGGTGTCGACCTCCTTGAACAGCCAGGGGTGCGAGGGCATCACCGAGTCCGGCACCACCGTGCGCGGGTTATAGAGATGCATATTCTGCCAGATCTCACTGGGCTGGCGCTTGCCGATATTGGTCAGGTCCGGCCCGGTGCGCTGCGAGCCGAGCAGAGACGGCGCCTGCACAAACGCATCCTTGGGCTTGAACCGGGCAAAGTCAGCCGGCACCGCCGGGCGCCCGAAGACCTCGTCGGAGGGCACCGGGCGCACCTGCTGGGTATGACAGGCCACGCAACCCTCGCTGATATAGATATGCTGGCCGAGCTGCTCCTGCTCGCTCAGCTCGCGCGACCCCGGCAGGGGCGCGTTATTCTCCTGGGCCCAATAGGCCGGGCCCACCGCCACGATCAGGCTCAACAATAAAAAGACCGCAAACGAAGCCCCGTAGAGCGCGCGCGCATTCGTATGAAAATTAAGCATTCGCCACCTCCACATTCGCCGCAGCATCCATCACCTGCTCACATTCGCCAGTCTCGTCGGGCGCCGGCGCGGCCGCGTCTTCCCCCTGTTTTTTGGGCAGCATATGCCAGAAATTATAGGCAAAGAGCAGGTGCGACACGAACATCAGCGTCCCCCCCACCGCCCGCCACAGCCAGAACGGCGCCATCATGCGCACCGACTCCATAAACGCCTCGCCGGCGATCCAGCTCACCCCTTGCAGGTGCCCGCCGATCGACAGCGAAACCCCGTAGATGCCGATGCCCACGAAGGCCAACCAGAAGTGCACCCCGACCAGCAACTGCCGCGGGTTGCGCCCGGTCATATGCGGCACCATGCCGTAGATACCCCCCCAGATCATGAAGGTGATGAACCCGTACATCGAGAAATGCGAGTGCCCCACCGTGAAGTTCGTAAAATGCCAATACAGGTTGGCCGTGCGCAGCGCCTCAAGCGAGCCCTGCAGCGACACGAAGCAATAATAGAAGATCCCCGCGGCCAAAAACGGCAGGGCGTAGCTCTTGCGGATCATCGACCACTTGCCGCGCGCGGTCAGCGCGAAGTTCGCCGTCCCCGCCACCACCGGGATCACCATGCCGATGCTGAACACAATCGCCACGGTCTGCAGCCACCAGGGCACCGGGCTGAAGATAAAATGATGGGTGCCGATCATCGTATAAAAGAGCAGCTGCGTGGAGAACGCCAGCGCCCCCAGCGAATACGAGTAGATCGGCGTGTTCAGCAGCTTGGGCACCAGATAATACGCCATCCCCAACACCATCGGCGTAAACCACATCCCCACACCCTGGTGCATATAATAGCCCTGGATAATCGTCTGCCCCATCCCCTCCTGATACCCCGGCAGGTACGCGATCGTCGCCAGCACCGTGGTCCAGATGATCGCCGAGAGGATCCACCAATTCGAGATATAGATCTCGTCGGTCTGGCGCGACTCGATGGTGCGGTAGAAATTGTAGCCGGTCAGCATCAACGCCAGCGCAAAGGGCAGCATCGCCGGCCAGATATACTCGCGGTACTCCTGCCCGCCGTTATTAACCCCGGCCAATAAAAACAGCGTCCCCACCACCACCGTCAGGTTGATCAGCCCCAGCGCCACCCAGGCCAGCGCGTAGGAGTGCAGGCGCACCCGGCTGGTCACGGTGACCACGTAGTGGCCCAGGCCGAGCATCCCCAGCGACGCCCACCCCCAGAAGACCATATTGGTGTGCACCGGGCGAAGCCTGCCAAACGACAACCACGACACCTGCGCCATCTCCGGCCACACCAGCGCAAACCCCATAAACTCGCCGATCAGCGTTCCTATTACGAGCCAGACGGTGGCGAAGGCCGCATAGGCCAGCACGATCCGGGTCATCCGCGGGTCCACGCCGGCCCCCTGGCTGACCGCCACCTTGGCCACCGTTAACTGCCGATTCGCCGGCCCCACACGGCCCTTCGCCGTGATGATTCCTTCCGTTGTCATACATTCTCCCGGACATAATTATGATTTTCCCATCGACTCAAAGCGCGGCCCAAGCGTGCGTTCAAACTGCGATACATATCGAAATCAGGCCTTAAAATCGTTCAACACCTCCCCTTCCTAACGGGAATATCGCCGCGCCGTCAACTTAAACTCGCAAAATTACGAGTTTAATTAATTTTCGCGCCGTTACGATTTGCAGAACCCACCGCGACTGAGCTAGGTTGAACCAGCAGACCGATGGTCGGTCACAGCATCCAGGCCACCAACCGTGGCCCTTCAGACCCCCTCACGCGCCAAAGAAGCTATGCCGAATAACCTCCTCAACATCCTCTCCGCCTCACGCACCGAGATCGTTTTATTTGTGCAGAGCCGCGGCGACGTCAGCGTCGAAGAGGCATCCAGCGCCCTGGGCCTGGCGAGCACCACGATCCGCCAGCACTTCGACCGCCTCGAGGCGCAGGGCATCCTGGAGTTTGAGAGTGTACCGTCCGGGCGAGGCCGGCCGACCTCGCGCTACCGCCTGACCGCGAATGGGCGGCGGCTCTTCCCCAGCCAGGACGGCCGCCTGCTCGGCGCCGTCCTCGACTTCATGCTGCGCGAGGGCTACCCCGGGCTGGTCAACGACGTCTTCATCCACACCTGGGCGCAGCGAAAAGAGCGCCTCCTCGCCCTCTTTGCGGCCGCCGGCATCCGCGCCGAAGACGCCCTGACCGACGACCCATCCCCCGAGGTCATGGCCCAAAAACTCGCCGTCATCACCGACTTCCTCAGCCAGGAGGGCTTTATGTCCAAGGTCGAGCAGGACGGCGATTGCGTGCGCATCAAACACCACAACTGCCCCTTCAGCGAGGCCGTGCGCGCCACCAAGCTCCCCTGCCGGCTCGAAGCCGAACTCTTCGAGCAAATCCTTGGCGGCACCGCCACCCGCCTCGACTATATGCCCGACGGCGACACCGCCTGCACCTACGAGTTCAGGTTCGGTGGCGACAAAACGCCGACCGATTAAAACGCCTCTTTAACACACCGCAAACCCACCACGCTCCGCGGGGGCAACAGTAGTCCTCCGCCGCTAGTAGGGGGGAGGAGACGACGTAGCGAAGCGGAGTCGGCGGAGGGGTGAATCAGACGGACCGCCAAAACATCTTTGTCGCCCCAAAAATATCGCGCTACCATACACTCAATATTACTTCTGCCTGGATAAATATGATGCACATCCTTCGCCCCAACCATCGCCGCTCACTCATCGCGCTCGCCGCCCTCGCTACGCTCCTCGCCACTGGCTGCGCCACCACCGGCGAGGCATCCTCGGACGCCGCCGACGACGCGGCCACCGCCCAACAAACCGCCGACGACGCGGCCACCGCCCAACAAGCCGCCGACGACGCGCAAGCCGAGGCCCCCAAAGGGCCCTTGCGACCGACGCGCGCCCAGCTTGACAGCCTCGCAAAGGCTACCTTTGAGCAATTAGCGGCCACGGATTTGGCGCAAGGTTGGGACGAGGCAGCCGGCACCGACGAGGCCGCAGTGGTCCTGCTCGCTCCCTTTAAGACGACGCGCGCCGACCTCGCTATGAGCACCGAATCGATGAGCTCAAGAATTGAGACTAGCCTCGTCAATGATTCGGGCGCCGATGTGTTGGGCCCTCCGGGTGAGCAGCTCTACGAACTCTTCGATGGCACGGAGATCCCGCGGTCGACTCCGGAGCAACACCCCGACTTCGCGGAGCTCCTGGATCGCGCCTATATTATCCACGGGACCTTCTCCGAGGTCGAAACGGATGCGGACACCTCCGACTTCACGCTCACGCTGCGTGTCCTGAAGTCCGGCCATGACGGCCCGCTCGCTGAGAGCAGCGAAACGATCACCGTGACCCGCGAGGCTCCGCTCACCGGCGAATAACTGGCGTTTATGCTTCACGAGGGTCCGCGAAGCGCCCGACCGCCAGACTGACCGCCAGACTTGCATTCCAACCAAGCCCGGTGGTAATTCAGCCGACGAATGGATTTCGACCCGCTCGCCGAGCGCTGTCCGGCCGGAGACACCGACGCCAGGACCCATGATGAAAATTGATATAATTGTTTGGAAAGCTTCGCTTATTTGCTCGCTCACCCTCGTCGCCGCCATGGGCGTGCTGACTGGGTGCGATTCCTCGATCGAGGGATCTTTGCCGCCGCGCGACCAACTTCATTATCCGGTGGGGCTGACCTTTCATCCCGACGGGCAATATTTTTATGTGGTCAATAGCAATTTTGACGCGCGCTACCGGCCCAACGCCGGCGGCAGCGTCAGCGTGATCGACGCAAATACCCTTGAGATACGCGACGCTCATTCGCCCTATTTGCCCTCGTTCGGGTCAAATATCGTGCTCAACGACGACGCCACGCGCGCCTATGTGACCGCGCGGGCCCAGAACTCCGTGGTGGCCTTCAACGTGGCGAGCGACGGCAGCGCGCTGTATTGCAACGACAGCCAGGGGCAGGCGACCTCCAACCCGGCCGCCTGCATCATCAACCCGGCGCTTGAGAAGAACGCGAGCGCGACGGTCCCCGATGATCCCTTCGACCTGGCCGTCTTCAGCGTGGACCGCCCCGAGGTGGGCACCGTGGACGTCGTGAACCTGGCGCATCTGGCCGGGACCCAGGTCTCCTCGATCGCCCTGCCGGGGCGCGACCTTTCGGGCGCCAATATCCAGAGCGCGCCGCTGCTGCGCGGGGCCAGCGCGATCACCCAGCGCCCGGGCACCCGCGACCTCTATGTGGCCGGGCGTCGCACCAATCAAATCGCGATCTACCAGCCCTATATCAACGACCTGGGCAAGGTCGAAGCGCTGCTCGCCCGCGGCTCCTTCGCCCTCAATAATGAGGCCGAGATGATCGACGCGCGCGCCATCGTCTTCGAAGACGACGGCCAGCGCTTCTATGTGCTCAGCCGCAACCCGAACGCGCTTTATATCGTCGACGTGGTCCCCGCCGACCCGGCCACCGGCGCCGGCCGGGCGCACCGGATCGTCGGCTCGATCCCGCTGCGCAGCCAACCCGGCGGCATGGCCCTGCACACCACACCGCAAGGCCAGCGACTCGCCTATATTACCAGCGCACAGGACCGCTCCATCCAGGTGCTCGACCTGGAATCGCGCACCATCCTCGACGAGATTTTGCTCAGCGCCGAGCCCTACGATATCGTGATCGAGCCGCGCATCTCGGGCTGCGCCACCGCCGAGCAACGCTGCCGCGCGTTCGTGACGCTCTTTAGCGACACCCCCAAAAGCGACCAGAAATGCAGCGACGCCGGGGGCGGCTGCGGGTCGGTCGCGGTCATCGACATCAACCCGCTGCACCGCGACACCGAATTGCCCGAATTATCGCGCTATCATTCGGTCATCAAGAAGATCTACTAATCCGCGCCGCGAATAATTCGCGCGGAAATGATAGACAAAAAGGCGCCGGCGAGCACATTTGTGGCACGCCGCCCGCCGCAGCAAATATTGCAAGTCGCCGGGTTTATAAAAACCGGCGCTATTAAATTTGAGATGGGTGTTTTACGCCAGGGACCGGATTTGTTTTTGCGTACATTATATAAATTAAATAAATTCAGCGCGCTCACCCTCGTCGTCGCCGGCCTCGTGCTCGCGGCGAGCAACGTCTCCTGCGGCGATGACACCGCGGCCCAGCCCGCAAGCCTGCAGGGACCGCGCGCCTTTGCCCTGGCTCAAGGCCCCGTTTGCCTGACCGGCCAAGCGTTTAGCGGCGGCGTCACCCGCCCCAACGTCGGCGCCTGCGCCGAGGGCGCGCGCGGGGCGATCGGCCTCATCGCCAACCAGAACGGCGACAGCGTTTCGGTCGTCAATATGAGCAAAACCGGCGCCACCGACGTGCCGGAGCTCATCAACGTCGACGCGACCATCCCGGGCGTCAGCGGCATCCCGGTGGGCAAGACCCCCACCGACGTCGCCGCCGGCAACGGCGCCACCGCCTTCGCCTTAAACCAGGCCGACGCCTCCGTCTCGGTCATCGACCTGTGGAATCTGCAGGCGTTGCCCAAGACCATCGACTTCGACGCGGCCCCCACGAAGATCGCATTGAGCACCTCCGCCGACGCCGCCACCCTGGCGGTCGCCCTGGGGCATCCCGCGCGCCTCTGGCTCCACGAAGCCGTCGACTGCGCCTGCCCCAGCGGCTCGAGCAGTGAGTGCACCGCCGACGAAGTGATCTGCGACGCAGTGCCCACCCAGGCCGACGGCCAAGAGCTCGCGCTGCCCGGAAACGTCGCCGATATGGCCACCATGCCCGGCGGCGAATTGCTCTATATCGTCTACACCGACCAGCCCTATGCGTCAGTCGTGGCGCTGGGCGACAGCGTCCCGGCCGACTTCGGCGCGGGCTGCTTAGACAGCGGCGCGGCGCCCTGCGAGGTCGCCCGCGTCGGCCTGACCTTCGAGTGCTCCAACGGCGTGGACGACAACGGCGACGGCCTCATCGACGCCGACGACCCCGCGTGCACCAGCCCGCGCGGCGCCGAGAACGCCGACGGCATCGCCCGCAGCCCCCAGGGCCGCGCCGAGCCCGACGCGCGTCCGCTCGGCTTTAGCTCCGTGAGCGCCGACGCCTTCGGAAAATTCGTCTACGTGGTCGACCGCGCCAATAACCAGGTCATGGTCGTCGACGCGACGCGCCACCAACTTATCGACGCCTATAACGCCGGCGGCACCGACCGCACCGCGTTTGCAAGCCAGCTCGGCGTCGCCGTGCCGCCCGCCCCGATGGTGGTCGCCGGCCGCGTCGAGCGCACCCTCGTCTGGCAGGACCCGAACGCCGCGACCTGCGACCCCAAGGGCACCTGTGAGCACGCGATCGTGCGCTACCGCTACGGCGCCTCCGTGGCGACTGACTCCGGGGCGAGCTTCAACGTCCACGCGCTCACAACCTATTGCGAAGTCAACGACGCGATCATCTCCTCCAGCGACTTCTTCGCGGGCTCCGAGGCCCTGGAAAACTCCGCCGAGATGAATTGCCTCAGCGTGCCCGAGTTCCCGCTGCAATACGACGAACAGGCTTGCAGCGCCCTCGAAATCTGCACCTCCTGCGACCCGGCCAACGCCTCCTGCGCGCTGCCCGACGGCCAAAGCTGCGACGACCTCGACGCCCTGCGCACCGCCTGCTTCGGCGATCGCCTCGCCGAGGAAAATAACGTGCGCCTGGCGTATAACCCGACCATGCAATTGCAGGACGCCACCGGGCGCGAAAGCCGCGTGCGAAGCCTCGGCACCTGCACCACGCCCGATAGCTACGCCTCGGCGATTCGCCAGGCCTCGACCGGCCCGGCCGACACCAGCTGCACCTCGATCCTTCGCCCGCAGCCGGTGCACCCGCAGACCAGCGACGCCAAGATTCGCGCGGTCGAATTCTCCCGCGCCGACCTGCTCAAGCGCAGCACCCTGCTGCCGGCCGGCGGCGACCAGCTTAGCTCAACCCAGCGCACAAGCCTCGAAGCCGCGCTCGGCCCGATCGGCGACTCCGACGTGGTCGACCTGAACCTGTTGACCACCGATGACCGCGCGATCGTCGCCGAGTCCTGGACGGTCACCTGGGAAGGCGTCATCCCGAACACTCGCCGCGACGACGGCCTGGTCGACGCCGACACCCCCGGCGAGATGCGCTCTGCCGGGCTCAACCTGTGCAATAACGGCGTCGAAGTCGGCGATCGCCTCACCATCTTAAGCGCCCCGGTCTCGGCCGACGGCTCCGGCGACGCCCTCCCCGAAGCCTGCCAGGTATTCGTGGACGAAGACACCCGCCGCGACTTCCGCACCTGGACCATCACCGACGTCAGCGCCCACGACTTCACCCTCGCCGTCATCGACGAAGACGGGCGCTACGCCGCCGAGCTGCCCTCGCGCGACTGCTTCGCCCAGGGCGTCGACTTCGAGATCCGCGCCCACGACGAGTGGATCGTCGTCGGCGATCGCAGCGGCTTTCTGTCGCCCAATACCAGCGTGCAGGGCGTGTGCGAGCCGGTGTTTGGCGCCGACAACCCGCGCGTCAGCGCGCGCGTGAAGACCGGCGAGCTCTTCGAGGGCCCCTATTTGACTTTTATGATGCACCCCGGCGAGGCGCTGGGCGAGGACGGCGAACCCATCACGCCCATCCGCGACGAAGACCGCGAGTTGTCCTACCGATTCGCCGTCGAGCGCAACTTCCGCGCCGACGAGCTGACCACGACCACGATGCTGCCGACCGATATCATGCTGGCCGAGGGACTGCCCACCGGCCCCTGGCTGATCATCGCCGACCCGACCAGTGACTTCGTCTTCTTCAGCAACTTGAGCCGCCCGCGCCGCGACGGTTCCTTTTTGATGCAATAAACTCGAGCGCCCCGCACCTGCGGGGCCTCGTTCCCGATGAAACGCTTCCGCGGGAAGCACACCTACGCCAGAGAATCCCGATGGCTGACGCCCTGCATATCACTGAGATCGACCGCAGCCAGAACTCCCCGCGCCGCGCCGCCCAGAGCAACGATCCCCGCCGCTATATCGCGGTCGCCGGCAGCATCGGCGCCGGCAAAAGCTCGATCGTCGAGTTTCTAAGCCAGCACTTCGACGTCCAGCCCTTCTTCGAGCCCAACGAGGATAACCCCTATCTCGAGGATTTCTACGAGGATATGGAGCGCTGGAGTTTTCATAGCCAGCTCTATTTCCTGGGCGCCAAATTCAAGCTGCACAAAGAGCTCGACGCCTCGCCGCAGAACGTCATCCAGGACCGCACGATCTGGGAGGACGCCGAGATCTTCGCCCAGAACCTGTACCAGCAGGGGCAGATGAGCGCGCGCGACTGGCAGACCTACCGCAACCTCTACGAGTCGGTGCAGGGCGAGATTCGCGCCCCCGATGTCATGATCTATCTGCGCTGCCCGGTCAAAACCGTGCGCCAGCGCATCGCCATGCGCGGGCGCGAGATGGAGCAAAATATCCCAACCGAATACCTCAACCGCCTGCACAAGCTCTACGAGAATTGGATCGACGCCTACGATCTTTCGCCGCTGGTCATCTTGCCCACCGACAAGCTCGACTATGTGACCAACCTGGTCGACTACCACGAAATCGTCACTGTGATCGAAAAATACCTCTAAGGAACCCATGGGATCGACCTACCAAGCGCCCTCCTTACTCTCGGTTCAGAACGTCACGAAACGCTATGGGGAGCTCACCGCGGTCAACGATATGTCGCTCGACATCGTGCCCGGCGAGATCTTCGCCCTGCTCGGGCCAAACGGGGCGGGAAAGACCACGCTTATCGGCTGCATCTGCGGCATGATCACGCGCTTTGACGGCAACATCACCGTCGCCGGCTTCGACGTGCGCGACGACTACCGCCTCACCCGCCGCCTCATCGGCCTGGTCCCCCAGGAGCTCAACTACGACTCCGCCTTCACGGTGCGCGACGTCCTCGAGTACCAGGGCGGCTATTTCAGCGCGCCGCCCACCCCCGACAAGGTCAACGAGATGCTCGAGCGCTTCTCGCTGGCCGACAAGGCCGACCGCAACACGCGCGGGCTCTCCGGCGGCATGAAGCGGCGCCTGATGATCGCCAAGGCCCTGATGCACGACCCGGTGCTGCTCTTTTTGGACGAGCCCACCGCCGGGGTCGACGTCGAGCTGCGCGAGGAGTTGTGGGAGTTCGTGCGCGACCTGCGCGACCGCGGCACCACCATCGTGCTGACCACCCACTATATCGAGGAGGCCGAGGCCCTGGCGGACCGCGTGGGCATCGTGAACTTCGGCAACCTCCTGCGCGTCGCCCCGCGCGAGGTGCTGATGGAATCCCTCGGCCACCGCAGCGTCGAGGTTCGCCTGCACGAGGCGATCCCGGCCGACTTCATCGCCCAGATGGACGCGCTCAACCTCGAAAAGGCCGGTCCCAAGACGCTTATGCTCCATATCGACCGGCGCGAAGAAGACGCCCCGGGCCCCGGCCCCACCGACCGCCTGCTGCGCGCGCTCTTCGACGCCGGCCTGAGCATCGAGCGCGTCGACGGGCACCAGACCTCGCTGGAGAGCATCTTTCGCCAGATCATCGAGCAGGATAACTCAAAGACCCCAGACGCCCCTCAAATCCACCCTTCGCCGGAGGCCCCGTGAGCCCCGCCCCCAAGCCCCAGGAAGACAGCCCTACTCGCCCCGTCGGCGCCCCACCGGCCGCCGCCGAGCGGGCCGCCCGCGCCCGCATCGCCGAGCTCACCGTGGTCGCCCAAAGCCAGGGCTGGTTCGGCGCGTGGACGCTCTTTCGAAAAGAAATCCACCGCTTCTGGAACGTCGCCAGCCAGACCATCGTGAGCCCGGTCGTCACGACGATGCTCTATTTCCTGGTCTTCGGCTATTCACTGGGCGGCCGGCTCAAAGAGGTCGAGGGCGTGCCCTATATCGACTTTTTGGTGCCCGGCCTGGTGATGCTCTCGCTGATCAACAACGCCTTCGTGAACTCGGCGTTCTCCTTCTTTATCAATAAGATCCACGGCACCATCGTCGACATCCTGGTGACCCCGCTCACCCACCTGCAGTTGATGGCGGGCTACACCGGCGCGTCCATCATGCGGGCGATGCTGGTCGGCTCGATTATCTGGGCGGTGGCGATGCTCATGGGCGCAGACCAGGTGGTCGCGACCCTCACCGGCCCCAACGCGCTCCTGCACATCCTCATCACCCTGTCGTTTATGCTGCTCACCTCGCTGGCCTTCGCGCTGGTCGGGCTGACCACCGCGATCGTCGCCGAGGACTTCGACCATATCAACCTGCTGCCGACTTTTTTGCTCACGCCGCTGACCTTCTTGGGCGGCGTCTTCTACTCCATCACCATGCTCCCGGCGCCCTGGGATATGGTCTCTCGCTTCAACCCCATCCTCTATATGGTCAACGGGATTCGCTACGGGATGACCGGCATCTCCGACGTCCCCTTATGGCAGGGCTATCTGGTGGTCATCGCGCTCGACCTCACCTTCGCCGCGATCGCCTGGTGGCTGCTCTCCAGCGGCAAGACGATCCGCGAATAAGCGCGCGCGAATATCAGCCCAACAAGAATAGAAAAAAGCCGCGCAGTCCAAGGACTGTGCGGCTTCTTCGTGCTGCGATAGTGGCGGGGGCAGGATTCGAACCTGCGGCCTTCGGGTTATGAGCCCGACGAGCTACCTGGCTGCTCCACCCCGCAATAAGGGTGTTACTCTGTCCGGAAATCGTGAAGCAAAAAAAAAGATGGCGGGGGCAGGATTCGAACCTGCGGCCTTCGGGTTATGAGCCCGACGAGCTACCTGGCTGCTCCACCCCGCATCAAGGTCGCGTACTTACTTTCCGGTGCGACCGGGAGCAGGAACCTAGGGCAGGTTCCGCTCCCTGTCAAGCGCTATTTATGTATTTGGCCAATTCGGGGCCAAATACTTTTCATTAGCGCCCTTTCTTCGATGAACCACTGCGCGACTTGCGGCCCATACGCTCGCGACGCTTCGCCGCGTTGCCCTTGGCCGTATAATCTTTGCGCGACGATTTGCTCTTCGAGGCGCGCCGCGCCTGCACCTTGGGGCTGGTGCGCACATCGAAACGCCCGTGACGCTTCTTGCGCTCCCGCTCACGCTTCTCGGCGCTGCGGCTCAGCTCCGCCTCTTTGGGCAGGTCCTGATTCACGGCCTCATGAAGCGCCGCGATCTCATCGGGGGTCAGCGGCCGGTACGAGCCCGACGGCAACCCGTCGATCGTCAGATTCGCCATCGCGTAGCGGCGCAGCTTCATGACCGGATAGCCAATCGCCTCACACATGCGCCGAATCTGGCGGTTCTTACCCTCACTGATGATGAAATCGAGCCAGGTATTATTGCCGTTATCGTTGACGACTTCGACAAAGGCCGGCCGCGTCATCACCCCATCCAGGCGGATACCCTCGCGCAACGGCTCAAGCTCGCGCGAGTTATTCTTGAGCATCCCGCGCACTTTGACGGCGTATTGCTTCGAGACCTTGCTGCCCGGGTGGGTCAACTTGTTGGTCAACTCACCGTCGTTGGTCATCAGCAGCGCGCCGGACGAATCCCAGTCCAAGCGCCCCACCGGCCACACGCGCGGCATATTGGCGGGCAGAAGATCGGTCACGATCATTCGGTTCTGCGGATCATCAAGCGTCGTGACGCAGTTCTCGGGTTTGTTCACCAGCAAATAAATATATTTATTCACCAGGTTCACGACCTCCCCGTTAACGCGAATCTCGTCGCGCTCCGGATCAATCTTGGTGCCCAACTCCCGACAAACCTTCCCGTTCACCTGAACACGCCCCTCCAACATCATCTCCTCGCCCTTGCGACGGCTGCATACGCCGGCACCGGACAGGAATTTTTGGACACGCATTTCTTCGGAATTTGGTTGCTTCGACATGATTTTCCTCATTTATAGAGTTTCGGCGCCCTCACGGCGCGTGATTGTTAGTGCCTCTTTTGAACTATTTTTTTGGAAAGTCAAGCCAAGGCGGCGTGGGGTCCCCAAACCCACCACCTCGCCGATCCGCAACCGGCCCCCGGCCGCTGAACGCGGCCAGCCCCCAGGCTTCGCTCAGGGGCTTAGTTCATTGCCCCGGCAACGACCTCGCCGATCCGCATCACCTCACTCACCTCACTCACTACCACCCTCTTCCTCCCCGGCCATCTCATCGGCATAGAGCTCATCGAGCGCCTGCAGCTCATCGGCGCTCAGGTTGGGAAGATCCTCGAGGCTCGAAAGCCCGAAGAACTCCAAAAACCGCGGCGTGGTCCCCAAAATATGCGGGCGACCGATATCGTCGAGGCGCCCGACCGTCTGCACGAGGTCATGCTCCTCAAGGGTGCGCAGCACGCCCGAGGAGTCGACGCCGCGGATCTCCTCGATATCGGCGCGGGTGAGCGGCTGGCGGTAGGCGACGATGGCCAGGGTCTCCAGGGCGGCGCGCGATAATTTGCGCGGCGTGGCGGCGTACATCTGGCGCACCGAGTCGCGAAACGCAGGGTTGGTGCGCAGCTGAAACCCGCCGGCGACCTCGACCAGGTGGATGCCGCGGTGGGCGCCGCTATATTCGAGCTTCAGGTTCTCGAGCGCGCCGTTGATCAGCGGGTGATCCTCTTCGGGCAGGCATTTTAAGAGCATCGCGCGGTCGAGCCGCTCGGTGCTGGCAAGCAGCAGTGCCTCAAGCGTCGCGCGCACCCGATTAAAATCGTCGAGCCCCGGCGCCGCGGCCGACGCGCCGCCCTCAGGCGCGCTGCTCGCCGCGACGGCGCGCGCCTCCCGATTCCCGTGCGCCTCGGGGGTCGGCGAGGAGCCGGCGCGGGTTTTTGGATCGCGTTCAGCCATCAGCCTGCCACCACCGTGTCGGGAAGATCGAGGGTCTGACTGACCTCCACAATATTGATGACCGCGCGCTCAATATAGAGCTGGTCGCCGTCGATACGCGACTGCATCAACTTCACGATCTTGCGCTTGGTCATCTCCAAAAGCGCCAAGAACACCGTCACCACCCGGTAGCGGCTGAAGTCCTGCATCTGGCCGTCCGGGCGCACAAAGAGCTCCTCAAACGTCACGCGCGGGCGCTCCTGCAAGAGCGTGGCGACGTCGACCATAACGCTGCGAAGCGTGAGCTTCTCGCGGGTCATCTCGACCACCCAATTGGCGTCCGTCCCCTGTTTTTTGGCCAGGCGTTTCAGCGCGTTCACCAGGCTCGAAATCCCAACCTCTTGCAGCAAGGGCGGGCCCGTGTCGCGGTAGTCCTCGGGGTTCGCCCGGTGCAAAAACACATCGTGCTCAAGCTTCGGCAGCGCGTCGATCTTTGAGGCCAGGATCTTAAAGCGTTGATACTCGATAAGCCGGCGCACCAGCTCCGAGCGCGGGTCCGGGCCGTCTTCTTCCTCATCGCTCTCCTCGACCGGCAGGAGCATCTTTGACTTGATATAAATCAGGTCCGCCGCCATCTCCAACCACTCCCCGCCCAATTGCAGATCGAGCGATTCGAGGTGATTGATCACGCGCAAATACTCCTCGGTGATCAACGCGATGGGGATATCGAAGATGTCGACCTCGTGCTTTTTGATCAGCTCGAGCAGCAGGTCCATCGGCCCTTCGAAGGCGTCGACGCGCACCGCCAGCGGCCCCGGGCTCGAGGCGTCCGGCGTCCCACCCTTCGGGGCAGCTTTTTTGGATTTTTTCGCGTCTCTGGCCATATCACTTCGGCTCAACAAATGCGGATAAGCCCGCGTAGATCCCTGTGATTATATCGCCGAACCCGGGGGGAACGCAAAAATTTAGTCTCTGCGCCCAAGCTATGCTATTTCTGGGCGCAGAATCTCCGCGCCCAGATCAGATATAGGACGTCGTGACGCCCCCAAAACTTTCGCAAAACCTACTCGCCACGCTCCTCCTGGGAGCGTGTCTTCTCGGCACCACCGGCTGCACCATTGGCTACCGCTACCACCATATCGACGACGCCACGCTCAGCGAGCGCGGCACCCGCGGCGACATCAAGGGCGGCGGGCATATGGTCGAGCTGGGGCTGGTCTTAGACGTGCGCTATCTGCGCCTGGTGATGCCCTATATGGGGGCGAGCTACGAGATGGAGTTGCAGGCGAGCGACGGGGCGCAGGTGGCGCAGAGCACCATGATCGAGAAGCGCGGCTTTCGCCTCGATGTGCCGGCCCTGAGCATCTGGAACGGCAAAACAGGATGGGGGCCCGGGTACCCGGGCATCATGAAGCATCGCCAGAGCGTGGAGATATGGCTGAGCGCCACCGGGCGCGTGGACGACCCGCTGCTCGGCTTTGCCGACCTCGGCCTGGTCTATTATCACCACGACCTGGTCGCGGTGCGCGCTTTTGGCGGCTGGGGCGGCGCGCCATTCAAGCAAACCAGCAGCACCTACGGGCTCGAGAATCGACGCCCGGAGTTCTGGAAGACCAGCGCCACCGGCCCCACCGGCGGCGTCGAGCTCACCATCGGCGCCGGCGAGCAGGCCCTGGACTTTATTATGTACTTTCTGGGGACCCAGAAGAAGATCGAAGACAAGATGCGCTGACCCACACGCGCACCTCAGCCGGCATACACCGGCTCCAGGACCAGGCGATCCCGCAGCTCCGCGGGCACACATAACCGCACAATCTTATAAGAATCTCGCCCGAGCAGATGCACCATATCGCTGCGCTGCTCGATGGGCGCCGCGCGCCCGTCCGGGTCGACGATCGGGATATGCGCCCCGATATCGCCGTGGCGCGGGTCATAGGGCTTATATGGGGTGTCATAGGCGTGGTCGGTGAGCACGAAATACTCCGGGTCTAAGCCCATCTCACGGGCCAACTCCCCGGCGCGGTCCAAGATGCGCGCGATCCACACCGGGTCCGAAATCCCCAGGTCGATCGTCTTATAGAGCTCGCGGTCGAGCAGCCCCGCCGACAGGCGCGACAAGATCGGATCGGCGTCATTTCGCCACTGCTTCAACGCGATCCAGATATCGGTGTCATCCAGCGAAATAAACGCCTCGGTCCCCAGCCGCTCCCCCGCCAGCAAGCTCGCCAGGCCCGGGCTGAGCGCCGCGCTAAACGCATAGCCCTCGCGCAGCAACGCGGTCGCCCGCGCCACCACGGCCTCGAGCATCTTATCGGCCGCGCGCACCGCCTTATGCAGATAGACCTGCTTAAACATATGAAAGCGCGCCATCAAATACCCCTCGACCGCCTCGCGCGCCCGATAACTCACCGCCAGGCGCCGGCTCAACGGCGACGCACCCCCGTCGCTCTCATAGGTCTGGAGCATCGTCAGGATGCGCTCAAAATCGTAGAGCCCGATCTTCACCCCGGTCGCCACGCCGTCGCGCTGGATATAATCAAGCCGGTCCGCGTCGAGCTGGCTCGACACGATATCCAGCAGCACATGCTTCTCGGGCGGAAACTCGCTGCGCGGCCCAAAATAACTGGCCACCGTCGCCGGCAAATCCGGGTCATACTCGGCCAGGATCGGATAGATATCGCCCGCCGGGTCACAGACAAGCTGCGCGCTATAATTCTCGTGATGAATCAGCGTCACATTCTCAATCGCGTGGCTAAACGGCCCATGCCCCACATCGTGGAGCAGCGCGGCGCACAGAACCTCCATGCGCTCCGCCTCCCCAAACCCGTGGTCAAGGGCGTCGAACATGCGCCGCGCCACATGCGCCACGCCAATGCTATGGCCAAAACGCGTGTGCTCCGCCCCGTGGTACACAAGATTCGCGAACCCAAGCTGGCGAATCCGGCGCAGGCGCTGAAAGGTGCGCGAGCGGATCAGACGAAAGAGCGTCGCCTCCACCGGGTCATCGAGATCAAAGGCGATGATATTATGAACCGGGTCACGAAAAATCTTCGGCCGCGAGGGCGTCGATCGTTTTGTGTTGTTGTCGAGCATATCTTTCTTCGTATCTTTCAAGCGCGTTCCACAGGGCAAAGTTATCGTGGGATTAGCCCCCCTGGGGGACCTCTTCGAGGATCGCCCGCGGCAGGCGCATCATCGCAAGAAATTGGCCCGGCACGGGGGCGGACTTCCACTTTTGATCGACCTTCGCCCCCACGCAATGCAGGGCGAGGCGGTCGAGATAGGCGTGGCGCTCGGCCAGGTGATTGGCGTTGCGGTCGCCGAAGTCCGGGTCGCCGAGCACCGGGTGATTCCAGGCCCGAAAGCGCCGGCGAATTTGCGCGTCGTCGAGGGTCTCGGCGTGGATGCGCACCACCGAATTGCCCTGCACCTTGCGAAGTCGCTCGATCTTCACCTGCTCCTGGGTCGCGCCGTTCTTCTCGGCGGCGCGCGCCTTTTTGGAGCGGTCGAAGGGCAAAAAGCCCTGCCCCGGCACCGTGCCCGCGACGACCGCGATCCACACACTCTCATCGACCTTATCGGGCAGCGCCGACGGCCCCGAAACACCCGGCGAAAACCGGCGCCCCTTGAGCGACTGATAGGCGCGCTCATACGACGGCGTGGTCGCTTCACCCGTGCGTTTGAGGACGACCAGCGTCTCGACCTGGTCGGTCTGCGGCATAAAATCGAAGGCCTCGACGCGCTCGACCGCGAACCCCTGGTCTTGCAGGCGGTCCAGGTCGCGGGCGAGGGTCTCGGGCTCACAGGAGAGGTAGAAGACGACCTCTGCGCCCACCTCGGCCACCGACGCGACGGCCTGGGGCGACATGCCCGCGCGCGCCGGGTTGGTGATGATCGACACCGCGGTGCCCTGCGGAAGCGCCGCGACGCGCTCCTGAATCCAGGCGACCGCGTCGTGGTCATCGGCGGCCAAAAACTGCCCGCGAAGCCCGGCCTTTTCGGCGTTCAGCTTGGCCTCTTCGATCGCGGATTCGGAGATATCGAAGCCAAGAATATCCGAGAATCCCGCGCCCTCAGCGGCCATCTCTGCCAGCGCGATCGCGTGGGTGCCGACGCCGCAATAAAGGTCGACGAGCACGCCATTGTCGACCATCGCGGGGCGAATCGCAGGATAGACCGCCTCGAGCTGCTCGAGGTTCACCTGGAAGAACGCGGTCGGCGGCACGGCCAACTCGGCGATCTTCGCCTCGCCCTCGCCCGCGATCTTCAACCCAAAGCTCAAGCAGGCGTCGCCGCCAATTACGCGCTGCTCGCCGGACAAAACCGACTGATTTCGCTCCGCCGAAATATTGAGGTGCAGCGCCACGTTTAGCCCTTCCAATCGGGACTCAAGCTCGCCAAATAGTGCGAGCGCGGCCGCCTCGATGGACTTGATTTCATCGGCCTTAGACGCCGACCCGGCCAGCGTGATCATCACGGCCTCCGAGCCCCCTTTGGCCGGACGCCCGGCGGTGCAACGCACATCGACAAAGCGGGCAAACGCGCGCAGCCCTTCGTTGGCGAAGAGCAGCGGGCGCAGGGTCGCCAGCGCCGCCTCGATTTGAGGATGATGCGCAGCGCA
This sequence comes from Bradymonas sediminis, assembly GCF_003258315.1. Lineage (GTDB taxonomy): Bacteria > Myxococcota_A > Bradymonadia > Bradymonadales > Bradymonadaceae > Bradymonas > Bradymonas sediminis. The sequence goes on from NZ_CP030032.1 coordinate 4,246,625, forward strand.
GCTCTGAACGGCGACGACGTCGCGCCCCTGTTCTTCGTAAAACCCCAGCAGGGCCTGGGCGTGCGCGGCCGTTGAGTCGACCACCATGCGCGCACGATTTCGGTAGCCGCTTTGGCGCGCTGATGCTAGAACCGCTGCGACCTCCACGCCTTCGAGGCGAGGATGCGCGGCAAACGCCCGCTCGACTCGCTCTTTTTTGGCGACAAGTTGGGCATCATAAGGTGTGTCCTGAAGAGGGCAGCTGGGGCAATCCGACATTATATTTTGTCCGAGATGAAGTTGGGTATTAAGTAGCACTCGCAAGCGTGGCCAGAACGCACGGGGCGCTGAATTATTTCATTTCCTGCCTATCACACGGCACGAATCCGGCGCAGCACCCCCGATTAGCCCGAATTAGCACAGTCTGCACGCATAGAATACGCGGCACACGCAAAAATGACGCAACGATAAGGAAGCAAACTATGAGCAAATTGAGCCCAGAAGCCCTAAATAAGATCCGCGAAGACCTCCAAAAACGCCGCGATGAGCTGGTCGGCGAGAGCCTGTCGACCCAGAGCGATATTCGCGAGGCCGACGCCACCCGCGGCGGGCGCGACTCCCTCGACGAGTCCTCCACCGAGCAGGGAATCTCGGCGCAGATCCGCCTGGCCGACCGCGACCGCAAGCTCATCCGCAAGATCGACGACGCCCTGGAGCGCCTCGACAGCGAAGATTACGGCGAGTGCGAGGAATGCGAAGAGCCCATCAATGAGCGCCGCCTCATCGTTCGCCCCATGGCCACGCTCTGCATCGACTGCAAGGAAGAGCAGGAGCGCCAGGAGGCCCGCAATAAGATTCGCCCCGGACTTATCGACGAGTAATTCGTCACCGGGCTTGATTCTTGGCGCTATTTCCATTCAACTTCGGACATCGAAATGAATCGATTCTGGAAGTCGCAAATTGGGATCGTTTTTCCCGACGCCCGATTCGTTGATGGTTGGAGTAAATAGACGCCCCCGTTGGTTTAGTATATGGATCGAGCCTTTCGAAGACGCACGGTTTCCGAGTAAACCGCGTTCTTTATAAACTAGAAAACTCCGGCTGATTCCAAAGCGATCAGCCAGTTTTAACTTTTCAAAATACGAGTCGAGATGAAACCGACTGATTCAAATAGTAAGGTGCGCTGCTCTTTTTGTGGCAAAGAAGCGCGGGACGTGCGCAAACTCATCGCCGGGCCCAAGGTCCATATTTGCGACGAGTGCGTCTCCTTATGCCGCGAAATCATTGAAGAAGATCGCGAACTGACCCCGGCCGAAAAGAAGGGCCTGGAGGATATGCGCCCCCGCCAGATCAAGGCGTTCTTGGACGAGCATATGGTCGGCCAACACCTGGCCAAGCGCGTGATCTCGGTCGGCGTTTATAACCACTATAAGCGAATCATGGCCGATGAATTGGCCCTGGAAACGCCCGATATGTTCGACGAAGAAGACGAAGGCGTCGAGCTGACCAAGGGCAATATCCTGATGATCGGGCCGACCGGCAGCGGCAAGACGATGATGGCGCAGTCGCTGGCTAAAAAGCTCGACGTGCCCTTCACCATCGCCGACGCCACCAGCCTCACCGAGGCGGGCTATGTGGGCGAAGATGTCGAAAACGTCATCAAAAACCTGTGGCTCGCCGCAGACCGCGACGTCGAGGCCGCAAGCCGCGGCATCGTCTGCGTCGACGAGATCGACAAGATCGCCAAGGGCGGCGCTTCTCCCTCCTCGACCCGCGACGTCGGCGGCGAGGGCGTGCAGCAAGCCCTGCTGAAAATGGTCGAGTCGACCGAGGTGATGATCACCCCCGAGGGCAGCCGAAACCGCCCCCAACAGGAGTTCATCCAGGTCAACACCAGCAATATCCTCTTCATGTGCTGCGGCTCGTTTGACGGCCTTGCCGATATCATCCGCCGCCGCCTCGGTGAGCAGCGCATGGGCTTTGGCTCCGAGCAGAAGAAGCAGGAGATGTCGACCTCCGAGGTCCTCAAGCATGTGCGCCCGCATGACCTGGTGAAATTCGGCCTCATCCCCGAGTTCGTCGGCCGCTTCCCGGTCATCGTCACCTTCGACGAGCTCGACGAAGACATGCTCGTCGACATCCTCTGGAAGCCCAAGAACAGCCTGGTCAAGCAATACCAGAAGCTCCTGGAGATGGAGAATGTGAAGCTGCGCTTCCAGGACGACGCCATGGTCGCCATCGTGCGCGAGGCGATCAAGCGCAAGACCGGCGCGCGCGGGCTTCGCTCCATCATCGAGGAGATCATGCTCGACGTGATGTACGAGCTGCCCAGCCTCGAAAACGTGCGCGAGTGCGTCATCACCGCCGAAGTGCTCACGCACAAAGAAAAACCCATGCTGGTCTACGAAAAGAAGACCGCCTGATTCACCAATTCACGCGTCAGACTCTTCGCGCCCCGCGGCGCTTTGGTCTGGCGCGTGAATTGTCTTTTGACCGCGGCTCGTGATAATACGAACCCACGGATAGCGCTTCGAGCATCCTTTTAATTTTTTGGTGGGCATGCCGCCTCGAAATGCCGGTATTTTTCGACGTGATGCCATAAGTAATTGATATACTGCACAGTTTGGATCGCCCGTGAAGTCGACAATGCATACAAAACTCAATAAAAATCGTCTCCGGATGCCTTTCAAACCCCAGAACGCCCGGCTGTTCTCAAGCACCTTGCTGATCGTGGGCCTGTCGGTCACCAGCCTCAGCGCCATCGGTTGCGGCGGGGACCAGGGCGACAAAGCGGCCCAGGACACCAAGACCAAAACCAACGCTCAACACCGCCCCGACGGGCCGGCCGGCGAGCGCCATCGCTTTAACTCCCTCAACAACACGGGCCTTCAGGTCGAGACCGCCGACCTCAACGAGGACGGAAAGCCCGACCAATTCACCTATCGAAACGCCAAGGGCATCGTGCGCGTCGAGCGCGATATGAACTTCGATGGCCAGATCGATATCTGGCAATATTTCGACGCCACCGGCGAGCTTATCGAAGAAGAGATGGACCTCGACTACGATAATAAGATCGACCTGGTCGCTTATTATAAAGACGGCATCGTCGCCAAGAAGTCGATGTCGGTGGGCTTCGACGGCGCGTTCACCATCGAGAAATTCTACGACAGCGAGGGCAACCTGCTGCGGGTTGAGCGCGACCAGGACAACGACGGCGTCACCGACCTGTGGGAGTATTACGACAAAGACGGCAAACGCGAACGAGTGGGCTGGGACACCGACGGAGACGGCACTCCCGACGAGTTTGACCAACTCCCCTAACCCGAATCACTGCCGGGACGCCGCGCCCTGCGCCGCGCCCTGGCGGCCTTTAAAAATCACACGCGCGTACACCACGACGTATTACTTTGACGTATCAATCTCATGTATAAAATTGAGCAGGTGTTGGTCCCGGTTGACTTCTCAGCCTTCAGTCGCGCTGCGTTGGCCTTCGCGCGAACCAGCGCCGACACCCCGCCGCGCATTCACCTCGCCCATATTTTGGAGCCCTGGCGCCCCTATCTTCGGCGCGCGTTTTTCCCCTACGCCGCCCTGGGCGAAGACGACGTTGAGTTCGAGCAAGAGCTGCTCGACGAGGCGCGCGACGCCCTGCTCGAACACCTCGACGTCGACCTCGACAAGCAGAAATACATCGCGAACCTGACCCTTGAATACGGAAATATCAAGGACGACCTCAGCGCCCGCGTGCGCAGCGTTGGCCCCGACCTGGTGGTCATGGGCGCCTTCGGCGAGGGCGGGGTGCAGCCCTATATGCTCGGCTCGAGCGCCGAAAAACTGCTGCGCGCCGTGCAATGCCCGACGCTGCTGGTGCGCAATTTCGAGCTCGCCCCGCGCGTCAAACATATCGTGGTCGCCGTGGATTTGAGCCCCAATAGCGTCGATATCGTCGCCCACGCCCTGGGCTTCGCCCTCCACGTCGGCGCGACCCTCGAGCTGGTCTACGCCCTGCCTGACCCGCTCACCCACGACACCAATAAATTGCTCGCGCGCACCCTCGAATTTAACCCCAACAGAGTCCTGGAGCGCTCGCGCTCGCGCATCGAGGCGCTCTTCGACCGTATGGTCGACCAGGTCGAGGTTAACTTCCCGGATATCGAGCACGCACAGGAACTGCTGTCGGCGCGAAAGGTCGTCGTGGGCGACCCGGCCACCGCGCTGGTCAAGCACGCCGACGCGGTCAACGCCGACCTCATCGTCGTCGGCGCGCATAACACCGCCACCTCGACCAACCGCCAGCTCGGCCGCGTCGCCTGGACGGTCGCGCGCAGCGCGCCCACCCACGTCATGGTGGTCCCGCCCCAGCACGCGGTTTCGCTGTTAGATAGCGACGATAACTCCTAAGCCGCCCTCAAACCCGGGCGTCGCCTTCTGCTAGATAGCGGCGAAAACACGCCGCGACCTCGGCGCCCAATCGCGAAGCCTCGACCGCCTCAAGCGCCGGCACATGCACAAAGAGCACCTGCGTCTGCACCCCGTGGGCGCGCGCCTGGGCAGCGGCGCGCAGCGAGTGATAATAGATCGCGTTGCACACATAATCCCCGGGGTCCTGACTCACACAGGCGTCCAGGCCACATACCGGCGCCCCGGACTCGGCGAAAAGCTCGGTCAATCGCGCGACGTCGACCCCCGTCTGATAATTCTCGCGCCCCTCTTCGATAAGAATCCCATCCAGACTTTTGCGCACCCCGGCGTCCGCCGAATCCGACGTCTTCCCTCGCCGATTATACGCAAAACCCTCAAACTTCAGCGACTTAGAACTCGCAGCCAATCCGAAGTGTACGATCAGGTCGGGGGCCGAAACGCGGGCGTCGTCCGCGCGCGAAAAGACCCGCCGGGTAAATTCCCGCGCGATATCAAAGCTCACGTCGAGGCGCTCGGCGCGGCAGGCGAAGTCCTCGCCCAGCGCCCCGGCGAACGCCTTTGCGACCTCCCAGGACGGGTTATCGGTGTGACTTAAAAAAGGGCCAAAGCCCGTGGCGAGCACCGAGATTTCGCACGCATCATCCGCCATGACCAACCCCTCAAAAAGACTTATTTATCAGCATCTTGCATCGAGAACCGAACCTCTCCCGCGTGCATATTCTGCGTCACTCCGTCGACCTCGACGAGCAACCCGCCGTCGTCCGAAATCCCGCGCGAAATCGCGTCCACCCACGCGCCATCTCGCAGCACCGAGACCACGCGCCCCTCGGTGCGATCATACGCCCGAAGCTCGTCGAGGATGCTCGCGTAGCCTCCGCGGGCGTAGCGCTCACTATACTCGAGCACGCGCCGACGAATGCCCTGCAACAAGCCCAGGCGGTCGAACTCACGCCCCGCCTCGATCCGCAGACTCGTCATGATCTCGCGCAACGCATCGGGGATCTGGTCGGCCTCCAGGTTCACGTTGATCCCAAGCCCGACCACCACAGACTCAAGCCCCTTTGGACCCGACACCGCCTCGCTCAAAATACCGCCGACCTTTCGCGTGCCAATCAGCAGGTCATTGGGCCATTTCACCCAAAGATCCACGCCGCATTGCTCGCGGATAAAGCCGCACACCCCCGCCGCCGTCGCCAGCGTCAGCCCCGACGCTCGGCTCGCCTCGATCTCCGGGCGAAGAAGCACCGACATATAGAGATTCGCGCGCTGCGGCGAAAACCACACCCGCCGACCGCCGCCAACCTCGCGGCGCCCCCGGCCCTTGGTCTGATAATCCGCCGCCCAACACGCGCCATGCAACGCCTGCGCGGGGCCTGCGGCCAGCGCCAGATCGTTGGTCGACCCAACCTCGTCGAAGAGAAAGACCGGCGGCAACTTTTCGGACTCATTCGTCATGTACGCGCTCTCTCAAAATTTCAGGGAAATATCGGCCGCTTCGACCGAATGGGTCAGCGCCCCCGAGGAGATATAATCCAGGCCGAGGTCGGCCAACTCCGGGAGTCGCTCCAGCGTGATATTCCCGCTGGCTTCGAGGGCGATATGGCGCCGAAGCCCGGCCGCCGAGACCGCGCCGGAGCGCTGATTTTTGCAAAATTCGTCGACGATCGACACGGCCTCGGCCATCATATTGGTGCTCATATTATCGAGCATAATGATGTCCGCCGAGGCATCCAGGGCGAGCTGAAGCTCGTCCAAATTACTGACCTCGACCTCGATCTTCAGGGTCGGCGGCGCCTGCTCGCGCACCCGGCGCACCGCCTCGGCGATATCACCGCCGGCCGCGGCGAGGTGGTTATCCTTGAGCATCACCCCCGCCGACAGGCTAAAGCGGTGATTCATGCCGCCGCCGCAGCGCACCGCATATTTGTCGAGCTCGCGGTAGCCCGGGAGGGTCTTACGCGTGTCCAGAATCCGCGTCGTCGACTCGCCAAGGGCCGCGACATAGGTCGCGGTCTGAGTCGCGATGCCCGACATCCGCTGCAAGAAATTCAGGGCGATTCGCTCGGCCCGAAGGATCGAAATCGCCCGCCCACGCGCCCGCCCGATGACCTCGCCGCGGCGAACCAACTCCCCGTCCGAGAAGTCGAATGTCCACTTCAGCGCGGGGTCCACGCGCTCGAAAACCGCGTCGACCATCGCCACGCCCGCCAACGTCAAATCCTGCTTTGCCACCAGGCGCGCATCGACCACTTCGGCCTGATTGACGCCGGCCGCCCCGCCCGAAAAGAACACCGCCGACGCGACGTCGAAGCCGACATCATCTTCCTCAATGGCCATATCAATGAGACGACGAATTCTGGGACTGATATAGAGCATTTCCACATTCCTATCGGGCAAAGACCCGGCTTAGACATTGATATAAATTGAGTCCGACGAGACCCCCAAACGCAGCATCTTTTCGATTATAATTTCCATCATAATCGGGGAACCGCTTACAAAAACCATCGCCCCTTTGAGGCTCGGCGCGTCGGCCTCAAACGCGTGCTGCACGTAGCGATGCCCCGGCGAAATCCAATTGGGCGGCAGCGTCGCCGCCTGGGCCTCATCGAAATTTTCAACCGCCCGCTGCACCCGCACCCCACCCGCGCGCCACTTCGCGATCTCGCCGCCGTAGGCGAAGTCGCGCAAATCACTCTCGCCATAATAGAGGGCGACATTGGCCGGAGCGGCCTCGGGATGAGCGTGCCAATATTGCATCACGGGCCTCAAACTCGCGATCCCCGCGCCCGTGCAGAAAAGAAGCACCGAGCGCTGCGCGGCGCCCTCGGCCGGAAACCCCGCGCCCTCGGCCGGGCTCAGCAAAATCTTGCGCCCGACTTTAAGCCCATTGACTTCGCTCAATTGCGCGCCCAGGCCCGAGTCTCGGTCGATCAAAAAGTCCCAGCAGGACTCCCCGACCCCCTCGATCTTCGGCGCGCTGGCGATCGCTAAAAAACGCGGCTTCATCTCCCCATATTGGAAGGTCGTATATTGGCCGGGGCGCACATGACTGGCCAGAAAATCACCGTCATCGATCGCCACGCTCAGGCCGATATAGCGGGCGCCCTCGTCCCAAACACGCTCCACCCGGAACGGCTCACGAACACGCTTGGCGCCGATGCCGCGCGCCGGGCGCGTATAGGCCAGGCGATGGGCATAATCTGTCAGGGCATCTTGCTTCACACAACTTCCTTTGCGCCAACTTCCTCGGAGCGAATCTCGCCCGAATCCATAGCAGAAACTCATCACGCGGCAACCCCCCAACCCGCCAGACTCGCGGCTCAATACGCTTCTTTTCGCCGCTGCCTCTTGCAGTACCCACTAAAACCCCGATCCAATCCCTTGTCGACAAAGTGCCGCTCGGCTATGGTCGCCCCGAGGGTTATCGCAAAAAATTCTGCGTCGAAATTGTCGGCCGCGATAACCAACCATCGTGAAAATAAACCATGAGGCCCATCGTGCGCTCCACCTATTATCAACTGCTCGGCCATATCGTCGTCGCCGTCGAATCCTGTGAACAAAACTCAAGCCTGGCCTCGGCCCTGCAGAAAGCAGGCTTCGGCGAGGATAAGTTGTCGCTCGGCCGAAAGCTGGCCGAAAAGGGACAAGCGCTCATCTCGCGCAAGGCGCTGGAAGCCTTCGAAGACCGCATCTATGAGCATAATATCCACTATTCGGCCTCCGAGGTCGAAATGTGGCAGTCCACGGTGTCCTTTTTGCTCAAAAAGTCGGTCGACGACCCGAACCTCATCGCCCGCACCATGGGCACCAGCGTGCACGCCACCGACCACACGATCACGGTCGTCGCTCAGACCCTGCGCATGATCGGCATGCTGCGCACCGATGAGCGCGTCTACGAATCACTCGGCGGCAAGCAAAAGGTCCACGACCTCTTGAACCGTGGCTACGCGATGCTCACTAAGATCTATCGAAACGGCGATATCGCCACCAGCCCGAGCTCGGCTGGCCTGGCGACCAACCCGATCTTCGCCGAGATCGAAGCCCACCGCGCCGCCATGGTCGCCTGGATTCGCGAATTCGGCGCCGCCTGCGCCAAGCTCAGCGAAGCCCCCACGGTCCTTGGCGAGCTGGGCTATGTGCCCGATGGCGTCGGACTCCCGCTCGGCGGCAGCGCGTTCAACGTCCCGCTGCACGAGCGCGGCCAGCGCGCCGAATTGCCCAGCCTCGACAACCTCAAGCCCGACCCGGGTTGGTCCATCGGACGCCAGGGCCGCAATCGCGAAAACCTCGGCGGCGGCTTCGTCGAGCCGACCTTTGAATAATCGTCTCACCCACCGCTGACCGAAGAATTGAGGCCCCGATGAACGAAGAAGAAATTCGAAGCCTATGCGCCGCCGAGGGCCTCAAGGTCGCTGAGATTCAGCAGATGGACGCAATCTTGGTGGTGGTGCCCGAGTCCCTCGAAGACCTCCCGGACTTCGACACCCTCGCCGGCATCTCCGAGCATATTTGCGCCCACTCCGACTATAAATTCGTGACTCTGGGCATCGACGGCGTCGTCTTCGGCGACGCCGCCCTTAAGCCCCACCACGCGCAGGAAGCCCTCCCATGACCCCCGAATTACAGCAAAAAGTCGACGCGATCCTCGCCGAGATGAAAGACATGGGGCAAATCGTGGTGGGCTTTAGCGGCGGGGTCGACTCCTCGGTCGTCGCCGCGCTCGCCCTGCGCGCGTTGGGCGACGGCGCCACCGCCGTCACCGCCGTCAGCGAGACCCTCGCCGGGCGCGAGCTCGACGAGGCCAAAGAGGTCGCCCGCGAGATCGGCATTCAACACGCATTCGTCGAGCTCAGCGAGCTCGACGACCCGCGCTTCCGCGCCAACACCTCGGCGCGCTGCTTCTTCTGCCAGTCGATGCGCTTTGAGCACCTGGGAAAAGTCGCCGAGCAGCTTGGCTGCGAGGTCCTGGCCTCCGGCACCAACTTCTCGGACCTGGGCGACCACCGCCCCGGCCTCAAGGCGATGGAAGAGCGCCGCGTCTACCAACCCCTGCTCGACCATAAGATCGACAAAGCCGGCGTGCGCGAGATCGCGCGGTGGCTCGAGATTTCGGTCTGGGACAAGCCCGCGATGGCCTGCCTATCGTCGCGCATCGCCCACGGCATTGAGGTCACCAACGACCGCCTGCGCCGCATCGAGCTGGCCGAAGAATGCCTGCATAAGTTGAACTTCGAGCAATTTCGCGTGCGCGACCACGACGGCCTTGCCCGCGTCGAAGTCGCCGCCGCCGAAATGCCGCGCCTCCTTGACGCTAAAATACTCAAACAAGTCGCCCGCGAGGTCCTCGCCTCCGGCTTCGACCGGGTCACCGTCGAGATGTCCGGATTCCGCTCCGGAAGCCTCAACCCGCGCCCCAATTCCGACAAAAATCCGGCCTCAGCGCCGCAAAAGGTTTCACCATGAGCGAAGATATCAACACGCTGCTGCGCCGCTTCAAAGCCGGCGAGGTCTCCGAAGACGAGGTCGTGCAACGCATGGTCCGCGAGCCCTTCGAAAAACATATGATCGGCCGCTTCGACCAGCACCGCGAAGCCCGCACTGGCATCCCGGAGGTCATCTTCGGCGAGGGCAAAGACCCGCGCGACGTACGCGCGATCTTCCTGGACTATATGGAGCGCGGCGAGCAACTCATCGCCACCCGCGTCACCCCGGAGCTGCTCGAGGCGCTCAGCGATAAGCTCGACGCGCTGCACCACTACGCCGACGCGCGCATCCTCTGCACCCGCCAGCCCGAGCCCGACCACACGCGCCAGACCGTCATGGTCATCTCGGCGGGGGCCCTGGACCGGCGCGTCGCCGAAGAAGCCTGCGTCAGCGCCGCGCTGCTCAAGAACCCGGTCGAGCGCGTCTTCGACGTGGGCGTCGCGGGCTTAAACCGCTTCGCCGTCGAGCTCGACCGCTTCGACAACGCCGGCATCATCATCGTCTGCGCCGGCATGGACGGCGCCCTGCCGAGCATCGTCGGCGGCCTCGCCCGTCAGCCGGTCATCGCCGTGCCCACCAGCGTCGGCTACGGCGCAAGCTTCGGCGGCGTCGCCCCGCTGCTCTCCATGCTCAACTCCTGCTCGCCGGGCACCGCCGTGATGAATATCGACAACGGCTTCGGCGCCGCGGTGCTCGCCACAAAGATCAACCAGCTCGCGTCGCGCGCCGCCGCATCGCCCAAAGGCTGAGCACGCGCCGGTCGAAGGCGCGACTTCGCCTCAAACCTACCCCGGCCCTCACGGCATTATTTTTCGCTAAAGACACCTGATTTGCCCAGCAAATTTGATGAATCTCCCGGCTTGTGCTAGGTTTTCGGGTGTCTGAATTACGAAAAATAACCTGCTGCCTTTGAGGCCCAAATGTCTCGTCATTCTATACGTTTATTCGTCTTTTTGCTCGCCCTCTGCGGGCAGCTCGTGCTCAGCGGTTGCGGGCGAACCGCGATGGGCGATCAATGCGTCACCAACGCGGACTGCGATCCGGGCTCGGAATGCGTCAACCAGCAATGCGAGCCGGCGGATTTCTGCTTCAACTCCTCGGAGTGCCCGGGCGACGAGATTTGCGTGGCGGGCGCCTGCCAGTTGCCCGAGACCACCTGCACCGACAACTCGCAATGCCCCGACGACACGCTCTGCAGCGATGGCTATTGCGTGCCCGGCTGTCGAACCGACAGTGATTGTGGCGATGACGAGCTCTGCATCGAAGGTGTCTGCGAGACCGGCTGCGCCTGCACCGGCGACGTGGACTGCGGCGAGGGCTTTGTCTGCAACGACTGCGCCTGCATCGAGCGGGTCGAGTGTGCGTCCCACGCGGATTGCCCCACCGGCTCGCGCTGCTCGGTCGACAATGTCTGCGAGCCTATTCCGCGCGAATGCGTGGAGAACTCCGACTGCCGCAACGGCATGAAATGCCTCAACGAGAGCTGCGTCGTGGGCTGCGACACCGACCAGGATTGCCCCATCGACACGGTATGTCGCGACGGAATGTGCGGCGCGGAGTGCTTCGACGATGGCGAGTGCCCCGACGGGCTCGCCTGCCACGATAATCAATGCGTCATCGTTGAGTGCCGAAGCGACGACGAGTGCGGCTTCGGCGGCGTCTGCGAAGACGGGCGCTGCGCCTATACGACCTGCGACTCCAACGCCGACTGCCCCGACTCCGAGTATTGCGATGCGGGCATTTGCGTCCCACGGCCGCCGGAGTGCACCCGCCCGTCGGACTGCGCGCCCGGTGAGACCTGCTCGAGCGACAATGTCTGCGTCCCCGACGACAACGCCTGCTTTAGCGACCTCAATTGCCCGCCCGGCGACGCCTGCATCGACGGTCGATGCGTGCCGGATGTCGAGTGTCGGGTCGACTCGGAGTGCGGCGACAATCAGATTTGCGTCGACGGCCACTGCGAGAATAACGGCGCCTGCGTCATCGACGCCGAGTGCGGCCCGGCCGAGCGCTGCCTGGGCGGCTCCTGCTTCTTCGTCGGCGACTGCCGCGCCGACATCGATTGCCGCGCCGATGAGTTCTGCAGCGACAGCTTCCGCTGCGAGCGCGCCCGCTCCTGCGATGACCTGAACTGCCCCGTCGGGACAGTCTGTGAGAACGCCCAATGCGTGACGCCGCAGGAATGCGCCGACGACTCGATGTGCCCGGGCAACTCGATCTGCATCAACCAGCAGTGCATCCCGCAGCCCCCCGAGTGCACGTCCAGCGATCAGTGCGCGCCCGGAGAGCGCTGCGTCAACGAAGCATGTGTCTTCACCGGCGACTGCCGCTCCGATGCCGAATGCGGCCCGGATGAGATCTGCCAGAATAATTATTGCGTCCAGCCCGGCGGCTGCCGCCGCGACCAGGATTGCCCCAGCGGCCAGGAATGCGAGCCGATCTCGCGGGTCTGCCAGCCCAGCGTCGAGTGCACGTCGAATAGTGATTGCGCCGCCGGCTTGACCTGCATCTCAGACCGCTGCGTCGACGCCCGTGAATGTGTCAACGACAACGATTGCCCCACCGGCGCGGTCTGCAACGGCTTCTTCTGCCAGCCCGCCGCCGAGTGCCACGTCGACGATGATTGCGCCGCCGGCGAGCGATGCGACGTCAACAATTGCGTCGTGACCACGTGTACCGCGGCCTCCGACTGCCCGCCGGCATGGCAATGCATGGCCGACCGCTGCGTGCCGCCGCTTCTGTGCACCGACGACCAGAGCTGCCCGCTGCCGGGTATGCAATGCATCAATAACACCTGCCAATCCCCCGGCGGATGCCAATCCGATGACGAATGCCCCGGCTCCCTATCCTGCATCGTCGGGCAGTGCCTGCCGATTCCGCCCTCGAATTGCGACGTCGACTCGGACTGCCCGGGCAACCGAATCTGTGAATTTGGCTTCTGCCTGGATAACCCCGGTCAGTGCCAGATCAACCAGGATTGCGGCCCGAATCAGCGCTGCCTGAACTACCAATGCCAGGATCTCCCCAACGTCGGCTGCACCAACAACGCCGAATGCGTCTCCGGTGAGATCTGCGACGTCGCCACCGAATCCTGCGTCCCCGGATGCGTCGACGATTCCGGCTGCAATAGCCCGGCAGAATATTGCGATTTGAACCTCAATATGTGCGCCCCGCGGGACCCGTCGGCCTGCCGTGTCAACGCTGACTGTGCGCAGGGCCAATTGTGCATCGACTCGGTCTGTCGCGCCGGAACCCAATGCATCGACCACGACGATTGCGGCCCGAACCAATATTGCGACAGCGGCCAATGCCTACAAATAGTCGAACCATAAGCCCAGGCGGGCTGAATCGGCTTGGATAAACCACCCATTTTCAGCCCCCCGATGCAGCTTCGGTTTGCGCGAAGCCGTGTCAATGAGATATGAGGAGCGCCCGCCCGGGAATTACCGGAGCGGGCGCTTCGTTTTCTCACTCGCTTGAGCGTGCGGCACCGATGTACCCCCAGGAAATCCCATGACAGAAACCACTCAGCTGCGTTTAACCGAAATTTTCTATAGCATTCAGGGCGAATCGGCCGCGGCCGGGCGCCCCTGCGTGTTCGTGCGCCTGTCGCGCTGCAACCTGCGTTGCACCTGGTGCGACACCACCTACTCCTTCAAGGGCGGTGACCAGAGCAGCTTCGACGCGGTCCTCGAAGAGATCGCCGGCTACGGGTGCAACCTGGTCGAGATCACCGGCGGTGAGCCGCTGCTCCAGGAGGCCGTGCTCCCCTTCATGACCCGCCTGTGTGACGAGGGCTATGAGGTGTTGATCGAGACCTCCGGGTCGCTGGACATCTCCCCGATCGACGATCGCGTCTGCGTGATCATGGACTTCAAGGCCCCCGGCAGCGGCATGGTCGACAAGAACCTCTGGTCCAACGTCGACGCCCTCCAGAGCAAAGATGAGCTTAAATTCGTGCTCCTGGACCGCGCCGACTTCGACTGGGCCGTCGAAACCTGCCGCGAGCGTGAGCTCTTTGGTCGCGTAAAAGACGTTCATTTCTCGCCGGTACACGGCGTGCTCGACCCGAGCCTGCTCGCCGAGTGGATCCTCGAGGAGAAATTGCCCGTGCGCCTGAACCTTCAGGTTCATAAATTCCTGGGCGTTGAATAAAAAAAGGCCGGTGGGCATCTCGCCCACCGACCAACGCCCAACAAAAATCTTGAACGACTAAGCCCGCCTTCTAAGAACCGACACCTCGTGCCGGCTCAGGCGGGCTTAGTTATAATTATTGAGCACGTCTACGCGCTCGCGCAATTCTTTGCCGACCTTAAAATGCACCGACTTCTTGGAGTCGACCTTCACCTTCTCGCCGGTCTTCGGATTGCGCCCATGCCGCGATTCATACTCGCGAATCGAGAAGCTGCCGAAGCCGCGCAGCTCGATACGCTCTTCCTCGATCAGCGCGTCTTTCATCGCGTCAAAGACCGCATTGACGACCTCATAAGCCTGACTCTTCGGGATGTTAATCCGCTCGGCAACAATTTCAATAAACTCAGATTTGGTCATCTTGGAACTCGCAGCTAATCTCTAAGATCACATCGACGATTTTAAAAAACCATCGCATTTCTATTAGGTTACCCCCACAAGGTGGGCGGGCGGACGGTAGTGAGCAGGCGGTCAATTTGTCAACTAAGGACTGTGAAAACTGACCGACTGCGGTGCATTATCCCTGGCCGATGTGCACGCGGAAGAGCTGTTGGCCCATAAAGATATAGTCGCCGCGGCGCAGCGCCGTTCGCTCCCAAATCTTGCTCCAGGTGCCGTTGGAGGAGTTCAGGTCGACCAGATAGGTCTGTCCGTCCTCGCCGGTATAGATCTGGGCGTGGCGGCTGGACATAAATTTATCGTTCGGGAAAATGATATCTCCCTTCTCACGGCCCAGGACCGCGCCGGCCTCGGGCAGGCAATAAATATTCTGCACCACATTTCCGATCCCGATCTGCAGCACCTTAAAATTGCCGCCCGGCGCGGGACTTCCCATATAACGGGTGCCATCGGCGGACTTGGTTTTTGAGGTAATCGACTGCTCGAAGCGCTCAAAACGCAGGACCTGGCGCCCCATCAAAAAGGAGTCGCCCGGGCTCAAGCGGATCTCTTTGCTCAACTTCAAGAAGGTGCCGTTGAGACTGTCGAGGTCCTCGATAAATAATTTACCCTGCTCGATATAAAGACGTGCGTGCTGCGGGCTCAGGAAGGCGTCGGTGGGAAACCGCGTGTCGCCGTCGCCGCCCAGGGTGGTCTCGAGAAATTGCAGAGGAATTGAGATCCCGTCGGAACCATCCTCGTTGATCGAGATAAGATGGACATCCCAGGGATTCGGCTGCTTGGCAGCGGCGCTCGGAGGACGCGGCTGGCGTCGGGTGACCGGCTGCGCAACGGTCGCGCTAGGGGCCTTGGCGCCGAGGCTTCCACCGCATTGCACGCAAAAGCGCATGCCCGAAGGGTTCGAAACCCCACAGGAATCGCAGACAACCCCGTCGGCCCCCGGGCTTGTCCCCGGCTGCGGAGTCAGCGGAACGTCGACCATTCGACCGGTCGGCTCACCGGGCAGCCGGCTCGCGTCCTCGGCCTCGACCTCGCTGGCGTTATCGAACTCCACCAACTCGTACTCGTCTTCGTGCTTATCGGCCTCATCGAGCGCGTCGAGCAAAAAGCCCTGGAGTTCGTCGTTGGATATTTGGGAACTGTCCCCCGACTGGCGATCGAGGCTCGGCTCGTCGCTCGGAGTGGCGAAGCTCACACCCGGGCCGCGAAAACGTTTGGCCATCTGCGAGATGGCCGCTTCGTCTTCATTCAGGTTCGCGCCCAGGTCGAGTCGCTCTGCCATCGGGCTCTCCAATCGCCCAATCGTTGCTCCGCCCTTTAAGCCGGCGCCCGATTGAGCCTCACTCTGGCCCGATAGTGCTTGTGAAGCCAGTTTTCCCTCGTCCACGTTGCTGCCTCCATCCACGGTCTTCAAGTCAAGTTCGGCGCGGTCATTTTACGAAAAACAATCTAGCGCAGCCCCGGTGGGGATGCAAGAAGATCATCGCGTTAATGCGCGATGCTTGGGCCAAATTCGGCATATATGGCAAGAAGTTAAGCGGGGCGAGTGCCACCCGCTACCCCACTATGCAAGCACCAGCTTAAGGGGTGTTTGAAGCGGGCGCCAGGCATTTAAATCCCGCATGACCTCAAGGGCGAATCATATACGATTCCCATTCTGCATCTTGCTCGTAGAGGATCTTGCGGAGCGTGGCGATCGCGTTGGCGTTGATGCGCGAGACCCACGACGTCGACACCCCCATCGCCTTGCCGATCGAGGCCATCGACTCCTCTTTTAGGTGATAGCGCACCACGACCTCGCGCTCGGCGTCCGACAGCCGTTGAACCGCCGCGTTCAGCGCGCTCTTAAGCTCACTCTTCTGGATGTCTTGGGTTTGCTCGGCGGGAATCGCCGACGACACACGCTCGAGCTCCGCGGTATGCAGCAGGCAGATGGTGACGCAGTCACCGATGGTATTTGAGACACGCTCAATCTGGTCGGCGAAGGTCTCTGCTCGGCGCGCGCCGGCATTCGCCATCGCGCGTGACTCAAGATGCTCATTGATCGCGACCGAGTCACAGATCTGAATCGCGGTGCCTCGCATCGCCCAGCCCGTCTTGCGCAGCCCGTCATACATCGCCCCGCGAATCCGGTAGTATGCGAAGCTCGAAAAGGTCACCTCAGCGGTCGGATTAAACCGACTATGCGCCTCCAACAATCCCTGAAATCCCCAGGCCACCAGATCATCAAAATCGATCGGGCTCTGCATCTGGCGCGCCAGCTCTCGCCCCGTCGAGTTCACCAACCCGGCGTATTTCTCGACGACTTCATTCGACGTTAATTTACGGCTGCGAGACGCCAGGCGCGCGCTCTCAACAGTCATCGAGGCATCTGAAGAAGATTGTCTTGCCATGATCGTGCCTTTCCTCGTCAACGTGACAAAGTAGCGGGGCACAACCCACAAAAACAACCGCCCCAGCGGTATCTCAACTCTATAATTTTTACGGCGTGTGCCGAATATTACCAGCCCAACAACCCTTCGTCCACAACCCGAAGGCCATATTCTTATGCGCATTCGGCGATAATCCAATATCGGCGCGTTTTTAATAGAACCTTAATATCCCGGCCGCGCGCCCAGCCTCCCAGAAATTAGGGCGAAATCCTCCTCATATTGTTGCCCTCCCCACTTGTAATTCCGCATTCGAGCGCGAAAAGATATTGCGTGATGTAAAATTGAACGATTGCGTTTGCTGTGCTAATAATACGTTGTGCCATCTAAAGCCCACATTGACTGGGTTCTTCGCCTCGCTCATTTGGCGCCCACGTAGGGATGGCAGCGCATCGACAATCTCATGAAGTGGCCAGGTCGCTCCCGGGGTCTTCCCGTTTTCAATAGCGCTCCCGGTGGCCCGAGACCTGCTTAGAGGGATCTTGCATGTACAAGCTGGTCATCGCGGATGAAGAGGGAAGCACAAGCACTGTTCCCATCATTCGAGACGAAATAACTATCGGTCGAAAGGAAGGTAATACCATCCGGCTGACCGAACGCGACGTTTCGCGCGAACACGCGCGCGTGCTTCGTGAAGACGGTCGTATTTTCGTTGAGGATGTAAACGCTCGCTATGGCGTCAAAAAGAACGGCGTCAAGATCAAACAGCGCGAGGAGTTCTCGCCCGGTGATGTCATCAGCATCGGGGCGTATAGCCTCACCTTAAAGAGCAAGAAGCCTGCGACCAAAGCGCCGCCAATGCCCGCTCAAAAACCGGGGAAGCCGCCGCTTCGCGACGAGAAGACCCAGGTCATTCCCGCGATGCCCGCCAAATTGGTGGTCATCTCGAGTAATTTTGCCGGCCAGGAATTCCCGCTTAACCGCCCAGAGATGATCATCGGGCGCGGTGAAGATTGCGACATCATCATCGACCATCGCTCGGTCTCCCAGCGCCACGCCAAGGTCATTCGCGAGAACGGCAACCACTACCAGATTGTCGACCTAAAAAGTAAAAATGGCGTCACCGTCGGCGGCGAGCAATACAGAGCGGTTCAGGTAAAACGCGGCGACGTGGTCGAATTGGGTCACGTTAAATTTCGCTTCGTTGCCCCGGGGGAAAACTATGTCTTCACTCCCCAACCCGCCAACGAACTCGTAGAACACGACTTCGACCTCCCCGCACAATCCTCAAGCAAGATGCCGCTTATCGCGTTGATCATCGTGCTGCTTGTCGGTGCCGGGGCCGCCGCTGTCATCTTCGGGAATTCCGACAAACCCGCCAACGACCCATCCGCCGCGCTCGCCGCGCCTGCTGACCCCCTCGCCCAAGCCGAGCAGCCCGGAGCACCCGCCGAAGCTGGCGCGGAGACTTCCAAGGTCGCCCAAGCGATCCAAGAGGCCAGCGAGGACATCCGCACCGGCAAGATCGACAAGGCGCTGGGTTCGCTGGAATCCGCCAAAAAATTCCTCGACCCTACTCCCGACGAACAGAACGCGATCGCGGAGTTGATGGGGAACGCAAAGAACGAAAAACCATTCGCCAAACATTATTCGACGGCCAAAGAGCGGCTAAAGGCCTCCGCCTACGCCGATGCGCTCGAGCAACTCTCGAAGATCCCCCAGCACTCTATTTTCGCCAAAATTAGCGAAGATGAGGGGCTTCGCAACGACGCCCTCGCCGGCATCGTCTCCAGCGCCGAGAAGGCCCTGGAAGACGGTGACGCCCAGAAAGCACGCACCCTGGCCGAGCGCGCGCTCGCCGAAGAAGATGACTACCCGGCTGCCGTTGCCTTGCTCGAAAAGCTCGACGCCAAGCCGGTCGAAGTGGCCGCAAAAACGGCACCGAAGGCTTCGCCAAGCAGCACGAAGTCACGCCCGTCCAAACCGGCCGCCAAACCCAAGTCCAGCAACCGCGTGAGCGCTGCCGAGGCCAAGGAGCTCTACGTCAGCGCGCAGGGTAAGATCTTCAAGAACGACACCTCCGGCGCCATCGCCGACTGCAAAAAGGCGCTTCGAGGCGGCAATAGCGGCTGCTATCGCATCCTTGCCATCGCCTATAAGCAGCAGGGCAACACGTCGGCGGCCTGCAATAACTTCAAGCGCTTCCTTGGCACCAAACCGAAGAATCCGGCCGCGATTCAGCGCCAAATGGACGAACTCGGCTGCAATTAATCGTAGAGTTCCGGATCAACCGTCGCGTCGCGTCCACTCGCCTGGGCGCGGCGCTGACTAAATAGACGGCTGGCCAACTTCTCGATCAGGACGTGGGTCGTCTCAAGATCCAACGCCGAGATCGGCACCGCGTCGAAACGCCGACACAACGCCTTCACAACCTTGGGCTTGAGCAGGTCTACTTTATTAAAGACCAATACCTGCTCTTTATCTCCTAGATCGATATCCTTCAGGATGCGGTTGACCGCGTCCATGCGCGCTTCAAAATTCTCATTCGAAATATCAACCAGGTGAATCAGCAGATCGGCCTCGCCGAGCTCCTCGAGCGTGGCCTTAAACGCTGAGACCAGCTCCTCGGGCAGCTCGTGGATAAACCCGACCGTGTCGGTCAGGATCATCTCCGGGCCGTTGCCGTAGCGCAGGCGTCGGCTCGTCGGGCGCAGGGTCGCGAAGAGCTTATCCTCCATGAGCACCGACGATTGCGTCAGCCCGTTGAGCAGCGTCGACTTGCCGGCGTTGGTATAGCCGACGACGCTCACGATCGGGATATCACTCTTCTGGCGCCGCTTGCGCCGCAGCTCGCGCTGCTCGCCAATCTTGACGATCTCGCGCTCTAATTCGCCGATCTTATCGTGCGCGCGACGCCGATTGATCTCGAGCTTCGTCTCACCCGGCCCACGCCCACCGATGCCGCCGGCGAGCCGGCTCATCCCGGTGCTCTTGGAGTGCAGTCGCGGCAGGCTATATTTGAGCTGGGCGAGCTCAACCTGCACCTTACCGTCGCGCGACTTCGCGCGCTGGGCGAAGATGTCCAGAATGAGCTGGGTGCGGTCGATGACCTTGAGCTCGGTGGCGTCGGTGATCGCGCGCAATTGCCCCGGCGTGAGGTCCTGGGCGAAGATGACGAGGTCGCAGTCGAGCTGCAACGCCCGCAGCGTGAGCTCCTCGATCTTGCCCTTGCCGACCGCGTATTTCGGATGCACTTGCGTGCGCCGCTGCACCATCGTGTCGACGATCTCGACGCCCGCGGTGCGCGCCAATTCGAGCAGCTCCGCCAGCTCGATCTCTTCGTCGCGCCCGCCTGGGGTCGCGACATAGACCAGCAGTGCGGGGTCTTGGCCCGTCTTGAGCAGCGATGAGGTCTTGCGCTCAAACTCGCCCTCGAGCTCGCGGATAAACTCCGCGAAGTCGAAGAAACAATCGTGCGGGCGCTCCTCGCTATGAATCTCCCAGGCGCGCTCCTCGGGATTCTGCGGCAACAGATGCGCCCACTTCGTATAGCTCGCCTCGCCGTGGTGCCCCACCGCGATGCTCATCACCATATCGAGCTGCAGCTTCGACAGGTCGGTGAGATCGTCGTTGGTCAGCTCCACCCCGTGGCCGCCGCTCTCCAAATAGGTTCGGATCAGCCGGATCCCACGGAAGCGGTCCTGGGCCGCGCGCTGACGCCCGATATCGGGCAAGTACACCCGCTTCGCGTCACCCACGACCACCGCGTCAACCTGCCCGGCGCGGTCCACCAGAACCGCGACCACGCGGTTGATCTCGCCCGATATCTCGGTAAGCCGGTTGGCAAACCCCTGGGTCACAGGGGCGGCAGAGTTGACCTGGTGGCGGTAGAGCTTTTCAAGCGCGCGTTGCTGGCTTGATTTTAAACCGCTCAAATCTCCGTGAACTTTTCGTCCGATAATGGCACCTAAAATGATGGGGTTGTACGTTCAGCGCGTCTTGTCACAAGGCCCGCGCAAAACAAGACAGCGGGCACGATTATTTCGCCCCCTCAATAGTCTATGATGACCCGGGGGCTCAAGATCGCTGCAGAAAAAACCGAGGGAAAGGCCGCCGGTTCAGTCTTTGGTCTCGGGTTTTAAGAACGCGCGGCCATCTTTGATGACGACCTTAAAATCGACGTCGCGCGCGCCCTTGGTGCGCTGAATTTGAGTGCGCTGTCGCTCAATCGTGTGACGAAACGCGTCGTAATTTAGCTTGCTCGTATCCTCTTTGCACCGCTCTTTGGCCTGCAGAAGCGTGTTGTAGATCTTGCGCGACTTCTCCTCGCTAAAACCTCCCGAGGAGGTCGCCGCAGGCGGCGTCACCGCGCTGGCGCGCTGGATAATCCGGTTGGGACGCGCGGCGCTGAGCGCGGACTCCGCGCGCGCCTGGGGCGTCTCCTGAGGCGCCTGCTCGCGCGCACGGGTGATACGCTCCTTGGCCCGCTGCAATTTACGCAACTTTGACACGTCGGCGCCGCGCCCGGGCGCGGAGGGATTCTCGGGGCGAGCGCGCTGCGTCACGCCCTGCTGGCTGCGCTCGAACGGGTTCTTCGGCCCAGGCCCGCCGCCGGTCGAAAGTCCCAACTTCGCCTGCAATTCTGCAAGCCGCTGTCTCTTGATCGCCTCGTCCACCGCGGGCGCGGACGCGGGGTCTTCATAGGTCGGAGAGCGCGGCGCCGGCGGCTCCACCACCGGTTCGGGCTGGCGAACCTTGCGCGTGCCCACGTATTTCTCGAACTCCCCGCGCTTGTCCATTTGCTCGAATTCTTGCTCCAGACTCGACAGATCGAGGTCATCGAGGTCCCACTCGCCAAGCTCAAACGCCCCGTCGGTCGCCTGCCCGTGGCGCACAAACTCGTTGGCCTCTCCCTCATGGGCCTCCGTCTCCTCTTCTTCCAGCGCCTCGCGCTCCGCACGCCTTTGTTGACGCGCCTTTGCGCGCGCAACATCGCGGTGGTAGGTCCCATCCTCGATCTGGCGCTCGGTGCGCGTCCAATGGGTCTTATAGGTCGTCAGACGCTGCGTCAGCCCACGAAACCGGAATCGAAGGTCGGTGCGAATCATCGGCATTTGTTCCAATTCTCGGAACATACGCATAATGTCGCGGCGGCCCTGATGCGGCGGGCGCTTCTCGACGCCGACAAAATAGAGTTCAAACTCCCGATAGAGCCGGTCGAGCCGCTTCTCAAACTCGGTGATTCGAGCCTCGATAAACGCCGGTGATATTTCGTCCTTCGGTGTCATAAATAGTCCGGGATAATGAATCCTGGCAAAACCTGGAACCAGCAGCGAGTCTGGCCCAGTCAAGCCCTTTGAAACGAGCAGCCCCCACATACTTCTTCCAGCTCTGCCAAATCAGTCTGCAAGGTGACGCAATATGAATTCTAACCTTTCTGAGCAATCAATGCGAGCGCCCACGCCGGGCAAAAGCCACTTTTTTATCGCCCTGGCCGCGGCCCTGCTGACAGGGTCTATCTTAGCCGGATGCGAGCCAACATCAACCGCGAAACAAGCATCCTCCAATGGGGCGTCCGAGTCTACACAGGCATCAAAAGTTGCGCCCAAAGACGATCCTGGCACCACCACCCTGCGGGTGGTGGCCAGCCAGACCTTGCCGACCAACCCCCAGCGCGTCGTCACCCTGGCGCCCAACGTCACCGAGGTCATCTTCGCCCTGGGCGCCGGCGAGCGCATCGTCGCGGTCACGCGCTACGACGATTATCCAGCAAAGGTGAAGAAATTGCCCAAAATTGGCGGCATTATCGACGTCGATCTCGAGGCCGTCCTGGCCCAAAAGCCCGACCTTGTGCTGGGTACCAGCGCGGGTAGTGACGGCAACCTCGTGGCCAAATTGGAGAAGTCCAAGATTCCCTATCTTTTCGTTCAAATGAACACTCTTGAGGAAACATACGGCGGCATCCAAAAATTCGGCGACACCCTCGGCCTGGGCGAAAAAGCGGCCGAAATACGCGCAGATATGCAGTCAAAGATCGACGCGATCGCGGAGTCGGCGAAGAGCGCCGATCAGCCAAAGCCCCGGGTGATGCTGGTCTACGGGCACGATCCGCTGGTCGCCGCAGGCCCCGGCTCCTTCGGCCACGAGATGCTCGAGCTCGCCGGCGGCGCCAACGTCCTGGCCGACTCACCAAACCCCTACCCCGTGCTCGATATCGAGAAGATCCTCAGCCTCAACCCGGAGCGCATCATCGACGCGACCATCGCCCCCGACGGCCCCGACAAGGTCGACGCGCCTTCGCCCACCGGGGCGTTCTGGGCAAAATACAGCACGCTGAGCGCGGTCAAGAATAACCAGGTCCACTATTTTGACGACCCGGTGCTGCATCGCCCCGCGCCGCGACTTGTCGAGGGGCTCGAAATAATGCACAAGGCCATCCGCGGCGACGCTCAAAACAGCGCCGACGCCCTCAAAGACGACTGACCCGGACTCGATTTGTTGCGATTTGCCAATAGACCCTTGAGCGCCACCAGGCTGCTGAGCACGATCGCCATCGCGCTGGTCGCGGCGCTTGGCTGCGCGCTGGTCGGGCTGGGTTGGGGGAGCTCCGACCTGGGCGCCGGGCAGATCATCCGCGGCCTGCTCACCAACTCACTCGACCCGATGCAGCAGACCATCTTGCTCAACGCCAGGGTGCCGCGGGTGCTCTTCGCGGCGGTGGTGGGCGCGGCGCTCGCCAGCAGCGGCGCGGTCTTCCAGACCGTGCTGCGAAACCCGCTGGCCGACCCCTATATCCTGGGCGTGTCGGGCGGCGCGGCGCTGGGCGGCACGCTCTTTTTGACCCTCGGCTCGGCCGCCCTCGGCGGCTTCGTCTTCGGCGTACCGGCGGCCGCGTTTGTGGGCGCGCTCGGGGCGCTGGCGCTGATCTTCGGGGTCGAGCGCTGGACCCCGGCCGGGCGCACCTCGAATTATGTACTTCTTTTGACGGGTGTGGTGTTTAACGCCTTCGCCAGCGCGATCATCATGTTTTTAAAGAGCATCGTGTCGGCCCAAAAGGCCCAGGAGTTGCTCTTCTACCTGATGGGATCACTGGCGGTCGAGGGCATGGCGCTGTCGACGCTTCTCGGCTGCGCGGCAGCCGTAACCCTATGTATTTTAGGGCTTATCTGGTTTGCGCGCGACCTCAACGCCATTAGCCTGGGCGACGATGACGCGGCGACCCTGGGCGTCGACGTGGCGCGGGTGCGCTGGTGGACGGTGCTCATCTCGAGCATCGCGGTGGCGGTGGCGGTGGCGTTCTCGGGGCTTATCGGCTTCGTCGGGCTCGTCGTGCCCCACGGCGTGCGCCTGCTCGTGGGCCCCGACCACCGCGTCCTCATCCCCACCTGCGCGATCGCGGGCGCCGGGTTTTTGATCCTCTCGGACCTCATCGCACGCAGCGTCTTCGGGCTCTTCTCGAGCACCTTGCCGGTCGGCGTCATCACCGCGCTCATCGGCGCGCCGCTGTTCGTCTTCTTTTTATGGCGCTCGATGAGGCCGACATGACCTTAATGCAAGCCGTTGAAATTACTCATGGTTTTGGCGCAGGCGAAGGCCAGCGTCGGGTGCTCAGCGATATCTCGCTCAAGATCGAGGCGGGCGAATCGGTCGCCCTTATCGGCCCCAACGGCGTCGGCAAAACCACGCTGATGCGCATCCTCGCCGGGCTCCTGAAACCAACCTCGGGGCGAGTCGAATTGCGCGGCGGCGAAGACCTCCACGCGATGAGCCGGCGCGAGGTCGCCCGCCAGCTCACCGTCGTCCCCCAGGCGCGCCCGCAGGTCTTCGACTTTAGCGCGCTCGACCTGGTGTTGATGGGCTTTCACGCGCGCACCGCGCGCTTCTCGCTGCCCTCGGCCGCCCACCAAGAACAGGCGCTGGCCGCCATGGCCGAATTGGACGTCGCCGACCTCGCCGACCGCCCCGCCTCGGTCCTAAGCGGCGGCGAGTTACAGCGCGTGCTTATGGCCCGCACGATGACCTCAGAGGCTGCGCTGTGGCTGCTCGATGAGCCGACCGCCAACCTCGATATCCGCCACCAGATCGCGCTTTTGGAGCAAGTCACCGCCCACTGCGCCCGCGGCGGCGCCGCGCTCGGCGTGCTGCACGACCTGGCGCTTGCCCACCGCTATTTCGAGCGCGTCATCATCCTCGATGACGGCAAGATCCGCGCCGACGGCCCCAGTAATTCTACCCTCGACGACGCCCTGCTCTCCCAGGTCTTCCAGGTCGACCTGCACAGCGTCGACGTCGGGGAGCGCCGCGTCTGGGTCGTAAAATAAGCCCCCGATTTATCAAAACTCCGGCCGCGCCCGACTCAACATCTCAAACGCGTTCTCGCCCATGATCATCGCGACCTGCTCGGCCGAATAGCCTCGATGAATCAGCTCATTGCTGACGATATGGATGTCGCGGCAGTCGCGCTGGTCACTGGGAATCGCCGGCAGCCACCCATCATAATCGCTGCCGATCGCGACGTGACGAATCCCCACGCGCTGAATGATATATTCGAGATGATCGACCACCACCGAGGATGTGGCGCGCAGCTTGCCGGCCAGAAACCCGGGCGCGAAGATCACCCCGATGACCCCGCCGGTCTGGGCGATCGCGTCGATCTCGGCATCACTGATATTGCGCGCGTGGTCATACACACCTTTGACGCCGGTGTGGGTGCACAGCACCGGGCGGCGCGCGACCTTGCAGACGTCGAGCACCCCGGGGGTGTTGACGTGCGCCAGGTCGACCAGGATATCGGCGTCCTCGAGCGCGCCGACCAACGCGCGCCCAAACTCCGTGAGCCCGTCAACCTCGTTCGCCCCGCGCCCCATCGCCGGGGTGATCGCGGCGTTTTTGCAAAAATGCGTCAACGTCATATAGGCCGGGCGGCGCGCGGCCAGCTCGGCCACCCGCTCAAGCTTTGCGTTGAGCATATGCGCGCCCTCCACCCCCGGCGCCAGCCCGATGACCCCGCGCCGGCGCGCCTCGGCCCAATCCTCGGGGCTGCGCACCCGCATCACCCGCGCGTCCTGGGCGACCACCTCATCGAGGTAGTCGATCTGGCGGTTCATCTCGCGCCAGCCAGCCTCGCTCTCCCAGGGAAAATAATGAACCCCCAGGCAGGCCCCGGCGTAATTTGCCTCGACCATCCGCGGGATGTCGGCGTGCCAGAACAGCGGCTGCCCGCGCATGCCCGGGCGATGGCGCCGCGTCATATTATAGCCGAAGAGCCGCTGCTGAATGATGCTGTCGACATGCAGATCAACCGGCGCAAATTTCTGAGTCATCGTCACTTCCTGCACATTAAATTGAGGGGCGAAATTCCCCACAAGCCTAAGCACCCAGGCGTGTTTTGGAAATAACAAACTCGGGGGGATCGAGCCACCGCGCCGGAGGATTTTGGCCGCTCTCAAAACTATTTCGCCTTCAGCCCTCGCGGCGATTGCAACCCCGTGATCCTGCTGGTTACAATGCCGCTTCTACTTCTTCCGTTTTTTGGACGGTTAGAGCCGGCGTCTTTTCAGAAACACCCGGCGAAGCGTTTGCCGTACAATTTCATTGTGCTGTCGGAGGCTAACTATGAGCATCAATACGCAGCCTGAGCAGGGGCTCGCCGGGCCGGTTGACCTGATCGGCCAGAGGTTATTTGGCGGCTATGAGGTCATCAAAAAACTCGGCGAAGGCGGCATGGGCGCGGTCTATCTGGCGCAACAGGCGAGCATCGGGCAATCCATCGCGCTGAAGGTGCTGCGCTCGCGGGCGACGCGCAGCGACGAGACGGTGGCGCGTTTTCACCGCGAGGCCAAGGTCATCGGGATGATGACCCACCCCAATATCGTGCGCGTGCTCATCTTCGGGCGCCTGGAGGGGCTGCTGTATATGGCGATGGAGTATGTGCACGGCGACGAGCTTCAGGAGCGCATGCAGCGGGGCCTGCTCAGCGAGGTACAGGTCATCAAGATCATGAAGCAGACCCTGAGCGCGCTTGCCGAGGCCCACGATCTCGGGGTGATTCATCGGGATTTAAAGCCCGAGAATATCCTGCTGACTAATTTTCGCGGGGAGCCCGATTTTGTGAAGGTCCTAGACTTTGGCATCGCCAAAATCCTGGAGGACAATGAGTATGGGGAGACCAATACGATCGACGAGATGCCGCTGACCCAGACCGGCATCGTCTACGGCACGCCCTATTATCTGTCGCCGGAGCAGGCGCGCGCCGATGAGTTGGACACGCGCACCGACATCTACAGTCTCGGGTGCATCCTCTACGAATTGATGGCCGGGCAAAAACCGTTTGACGGCAAGAGCGCCGCAGAAGTGGTGCGCATGCAGGCGTTCGAGCAGCCGCGGCCGGCCCGCGAGGTCGCCCCGGATCGCGTGTCGCCGACGATGGCGGGGATCATCGAAAAGGCGATGTCCAAAGACCGTGAGGACCGGTTCTCCAGCGCGATGGAGATGTTCGACGCCCTGATGGTGCGCGAGCAGGAGTTGCTGCAGGAGGGCGTCATTACCGGGCGATCGACCTATTTCCCCGGCAGCGAGGTCACCGGGTCGCGCCCGCTCATGGCGATCGACGCCCAGCAGCCCGGGCTCTATACGCCGCCGACTTCGCCCGATGAAGGCGGGCCCACGGTGACCCTTAAGCGGCGCTCCGTGCTGCTGATCGTCGCCGGGGTGAGCTTCGCCTTTATGTTGATGACGGCGATGCTATTTCTGGCCGTGGCCACCCGCTGATACGACCTCAGCCGCGCGGCCAACTCGGCTCGATATCGGCGAGGATTTCGCTCAACTCCTCGCCGACCGAACATTTGCTAAGCGCCTCAAATACATAGCGAATCGAGGCATCATAATAGGGCAAGAAGCTCGGGTCACCTTTGACCCGGTCGATATTGATAAAGCGCCCGGCGTCCTTGAGCTTTCGCTGAACGGTTTGCAGGTGGAAGGTCGACACCACCGCGTCTTCGTCGGCGCACCAGGGAAGCTCGGCCCGCGCGCCCTGCGCGATATAATAGCCAAGCAGCGCGTCGACCTGGTCGCCGCGCAATTCGATATAGGAGTCGCGCAGCAGCGCCACCAGATCGTAGACGCAGGAGCCCATCAGCGCGTCCTGGAAGTCGATCAATTGCCAGCCATCTTTATACATCAAGTTGCGGGACTGATAATCGCGCAGGACCAGGGTCTGGGGTGCGGCGAGCAGCGCGTCGACGATCGTGTCGAACGCGGCGCTCAAGTCGGCGCGGCGCGCGTCGACCCGCGCGGCCTCATCGCCGCTTAGGCGCGCGTCGAGGCCCCACTCCAGATAATGGTCGAGCTCCCAGCGCAACAGGCCGCGGTCGAATTTGCGCCCAAAGCCGATGCAATCTTCGGTGAGCGCCCGGTCGCCCGCGGAGTTTAGCACCGCCAACTGAAAGTCGATCAGCAGGTCGATCGCCTCGCGGTAAAGCCCCATAAACGCGTCTTCGTCGCCGCCGACCGCAAGGATCCGATCTTCAAAAGTCTGCTGGCCGAGGTCTTCCAGGAGCAGCACGCCGAGGTCCATATCGACGCGGTCGATATCACCCACCGGAAGATCAATCTTTCGCAAATAACGCTGCATATTGATAAACGGCAACTCGGTGATCGCGGCGTCGCCCTCGGAGGTGCCCTCGTCGCTGGCGAAGGGGTCGCCGCTCATCGGAAGCACCATCGCCATGCGGGTGAATTCGCCGCGGGCGGGGTCCAAAAGCTGGCCGGTGTCGGGGTCGGTCGCCGGCAGCGTCACCCGCCAATAGATGCGCAATGAGGCGTGGCCGCCCAGGTTCTCAAGCTCGGCGACCTTCGCGATCTCGGGGCTAAAAAGCCGCGCGACCGCCTGGCGAACGCGCGCCTCCATCCCCTGATGGGAGTTCGGGTTGAGGGTCGTCTCGTCAGCGGAATTCGCGGGGGTTTGTTCGTTCGTTTTGCTCACCGTGGCCTCATTGAAAAATGGAGTTCGCCCAAAGAAGTCCACGATCAACGACACCTCTCAGATTGTCAAATTCTCAGATTTACGCCATGTATAACACCTATGAATTATGACGAACTTTTGCAAAAATCGAACGCTCTTCGCCTCAAAACACCGCGCGCCCGCTACGCGCCAAGCCCCACCGGGCCGCTGCACCTGGGCAATGTTCGCACCGCCCTGCTCGCATGGCTCCAGGCGCGCCTGGTCGGCGGCGTCTTCATCATGCGCAACGAGGATCTCGACACCAACCGGGTGATTGAGGGGAGCGCCGGGCGCATCTACGAGGATCTTCGCTGGCTCGGCCTGGACTGGGATGAGGGCGAGGACGTCGGCGGGCCGGTGGGCTCCTATGTGCAGTCGGAGCGAACGGCCCTGTACCGCGAGGCGCTGGACCGGCTGCGGGCGCTGCGCCACGACGGGCACCCGGCGGTCTTTCGCTGTTATTGCTCGCGCCGCGACGTGCGCGAGGCGGCCAGCGCGCCGCACCAATACGGGCGGCTGATCTATCCGGGGACCTGTCGGGGTTTGAGCGAGGCCGAAGAAGACGCGGTGCGCGAAGAGAAGCCCGATCGCATCCCGATCTGGCGGTTTTGGATGCCGCGCCGCCGTGTGTGTGTTCAGGACGAAGTGGCCGGCGAGTTTTGCCAGCAGCTCGACGAAGAGGTCGGTGATTTTGTGCTGCGCCGGGCAGACGACCTCTTCGCCTATCAATTGGCCGTGGTGGTCGATGATGCGCTGATGGGCGTCACCGACGTGCTGCGCGGGCGCGATCTTTTGAGCTCGACGCCGCGCCAGATCGCGCTGTTCGAGGCGCTCGGCTTCGCGGTGCCGACCTTCTGGCATGTGCCGCTGATGCGCGATGAGAGCGGCGAGCGCATGTCGAAGCGCGAGGAGTCTCTGTCACTGCAGACGCTGCGCGCCAACGGCAAAACGCCCGACCAGGTGGTCGGGCGTCTCGCGCACTCGATCGGCCTCGCCGCCCCGGGCGAGCGCATCTCGGCGCAGGACCTGCTCGGGCGACTGAGCCTCGATGACTTCAAAGACGCGCTCAGGCGCGCGTCGGATTCAGACAAATAACCGCGGGATTAGGCGTCGGTCGCGGAATCATCCGCCTCGCCGCTTCCCGTAATCTTCACGCTTGGCATCACCCGGGCGCCGGCGCCATCGGCGGCGTCGGGCATCCGCACGGTGAACTCACAGGCGCCTTCGGCCAGGCCTTTGACCTCCAGAATCTGGGGCTCATAGAGGCGGAAGAGCTCTTCGGTCTTCGCCGGCCCCTGGGTGAAGGCGACCTCGCAGGTCTCGGGCGTGCTGACCTCGACGGTCATCGCGACGTTGCTTTGGCAGACCGGGACTGCATCGGCAATCAAGGGCAAGACATGCAGAGTCGCGGTGTCGCCCTGAGCGACCGGGATCAGGCCTTCGCTAAAGATCTCAGACTCATAGACTTTGAGCGCCCGAACGTCTTTGGGCTCGACCAGGTTGAGCGAGAAGCTATCGTCGCTGACCGTCGAATTAATCTCGACGGTACCGGCGTCCGCCCCGGTGCGCAGCGGGAGAAGACCATTGACGCTGGTCTCGCCGATCGCAAGACCTGTGCTCTCGAGAAAATCGACCGGATAATAGCCGGTACCGACCGCGACTTTAGACCCGGCGCGCATCGTATAATGCAGGCGAATATCGGAGTCGACGAAGTAGGCGGCCTCACCGTTAGGCTCACAGGCGTGGGCGAATTTCAGAGAGTCGACCTCGACCACGTCGAGCTCGAAGGTATCATTGAGTGAGTCGCCGCCATCGCGAGCGTCCACCTCGATATTTGCGCGCCCAACCTCAAGCCCCTCAAGGGTCATCGCGCCGCCCGAAAGCGCGGCCACCGCGAGGACCTTGTCGTCGGAGGATTGGGCCGCGTCGATCGGAAGCTTCTGCTTATCTCCGTCGGCTTTGGTGACCGAATAATTGAGCTTCGCGCCCTTGGCTAGCGGCGAGGTTCCGGTCGCGCCAGCGGCCGCGCCCTTATCATAGGTCAGCACCAAATTGCCCTCGGCGCCGGTCTGCTCGGGGACACACGCGCTGCTCAAGAGGACCGCCGAGGAGAGGGCGCCCAGAAACATCTTCGATTTAATATTCATCTTTATACTCCCAAATAGATTGCTTGGTATTTGCTTTCTCGTACCACCGGGCATCCAAGTCTGCAACGCCTATGCCAACCCCGTAGCGCGCCAAATAGGCCCGCGGGGGCAGGATTTGCGGGCAAAATGCGTCAGCAATGTCCGAGTGGATAAACGCTGCCCCGATAGGCGAAATGCTCAGTCCAGCATGTCCGGGGCATAGCCGCCGATACGGACGGTTTTCTCGACGCTCACGCCCTGGCCGCCGGCGGCCTCGGGCATGGTGACGCGGAACGTGCACTCGCCGGGGTTAAGCCCGTAGACATCGAGCGTCTGGGTCTCGTAGAGATGAAAGAGGTCCTCGGTGCGCGGCGGGCCCTGGTAAAAAGAGGCGTTGCAAATATTTGGCGTGAGCACCTCGACGCGCATGTCGGCGTTATTCTGGCAGACCGGCAGGCCGTCGCCGACCTCGGGCAAGATATGCAGGCTCGTCAACGTGTCGAGCAGCACCGGGACCTTGTCGCTGCTATAGATATCCTCCTCGAAGAGCTTTAGCGCGTTGACATCGCGCGGCTCGACCAGGTCAATCTTGAAGCGATCATCGCTGACCGTGGACCTGATCTCGACGCGGCCGGGGAACACGCCGGTGCGCAGCGGCAGCAGGCCATTGGTGCTCGCCTCGCCCAATTTTGCGCCCGAAAGCGGCCAAAATTCGACCGGATAATGCCCGTAGCCGACCGCGATCTCGGAGCCCGCGCGCATTGTATAATGCAGGCGAATATCGGAATCGACAAAATACGCAGCCTCTCCGCCGAGCTCGCAGGGGTTTGCGAAGTCAAGGGAGTCGACCTCGGCCACGCTGAGCTCAAAGAGATTGTCGAGCCAATAGCCATGGGTGGATTCCGCCTCGATATAGACCTCTGCGCTCCCGACCTCGAGGGCCTCAAGGATGACCGCGCTCTGCGCCACTGCGTCGACGCCGATGGCCCACTCGTCGTCGGACTCAGCCTGGATCACGCGCAGCTTTTGCTCCCCCTGGCCTCGCTCGGTGACCGAATAGGCGAGCTTCGCGCCGCGCGCCATCGGCGAGGTGATCGTGGCCGCGCTCACCGGCCCCTTATCAAAGCCGAGCGTCAGCACCTTTTGTAGCCCGTCGGCTTTAACCGGCAGGACACACCCCGCGGCCAGCAGCGTGGCGGAGGCGAGCGCGCCGAGCAGAATCTTCGTCGTCGTCTTCATCTTCAACTTCCCGGAAAGAATGAGTCACTCGCGGTCGAGTTATTGGCGAGCTTATGAGCAGGCAATAGTTATGCCAACGGGCATTGGCAGGGGTTGACGGGGCTGCGCGCGCATCTATTCAATCGATGCGCGCCACCGATGTCGGGGAGGATGAAACACTGGGGATTTTCAAACGCTCAATTCAAGCGCAGATCGGAAGTTGAGGCAGGACTATTCCCAAAGGCCAAAAAGTAAATAAGGCCGCCGCCCAGGCCAATATTTTTGGCCAGCGGCCCCATCGAGGCGAGGCTGCCGACCTGGACGGTAATGGTGATCGGAATCAACAAGAGGATGAGCAAGAGCGCCGCCCAGCGGGTCTTGAAGCCCGCGGCCAGCGCGAGGCCGCCGAGCAGCAGGGCGACGCCGGAGGCAATGACGAGCAGCTCGGCCGAGGCGATGGAGGTCGCCAAAAAGCCCAGCGGGGCGCTCTCAAGACGCGTCGCGACGCCGTTGGGGCTCGTCAGGTGGTTAGTGCCCGCGACGAGGAAGATCGTGCTGAGCATGACGCGGAAAATCACGAGCGCTTTGTCGCGAAGCGGCGCGGTGAGTTTGGCGAGGAGATCGGTTTCTGCTGGGGTGTTTTGCATGGGAGAACCTGTGCGCCGAAAAATCAAACAATCAAACGACCATTTGATTAACGCGCGAAATGAGGACGTAGAAATGCGCGGAAATATATCATCTATCCCCGTCAGATACGGGATATTGACGATACTAACCGGGTCATCTGCCGTAATATTCCGGCCGCGCGATGACGACATCACCCGGAGCCAGACATCGAAGGCCTGGCTCCGATATGAAAGAGCGATCGAAATCGACTGACCGCCCGCATCAATCCGGCGTGGGCCAGCACCCCGGCCCCATGCATCGGCAATAGTCGGCCTCATTGCAGGTATATGCGCCCCCGCAATCCTCGTCCTGGCAGGGATAATAATACTCAACGCAAGTCGTATCGTTGAGACATGCCACCTGGCACGAATTCGTGCCGCAATCGATCCCGCCGCTACAAGCGGTATCAACCTCTCCGACCTGTCCGCATTCAATATTGCACTCAGAGGAACCACATTGAATGGCCCCCTCACACGCGTTAAGGCCCAGGCAGCGCAACGTGCATTGCGACGCTTCGCCGCAGTCGATGGGCCCCTGGCATGCCCATTCCCCCTCACACAGAACGGTGCATTTCCCATCACCGCATTTGACGGGGCGTCTACAACTCGAATCTCTCTCACAATGAACGACACACGCCAGACCATCCGGACATTCAATCGAACCCAATGATACACTCTTAATATGACATTCACCGTTTCGACAACCACCATTGCATATATCCGGACAGATATTTACGTCGGCATCCGCATCTGAAACGTCCGAAACGGCATCATTAATGATATCTTCTGCGCCGCCATCATCTTGATCAATATCTTCTTCGATATCGTTGACAGTATTCCCATCTTTTGGAGGGGAGGCGTCGACATCCCGGTCGGCACACGCTCCATCCACGCAAACTCGCGTTCCCCGACAATCATCTTGCGACTTACACCCGACAGAATTGGTGTCGGAACTGCAAGCCATAAGCAAAAAAGCTTGACCGCAGAATAAAACCAAAACAAACAACTTCTTCATACACACTCCAAATTACCACACAACCTGAAACGGACATAGCTACCAACAACCATTCATTATAAATCGTAACTATAATTCAAAATTTGAGTCCGCCCATTGCCGCCGCCAACACTACAATAAATACCCTTGGTCTCGTTGCCCTTGCCCCCAAGAATAACACTTCCAACCCCAAGGGTTGAGTCACTAGGATGGCCGGTGCGATTTTTAGAACTTAATGAACCTCCCCCTGCGCACTTAAAGACACCGAAAGTGAACTTGATGCGCTACTAAAAGCTCAAGATACCACGGCGGCATTCGGAAAATGTCTAAACTCGGTGCCCGGGGTTGGCCGAATTCTAATCGTGACGCTCCTCGCCTATTTGCCCGAGCTGGGAAAGCTCAATCGAAAGGAAATCGCCAAACTGGTCGGCGTCGCACCGCTTAATCGCGATAGTGGCCACCGAAAAGGCAAGCGCAGCACATGGGGAGGTCGCAGTGAGATCCGTAAGGTTTTATATATGGCTGCGTTGGTTGCCACACGCTATAACCCTGTTATCAACGCTTTTTACAACCGCCTGCTTGATGCTGGCAAAGAAAAGAAGTTGGCGCTGGTCGCCTGTATGCGAAAACTTTTGGTTATCCTCAATGCG
Organism: Bradymonas sediminis; assembly: GCF_003258315.1. Taxonomy (GTDB): domain Bacteria; phylum Myxococcota_A; class Bradymonadia; order Bradymonadales; family Bradymonadaceae; genus Bradymonas; species Bradymonas sediminis. The sequence continues at coordinate 4,281,123 of NZ_CP030032.1, forward strand.
ATGGTAAAGTCGGGCGAGTCTTGGACCCCCGACATGGCGATGCCGAAACACTAGATGAAGACAGTTGCTGGCTCCGGGGCAACGCATTTTTTTATAGGCCCGTCCACGCTTCGCTCCTGGCCCATAGCTCTTTGGCGAGGGCTTCGTCCTGGGCGAGGCGGCTGGGGTATTTGGGTTTGCAGGAGTCGTAGTAGAGGCCGGTGTCGTCGGCGACCTGGTCGGCGGTGGCGCAATAGAGAGTGGTCTGGGCGCCCTCGTCTTCGGAGATCATAAAGAGCTTGACAATCGAGCGGAACGGCCAGGGGATGCGCCGCCAGATATCCGAGGCGACCACGCCCGGGTGCAAGGCGTAGGTGTGGACGTCGGAATCCCCGAGTCGGCGCGCCAATTCGGCCGAGAACAGCACATTGCCCAGCTTCGAGACGCCGTACTCGGGCATGCCTGAGACCGTCTTGGTGGAGCGGTGTAGGATGTCGAAGTCGAGCTCGTCGGGCATATAATGCGCCTTGCTGGCGACGTTGATGATGCGCGCCGGGGCGCTGTCTTCGATGCGCTCGAGGAGCAAATTGGTCAGCAAAAAATGCCCCAGATAGTTGACGCCGAAGTGCATCTCGAAGCCGTCCTGGGTGAGGCCGCGGATGCCGCCGAGCCCGGCGTTATTGATGAGCAGGTGCAGGGGTAAATCGCGGGCCAAAAATTCGGCGGCGCAGGCGCGCACCGAGTCGAGCGAGGCGAGGTCGAGCTTGAGGAATTCGATCGCCTCATTCGGGCAGCCCTTCTCCTGGCAGCGCTGCTTGATCTCGTCGATGGCCTGGCGCGCCTTGTCCTCGGAGCGACAGGCCAAAAAAAGATGCGCCCCGGCTTCGGCCAGGCGCTGGGCGGTGACGCGACCGATGCCGGCGGTGGCGCCGGTGATGAGAATGATGCGGCCTTTCTGACTCGGGATATCCATCGATAATGCCTCGTTCAATAAATAATTAGCGACGCGTGACCTTCATTTTTATCTCGCTCAGCGGACGCTGGGTGACCGAGGGGCGAATGCGCAGCGGCTCGGTCGAGACGTTCTCCAGCTCAATTTGCTGGGCCATCGTCGCGATGATTAGGGTTGCCTCCATGATGGCAAAATAATTGCCAATGCACACGCGTGGACCGCCGCCAAACGGAAAAAAAGCGAAGCGCGGCAGCGTTTTTTCGAGGTCGCCGAGCCAGCGCTCCGGGCGGAAGGTGTCGGGGGCGTCGAACCAGCGCGGGTCGCGATGCACCAGCGCCTGGGGCGTGAGCACCTGCGCGCCGCGCGGCACCGTCCAGTCGCCGATCTGCACATCCTCGATGGCCTCGCGCCCGATGATCCAGGCCGGCGGATAAAGGCGCAGCGTCTCGTTTAACAGCGCGCGGGTATAGGGCAGCTTCTTTGCGTCTTCGGCCGTGGGCGCGCGCCCATCGAGCACCGCGTCGACCTCCTCGCGCAGCCTGGCGGCCGCGTCGGGATGGGCGGCCATCAGGTGCCAGGCGTAGGTGACCGCCAACGCGGTGGTCTCGTGGCCGGCGAGCAAGAAGGTCAGCGCCTCGTCGCGCACCTGGCGGTTGTCCATCTTATTGCCCTCATCATCGACCGCGATCAGCAGCCGATAAAGAAGGTCATTGCCCTCGTCCACCCCGGCCCGGGTGTCGGCCCTGGCCTGGCGGCGGCGCGACTCGATAAGCTCATAGATCAAGCGGTCCAGGCCCTCGATGGCGCGTTTATTCTTGGCGCGCATCGGCGTGGGCAGCGGCTCCGGCATAAAGCGCCACATCGTATTATTGCGCTCAAAGAAATAGTCGAGCGCCGCCTCGAGCTGCTCGCCGACCTCGTGATAGTCGGCCTCCAGCTCGAGGTTAAACAGCGTCTTGACCACGATCCGAAGCGTCACGCCCATGATATCTGCGTGAAAATCGCGCACCTCACCGGTCTTCCAATCGGCCATCATATCTTTGGTATGCGAGACCATCACCTCGGCATAGCTCTCGATATGTTTTCGCCGAAGCGTCGGCGAGATGAGCTTGCGCTGGCCGCGCCAATAGTCGCCCTCGGCGGTCAGCAGCCCCTGGCCCAGCACAGCGTCGAGCTCGTGGAGCATCGTGTCTTTGTGGAAGGCGTCGTTTTTGCGCAGCAAGACCTCTTCGATATCTTCGGGGTTGGTGAAGAGATAATTGGTATAGGGCCCAAGGCGAAAAACCGCGGTCGGCCCGTGCTTGTCGGTGAGCTTGCGGAGGCTGCCGATCGGGTCGCCCGCGAAGCTCAGGTGCGTCTTCAGGGTCTCCAGCGCGCCGGGGCCAGGCGGGCGGGCGACGCCGGCGGAGGGGTCGAGCTTTTGGGCGACTTTTTCTCGAATAAGCGATCGTAACTTCATACAAACTCCAAATGACTGCTCGCCGACGACGGCGACATTTCGAAGGGGGCGCGCATCATCTTGCCCGAAGTCGCGGGCAAAGAAAAAGGATGAGGCGCGTGCCTCATCCCTTCTCAAATCAACCAGCGCTGAGCCGACTATTGCGAACAAACGCCGACGTTCGGGGCGCCCGGGAAGACGCTCCCAGCGCCGACGCAATAATAATACTCGCCGGTCCAATAATCATCGAGGAAGTCGCAGTCGCCGTAGCCGACGCGGCAATGCATAAAGCAGGAATAGGTGTCGCCGGCGTTCGCCAGGCAAGCCACGCCAAAGCCGTCGCTCATCTGACCGCAGGTCTCGTAGGAGGGCGAGCATTGGTCGCCGAGGCTCGACGGCGCCGGGTCGATGCTGCTGGTGCACACGCCCTGGGTGTCGCTGACCGGGTTGCAGACTTCGTTGCTCGCGCATCCGTTATTGGAGGTCCACAGCGTGCATGGCTGACCGCCGCCGGTGCTCTCGGGCACGCAGAGGCTGCCTTCGCAGGTATATCCCGAGGGGCAGGAGCCGTTGCAGCCGTCCTGGGGCGGGATGCAGATATTATTCTGACAGGTATAGCCGGACGGACAGGCAGGGTTGCACACGTCCGGGTCGGGGGTGTCGGCCACGCAGGTGCCCGCCTGGCAGGTTTCACCGAAGCCGCAGGCCGGGTTGCACTCGTTGGGGTTCGACGCGTTCGGCACGCATTGGCCGTTGCTGCAATGCTCCGAGATATCGCAGCCCGGGTCGCAACCGTCGGCGGGCGGGTTGTCGGCCACGCAGGTGCCGCTGTCGCAGGTATATCCGGTCGCGCAGGCGGGGCTGCAGACGTTGGGGTCGGAGGCGTTCGGCACGCATTGGCCGTTGCTGCAATGCTCCGAGATATCGCAGCCCGGGTCGCACACGTTCGGGTCGACCGGCGTATTGGGCACGCAGGTGCCGCTGTCGCAGGTCTCATCGCTCGCGCAGGCCGGGTTGCACACGTTGGGATCAGGCGTGTTATTCGCGTTGTTATTATTGGAGGACTCACCCGCTTCGCATTTGCCGAGCGCGACGTTGCAGGTCTGGCCGAGGGCGCAGCCGGCGTCGCTTGAGCACTCCGCGTCCGCGACGCGGTCGGGCAGCGTGGGATGGCCCCCGCCACCGCTGCCGATGTTGGATTCGCATACGCCGGCTTCGACATTGCAGCTCTGGGCGAACGCGCAGTCGAAATCGTCGGTACACTCCGGCTCGGCCGCCTCGTCCGAACCACACGCCGCCAGCCCAAAGCAAAGGGCTGCCACCGCGAAGAGGCTCAGCAGCAAATTTTTCAGTTTATATTTCTTCATCATCATTCTTCCTTAGTATTTGTGCTCTATACATCTTGATTATCGCGAAGCGCGAAGTTTAGCTGGGGCGCGCGGTCCTGAAAACAGGGGTCAAGCGCTGATTATCAACTGCTTCGGGAGCACACACCGATATTCGAATACCTGGGGAAATAACCCGCGGCGGTGCACTCATAACTCTCATATACCCCGCCGTCTCCGTAGCCTTCGAGCCTATCACAGTCCCCATTTCCGATGCGACAATGCATCAAGCAGGAGAAGTCGGCGGCCCCGACCTGGAAACACGCGATGCTAAATGCCTCGGCGTTCTCGTTGGGGTTCGGCACGTAGACGCCGCAGGTGTCGTAGTCGGGCGAGCATGAGTCGCCAAGCGCGGTGGGCGCGGGGTCAATGCTGGCGGTGCAGTGGCCCTCGAAATTTCTGGCGACCGCGCAGATCTCACCGCTCGGGCACTGGCTCTCGGAGGACCAGAGGGTGCAGGGCTGGCCGCTGGGGCCAGGCGCGGCGGGCACGCACTCACCGCCCTCGCAGAACTCGTTCTCGCCGCACACCGGGTTGCAGCCACCCATGGCGTTGGGGATGCACAGGCCGTTTTCGCAATGCTCCTCAACGCTGCAGCCGAGGTCGCAGCTGGGGTAATTATTCGAGACGCAAGTGCCGCTATAACAGGTCTCGTCGCTGGCGCAGGTCGGGCGGCAGGCGTTGGGGTCACTGGCGTTAGAGACGCACACATTATTGTCGCAATGCTCCTCAACGCTGCACGCCGGGTTGCACACGGTGGGGTCGTTGGGAACGCAAGCGCCGTCCGTGCAAGTCTCGTCGTCTGCGCAGGCAGGGTCACACGCGTCCACATCCGCGTCTGCGTCCATGTCTTCGTTCGGGGTCGCGTCGCCGGCGTCCGAGACGTCGCCCGCCTCGCACTCCCCGGCGCTATTGCAAACCTGGTCGTCGGGGCAACCGGCGTCGCCGGTGCATTCGGGCGTCGAGGACGCGTCGGCCGGCGTCCACATGTCGATCGGAACGCAGACTCCCCGGTCGATATCGCAGCTCTCGCGGAAGGCGCACTCAAAGTCATCGGTGCACTTTGGCTCGGCGACCTCAGAGGAGCCACAACCCGCCAGCCCGAGGCAGAGCCCCGCGAGCGCCAGGTAGACCAGCGCCAAATGATAGAGTCTGTATTGCGTCATCGTCGTTCTTCTCTACTATATCAAGATATTTCCCCCACCTGCATAGCGAAGAACAGCGCGAAAAGCAAAAAATCTTCTTCTTCCAGCACTTGCAGCGCGCGAACATCAAAGGCGCGCATCCCCTTATGGCGTCTGGCAGATCCCGATATCGTTGATGAGCGGCTCGCAGCGCAGATCGCCCGGGCAGGTGCTCTGCAAATAGGCGCCCTGAGAGTCCGTGCCCAGGTAATCGCAAAAGCGAAGACAAATCGGCGTGTTCTGACTGAGCGCGCAGATGGAGTCTTCGCCGCAGGCGAGTCCGGGCTGGGCGCAGCGCTCCAGCGGGGCGAGGTTCTCGGCGATGGGCGCGCAGTGGCCGACCTCGGCGTTCCAGGCGTTGAAGAGGCAGGTTTCGCCGGTGGCGCAGCGGTTCGCCGAGGAGTCTGCGTCGAAGGGATCACACGAGGGCATGCAGACCGGGACCAACCCGGGGCCGCCGAAATACGGCGAGGCCAGGGTCGAGGTGAAGTCGGTCTGCACCGAGCGCGGGAAGAGGCATTCGCTGCCGGCGGCGCAGTCATTGCCCTGGCAATTTTCGCCGGGTTGGCGCGGGCCGGCGGCGGCGCAAAAGGGTTGCTCGTAGTGAATCTGCGGGGCGGCCTGGCCGGAGAGGTCATCGCGCAAGGTGGCGTTGGGCTCGCAGCGATCGAGCCCTTCGGGGCAGCTCGTGTCCTGGTAGCCGGTGCCCGGCTCGCAGGTCCAGCCGCATCGCCCGATCTCGAAATTGCTGCCCGGCTCAAGCGCCTGACATGCCTGCGCGGCCTCGCAACCCAGCGGCGCCCCGGCGTGCGGGGCGTCGACGTCGCAAAGCGGCGTACATCGCCCGGCCGGCAGGCTCATCCCCGCCTGACTCACCCCAAGCGCCTGGCAATAGAGCCCCTCGGCGCACTGGCCCTGCGCGACGTACGGGTCACAGGCGTCGTCGACGCCCTTGGCGCCGACCGGCGCGCAGAGGTTTTGCCATTGCTGACGGTTCGACAAAAAGACCGGCGCGCACCCTAAACCCTCGCCCTCGCAGGTATTTTGACCGTAGTCCGCCGCGCCGCCGGCGCAAATCTGCTGACAGACGCCGAAGGGCTGCTCCGCCAATTCCACGCAAGAGTATCGCGCGCCTGCGGCGCTCGCCGGCGCGACGTCGCCCATGGCGAGCTGCGACAGAAGATGGCTCGGCGTCAAATCACCCTCGTCCATCGTCCCATTAAGGATAAGCGTGGCGTCTTCGTTAAGCATAAAGGGGTCGGTCTCAAAGAGCATCCGGGCCGGGTCGCCTCGATCAGCGCCGCTCGGAAAGACCAGCAATTTCAAAGACATGCCGACATCTTGCGCCGAGAGTTCGAAGAGCGTGCTGCCGGCCGGGCGCGCCTCGCCGCGGCGCAGATTTTCGGCCAAGAGGGTGTGATTGCCGAGGTTGGAGGCGTCGGCATTTGCGGCGATGAGGACCACGTCGATCGCGCCGAGATCGGCGACCAAATGGGCGAGTCGAAAGTCGACCTGGGCGCTGCGGGCGTCGGCCGCTGCGGCGCCAAGGGACAGAAATTCTGCGTCTTCGGCGGCGCTGGGTTTGGCCACGGCGAGCAGCGCGGTTGTGCCCTGCCCCGCAACGAGGTCGATATTGAAGTCGGCCAGCGGCAAATCACTGCGCGGCGCGCCCGCGGGCAAGGCGCGCAGGCGATAGCGACCGCCCGGAAGCGCGTGCCAGGCCGCGTCGCTCGGGAAAGTCGCGTCGAAGGCGAGGCCCTCGACCAGCGGGTCGGCGGCGCTATCGAGGTAGATATCGACCGCTCCGAGGGAGTCGGCCACGTGCGCGAGGCGCAGCGACGCGGGGGCGGTTTCGGGTTGTGGGCAGGTCGCGTCGCGGGCCGCCTGGGCGCCCGGGGCGATTGAGCCATCTTCGGCGGTCGAGGACGGCGACAGGTCGCAGATCGGCTGGCAGCGCGCCTCGCCGCCGGCGCCCGGATATGCCACGCATAGGGTGCCCGCGGCGCACTCTTCGGCGCCCGGCTCACAGCGGGCGAACGCCTCTTTGACGCCCGCCGGCACACATTGCCCGAGGGCGCCGGTGAGCGGCTTGCACATCTCGCCGGCCGGGCAGGAGTCCGCCTCAAACGGCGCGCAAGAATTCGCGCAAAAACCGACCGCCTCGCCCGCTTCGAGCACACAGGTCTCGGGCGCGTCGCACTCATTATCATTGGCGCAGCTCTGCAGGCAGATATCGTCGACACAGCTCAGGCCGGCGGCGCAGGTCGCCGGGTAATTTTGCGTTTGGGCCGCCGCGGCCGCGTCGACGCAGACCTCACCGACCTCGCGCGTGCCGGCGGGCGCGCAAAAATGAGCGTCATTGCCGGCCGGCACACAGCGCGTGCCATATGGGAAGTCCGGGTGACCGGCGAATTTCTCGTCGCACTCCGCCTGACCGCTGACGGGGCCGGAGCAATTCGACGGCTGGCACGCCGCGAAGCGACAGACGCCTTGCAGGCAGGCCTTGCCCTCGGGGCAATCCCCCGCGCTCTGGCAATACGAGTCGGTATTTGAGTGCAACGCGTAACAAGCCGAGCCGCTCGCACACTCGCCGGTGAACGCGCAATTGGTCGAGCAGACCGCCCCGCCGCCGCCCGGTTGGCGCCAATCCATGCAGACAAACCCGCTGGCCTCCTCATACCCAGGAAGGCAACTCTCGCCCGCCTGCGAGCAGCTCGCGCCGCGCACCATGCATTGCCCGGAGACGCACGACTCCCCGCTCTGACAGGCTGGCTCGCACCCGCTCTCGATCACCCCGCAATCTGAGCCGGTGCAATGCTTCGAATCATCGGCGCACCCGAGCAGCGCCGAGAACGCAAGACAGAGGCCGAGCAGGAAGAGACGTTGAAGGGCGTGCGGCTTAAGCATGGTCGGGCTCAAAAATTAGAAGCACAATATAAAAAAATCGCGATAATAAGAGGTCATAGCATCGACCTCTATCATATCGCGAAGCGAGGATTAATCGAGAGAATTATAAAGGTCATCTCAGGACAAATAGCGCATCAATTCATCGAGGGAGAGTTGGTATAACTCAGCGCCGATGCGGTCGAAGCTGGCGAGGATGGGTCGCCACTGAGGGGCGCTGGTGTCCGCGCCGAAGTTGGACGCGGCGTGCCGCCAGAGGGCGTTGAGCTGCGCCTCGAAGCGCGCGTCTCGCGCGGGCAACGGGAGCGCGCGAAGGGTTGGGAGCGTGAGGGGTTCGCCGACGGCGCATTGAAGGACGCGCGAGCTTAAGAGCGCGGCGAGCACCGTCAGCGGCGCGCCGTCTTCGCGGGGGAGGATGAGGAAGCCGGGGGCCTCGGGTGTGTGGGCGCCGTCGAGGAGTTGGCAGCGCATCTCGGCGCTGACCCAGAGGCCGCGCGACGGGCGAGCGTGCGCGCCGGGCGTGTATGGCTCGGCGCGAAAATGCGCGCTCAATGCGTGCGCGCCGCGTGCGCGCAGCAGCGCCAAATATTCGGAGCCCTCGTTCATGCGGTCGTCGTCGAAGGCGTCAGCCATTGGCTCAGCTTGAGCAGCGCGCCGAGGGTATGCACGTCCTGGCCGAGCAGCGGGATGGCCTGCAGGCGGTCTTCGCTGATCTTTTTGGCCAGCTCGGCGATGGCGGCGCGGTCTTTGCGGGCGCGCTCGGCCAGGGCGCGATAATGCGTTTGAAGTTGCTCGCGCAGGGCGGTGGTCTGCGCGGCATCCTTAAACCCGTGCCTGGCCAGCAGGCTGCTAAACTCGCCGGCGTCCAGCGGTTCGAGGTCGTCGAGGTCGAAGCGCGGCGTGACCCGGTTGATGATAAATGCCTGCGCCTCCTGGTCGAGGGTGCCGAGCTTCTCGTGGAAATACAGCGCCTCGCGGATGCGCCGCGGGTCGGCGCTGCAGATGATCAAAAAATACGTCTGCGGGTCGCGCAGGATAAACTCGATCATATCGCCGCGATCTTTGAGCACCTCGAAGAGGTATTGAAAGGTGTCAAAGAACTCGATCAAATCGCCGATAAATGACTCACCGAAGATCTTCGCGAGCAGGTTTTGGACCAGCGCGCCGGGGTTAAAGACGCGGCCGAGCAGGCCCTTTTTGGTCGACTTATCGGGCAAAAACCATTTGACGATGCGGTCGTCGAAGAAGCGCGACGCGCGCTTGGGGGTCTCCAGGAAATCCAGCGCGTTTTTGGTCGGCGGGGTGTCGAGCACCACCAGGTCGAAATAGCCGCCGGTGTAGAGGTCGTGGAGCTTCTCGAGCGCCATATATTCCTGCATGCCGTGCAGCGCGGTCGACAGCAGCTTATAGATATTATTCTCTTCGGCTCGCTCCAGCGCCCCGCGGTCGGGGGCGTGGCGGCGCACCAGGTCGGCGAAGGTCTGCTCCTGGTCGAGCATCATCGCCCACAACTCGCCCTCGCCGGGGTCGGGCAATTCGTCGGCGTGAGCGTCGAGCGCGATTTGCTGCGGGGTGTTGGTGAGCTCGTCGAGCCCGAGACTATTGGCCAGGCGTTTGGCCGGGTCGATGGTCAGGACGATGACCTTCCGGCCCATCAGGGCACCGCGCAAGCCGAGGGCCGCGGCGGTAGTGGTCTTGCCGACGCCGCCCGGGCCGCTGCACACGATTAAGCGCCCGTTCGCCAGGCAATGGGCGACCGGGCCGGCGGCGGCGTCTTCAAAGTCGGTGGACGGAGTCTCGGAATGCTGGGACTGGCTCACATGCAACCCTTCGGTGATCGGTTTGGAAAAGCGGGCGTTTCGTGGTCTCTCGCGGCGCCGGTGCTAGGCCGGGGTCGGCTTCGCGATGGCGGCAGCGAGCAGATCGACGATCCGCGCGCTGTCGACATCATAGATGACCGGCAGCGTCTTAATCGAGGCGGAGATTCGCTGCTTCAAGAGCCCCAGATAATGCCCGTCGCGCTGGTGCCATCCCACGGCGAGCGCGCTGCCGGCGAGCAACTTCTGAAGCGCGGGCGCGTCCTTATCGTGGATCGCGTCGGCCTTGATCTCGCCGGACGCCTGCAATTTATCGAGCAGGTCGACCAGGGCGTCGGCGTTCTCGGCGCTCACCGGCATGCCGTGGACCATATTGACCACGGCGGCGCTCAGTCCGCGACCGAGCTCCTCCTGGAGGTTGTCGGCAAGCTCGATCGTCTCGTTGACCGGCATCTCTTCGGGCACACACACCGCGACGATCGAGGTGCGCTCGGGGTCGCGGATATCCTCGGCGATGCGCTGGGCGCGCTTGGCGATGGGGCCGACTTTCATCATTCCCTTCAATGTCTGGGGGACGCCCAAAAAGGTGAGCGCGTGGCCGCTGGCGGGAAGATCGACGACGATATGGTCGTAGACCTTCTGGCCATCTTCGACGCGGTCGACCTCCTCGACGATCTGGTCGAGGATGACGAATTCGTTGACCGAGGGCGCGGCCTTAAAGAAGACGCGGGCGACCTTATTGCCGACCACGGCGCGCGCGATGCGCTTGCTTGGCACGAAGCGGCTCAGGGTGCGCACGAAGCACTCGTCGGCCTCGAAATTTTCGGCCCAGAGGTTGTCGCCGGCGGCCTGCGGGCCGGCCGCGCTATCGAGGGTGGAGAGCCCCAGAAGGTCGGGCATCGCGGAGAAGGCGTCGGTCTCGACCACCAGGGTGCGGCGACCACGCGCGGCGAGCGCGCGGGCCAGGGTCGCGACGACCGTGCTCTTGCCGACGCCGCCCTTGCCGGTGACAAAGATCAGCCGGGTTTTTTCGAGTTTTTCAATCATTAGGCCAACAATATCATAGAGAATTATACAGCGCGCCTACGATGGCATCGTCGCCAAAAGGGTGCAAGGTGCGCGCTAAATTTGCGCGGGGATTGAACAATAAAAAATCCCCGGGCATTCCTGCCCGGGGATTCTTCGCGGCTGATAAATCAGCCGGCTTTAGACTCTAGCGAAAGTCGCGGCTCATTCCGTTTCGGAAGTCGCTTCGTCTCCACCAGCCTCGTCAGCTTCGGGTGCTTCTTTCTCTTCGACGGCTTCAGCGATCTCGCCGAGCTTGCCTTTGAGAAGGTCTCCCAACTGCGCGGTAGCACCCTGGTTCTCGGTGTACTCTTGCAGGCTGCCGCGCTCTGAGCGACGCACGAAGTTCTTGATCGACAGAGCGATTTTGCGCTCTTTGGGGTCGACGCTGATGACTTCGACTTTGTGCTCTTCGTCGACGTTGACGACTTCCCGCACATCTTCGATCCGGCGCTCTGCGAGCTCGGAGATGTGGATCAGACCCTCGATACCCTCTTCGATCTGCGCGAAGGCGCCGAAGTCGGTGATCTTGGTGATCTTGGCCGGGATGATCTTTCCTGGGGGATAGCGCTGCGGGATGGTCTCCCACGGATCGGGCTCAAGCTGCTTGATACCCAGCGAGAAGCGCTCGTTGTTGACGTCGATATTGAGCACGACGGCTTCAACTTCCTGTCCGACTTCGTACATCTCGGACGGGTGACGGATTTTCTGGGTCCAGCTGATGTCGCTGATGTGAACCAGGCCGTCGATGCCTTCTTCGATACCGATGAAGATACCGAAGTCGGTGATGTTGCGGATGTTGCCGAGGATGCGCGTTCCGACCGGGTAGCGGTCTTCGAGCAATTCCCACGGATTCGGGTCGATCTGCTTGATACCGAGCGAGACTTTTTTCTCGTTGGTGTCCAAGTTGAGGACCGCGACCTCGATGACTTCGCCTTCGCTGACAACCCGGTTGGGGTGCTTGATGCGACGGGTCCAGCTCATCTCGGAGATATGAATCAGGCCTTCAATGCCTTCCTCAAGCTCGACGAATGCACCGTAGTCGATAAGGCTGACAACTTTGCCCAAGACGTGGACGCCAGCGGGGTAACGCTCTTCGGCGCCTTCCCACGGATCCGGGGTGAGCTGCTTGTAGCCGAGGCTGACACGCTCGTTCTCGGAGTTGAACTTCAGGACTTTGACCTGAATCTCGTCGCCGACGTTGAACATCTCGGTGGGGTGAGCCACGCGGCCCCAGCTCATATCGGTGATATGAAGCAGGCCGTCGATGCCGCCGAGGTCGACGAACGCACCGTAGTCGGTGATATTCTTGACGATACCGTCGATGACAGCGCCTTGCTTAAGCTTGATAAGCGTCTTGCGCTTGAGCTCAGCGCGCTCTTCTTCGAGGAGGGCGCGGCGGCTCAGGACGATATTGTGGCGAGCCTGGTTGAACTTGATGATCTGGAAGGCGTACTCTTGGCCCAGATATTTGTCCAAGTTGCGGGTCGGGCGAAGCTCGACCTGGCTGCCGGGCAAGAAGGCTTTGACGCCGATGTCGACGTGCAGGCCACCTTTGACACGGTTGGTGATGATACCACGCACCAGCTGGTCGTCGTCGGCTTTCTCTGCGATCGCGTCCCAGACCTTCATGCGGTCTGCACGCTCTTTCGAGAGCACACATTGACCGGACTCGTCCTCGCGGGCTTCCACGAGCACGTCGACCATATCGCCGACGGCGTAGGGAACCTGGCCAGCTTCGTCTTTAAATTCGTCAACCGCGACGCGGCCTTCGGATTTGAAGCCGATGTCGATGAGGACATAATCCTGGCCGATCTCGAGGATACGGCCCTGCGTGATTTCGTTTTCGTTGACGACCTGGATATCCTGGTCGAACTCCTCGAAAAGCGCCGCAAAGTCTTGCGTTGTGGGTTCAGTAGTTTGGTGGGTTGTCATGACGACCTTAAGTGATGCGAAAAGGTTGAGAGTTACGTTGAAAGGACCCGCGCCATCGAAAAATGCGGGCCCACCTAAAAACAAAAACCGTCGGAATTGCGAAAAGATGCCGGTGAAATATAGTCGAAAATCACCGCCTCTATCTGGCGTACTCCTCAGGAGCCTATCTGTGACGGCGCCGATCCTAGCCGCCGGCTGCCGAAAGTCCATCTTCGAAAAAATAGACCCGGGCACAGATTCGGCGAACTATATGGAGGCGATGGGGGACTGTCAACTATGCTGGTGTGGGGGATATGCGATCGGGCTAGATGTGCGGACGCGTTGTGCGAGTCGCCCTCCGGGGGCTCCTTGCATGGCGTGGGGTTTCGGTTTTCTCGGAGATCGCTAGCTTTGCGAATGATCTTTTGGCTGCTGCCATGATGTTGTGGACATCATCGGCTCAATCTTCTCAGACGATAAATTAGCTGCAATGCTTGCCAGCATCGATCATATGATCGTGCTCCAAATAGATATCCAAATAGCAAAGGCAATAACTATAGCTAAAATCACAATCCGCCAAACTCCAGGACATTTGAGGCTCGGGGTCGCTTCTCGAGCCCGGACTCTCCGAGCATATCTAGCAATTGTTCGCGACTATAGTTTTTGCCCTCAAGCTCCTCTAGCAGCGCGTTGACCATTCCCGGGCGTTTATTGATCTGGGTCCGCCATGTGACCGCGTTGAACTCATAGTCGATAAAGAAGTACGGACCGGTGACGGCAAAAAAGGCCATAATAAAAGCGACTGCAATACCAACCCCAAATATAGGGAACACCCAAGCTCTACGCGGAGTTTGGATGCTCACAATGTTGATTTTATCGCTCATAGACTCTTCCATGATTCCCAGATGCTGCGGCCAAGCTCGACGTCGTTATCGGGATGAGTCCACGTATCCTCGGGGAGCATCTCGAGGTGCTCCGTTCAGCTACAATGGGTCCGAACCTCATCCAGCCGGTTATTGACGAGCTTGATCTCCAACCAGCAATAACAATAAGAGGATGGGATCCCGGAATCTACCGTACATTCTCCCAGCGACCACGACATTTGCTGATATGGAGGGCTGCCGCCCGGATCCCCCAGCATTTCGAGCAGTCGCTCGCTGCTATATTGTGAGTTTTCGAGTTGATCTGTGAGGTCGTGGACCATCGTATAGCGCTTGTTGGGTTCGGTGCGCCAAATCGTCGAATCAAAATCTCGGTCAAAAGCGTAATGCCTAAACAGAGAGATCCAACACGGCAACGTAAGCAAAGCAAGAAAAACGGCAATTGTGATTGATATCTCTGACCAATTGACTCCCTTAGCACTGTTAGATTTGATGCTCACAATTTTGTTCTTGTCGCTCATGGATGCCTCCAAGAATCCCAAATGGCTTTCCCACTGCTGCAGTCAGCCTCTGGTGGGCACCAAAGGCTCTCAGGCATCATCTTGAGACGCCCTTCAATTAACGCGTTTTTGCAATGCTCTACACACGGTATTTTCGAATTCTCAACACGCGCAATTAAGCGGCCACAAACATTATTATGCTCATCCATCTGGCGTGGTTCAAAATCTGGCGTATTCTCGAAATTGAATTTCGCCCATTGCTCAGGGACCTCATGATACCAGGATGCCAGGACAGCAAATTCAAACCCATGTTTACGCCGCATATTACAATTCATGGTACAATGGCGCAGCGCATCCGTCGGCCCCTTATCCACACCATAACCGTCCAATACCTCGCCTGCCTCATTTCCCGAGTTCAATGCAGTGTTATGAACGAGAGTTGAATAAGCATACCCAACGACTGCCGCAGCGACGACAAGTGTGACAACAACCACCGCTTCGCCATTGGGGTCCACAAACTGTAGCGGATCATTCGCCCCATACAAATAGAGATTCACCGTGCCACCGCCAAAACCCGTCGGGTCCGGCGTGGTCCATCGGCGGGCGCGAGGGTCGTAGTCGCGGTGGCCGAAATGGATAAGCTCGGTCAGCGGGTCATGGATGCCGCCGGCAAAGCCAAACGGCTGAAAGCCGGGGTTGGTGTCCGCGATGATATTGCCGAACGCGTCGTATTCGAGGCGCTGCATGACAGTGCCATCGGCGGCGTCGACGACCAGGCGAACCGAGCCTAAATGGTCGGTGATCACGCGGTAGGTTCGGTTATCTTTGAGGATCAAATCCGGCACATATGCCCGCGTGGCGTAGACGTATCGCACGGCGACCGCGCCGCTGGCGTCGAGGCGAGCGCGAAACCAAAGATTTTTAGCGCAAAACGGCAAAATCCACATGATAATGCTCATCATGGCGCACCCACGCCTTGCCCTTCATAAACTCAATGCGCGCGCGCACCTCTTTGCCGCCGACTGCGTTAAATAACGCGTCGCGCAGCTCGGGGGCGAAGATTACGCGGTCGATCTTAAGGCCCTGGGCGCGTGCCGTGCGCTCGAGGGCGAGCAGGTGTGCGGCGATGGCGTCGAAGTCGATCTTCAGATTTTTGGTCTGGCCGCGGACGTCGAAGTCGACCCCGTAGCCGAATTTGGTCCACGGCCAGGCAGGGAAGAACGCCGGCTCGCCGGCGTGGGTGAGCACCGGGACCATAAAGTCGACGGCGAGGCCGTTTTGGTGGGTTCGGTGCGGGCGCAGGCGGCCGCCGCCTGCGCACCAGGCGGTCTCACCGAAGGTGAAATGCGTGGCGGGCCGGTCTTCGGCGAGTGTTTCGTAGGCGCCGAGGATCGCGTCGCGGACGCGGTCGGGTACGCAGGTGCGCCCGATGAGGGAGCCGAGTCGGGAGTAGGTCGTGAAGTTCGCGCCGCTGCTCGGCAGGCGTTTGCCGTGGTGGAGTTCGCCGGCGGAGGTCGTGCCGATGGACTGGCTGGCGACGTCAGTCTCGAGCGCGCGCAACAGGTCGTTGCCGGTTTGCAGCGCGAAGAGGAAAAGAAGCGCGATGAGCATAAGTGGGAGCTTTCGGCGTTGAAGAAAGGCCAGAATTCGCGGGACCGTCGTGTTTGCAAAGGTCTTTATCATGGCGCGACTATTGGTCGATTTCGGGGCGTGCTGTCAATTCGCAGCGCACTGCCCCCCCATTATGGTTGCCATCGGCGCGGTGCTTTTTATTGAATTCGGCTCCTTTTTCTGTGAACCTGCGGTATCGCTATTTTCTTATGCGCTTTTTTCGTGCTCCCGTTACGCCCCGAAACCGGATGGTCCCATGTCACAATTTATCTGGAAATCGCTCGCCATGTGCCTCGTCGTAAGTCTATTTGGGGGCGGCTGCACCGAGTCGGCCCCGAGTCAGCGGTCCACGCAAGATACCGGCTCACAGGCGGACGCGCAGTGGGATATTTCGGAGGAGGATGTCGCCGAAGAAGATGCGCTCGCGGAAGATGTCTCCGACGAGGATATAGCGATTGAGGATGCTGCGGGCGAGGATGCTGCGGGCGAGGACACAGCGGGCGAGGATGCGGCGGGCGAGGACGTCGCCGACGCCGATGAACCACCGCCCGAGGACGGCACCATCGCGATCTACCTGGCCGGAGACCTCAGCGAGAAGACCTTCTCGGATGGCTTCGGCGGGCAGACGCCCAAGGAGTTCGAGATCGCGCTGAGCAAATACGATATTCAGACCTCGGCGGATGCCGCGAGCGCGGTGAATTGCTTCGAGCACGATGAGCCGACGGTCGCAAATATGCTCGAGGACAACCTGATGGGCTCCTGCGAGACCGCCGCGATCCCCAGCGCCCAATATACCCATGGGCGGGTCAAGATGGACTGGCTGCGCATCACGGTCGACGGCACGCTGCACACCCTGGGTCAGGCGTTTCCCGGTGAGTTCACGTTCTTTAGGGCCTACTCTGACACCACCTACGAGGGGGAATCCTACGACTCCGGCGAAGGCTGGGTTGAGTATCGCGGGTTCGTGACCCGGCGCGTTCCCTTCACTGAGCCCATCCCGACTGAGGGGCAGGAGGGCTTCCGCTCGGAGGTCATCGACGGTGAATATTGGCAGACCTTCCCCTTCCACCGCACCATGCCGATCCTGGCCGAAGACGGCGGCCAGCATTGGTCACGACTGCATTGGGAGATCTACGAGAGCTTCCGCTGGGAGGAGGTCACCAAGCCCCGGTATCTCGACGGGGTCTGGGACGTCGAGCCCGAGAGCGGCAGCGGCGGCGAAGAGGTCAAGATGTTCGGGGTGAGTTGGTATTATATCACGTCATCGGCCGACTGAGGCCGAGTCCCGGGCCATTAACACGCGCCCCGCCTTCCACCACCAGGCGCCGGTGACGAGCAAGAGCACGCCCGAGAGCCAGAACGGGGCGCCGTGGGAGATATGCACGAAGATCAGCCCGCCGATGGCGGGGCCGACGACGCGCGACAGGCTCGCGAAGGATTGCAAGACCCCCATAAGCGCGCCGGTCTGGGAGGGGTCGGGGCTCAGGCTTGAGGTCATCGACAGGATGCCCGGGTGCACCAGGGCGCGGCCGACGGTGGCGAGCCCCAAGAAGACGAAGAGGAACCAGAGGGCGTGGTTGAACGGGGTCACCGTGAGTCCAACGCCCACCAGCAACACCCCGATGCCGACCATCCTGCGGTCGCCGATCTTTTTGGAGATGCGCCCGATGCCGCCCTGCACCAGGGCCATGAGCAGGCCGAAGGCGGCGAACGACATGCCGACCTGTTTTTGCTCCCAGCCGTAGATCTCGTTGGCGTAGACGAAAAACGTCCCTTCCATGATGGTAATGGCGAGCGAATAGGAGAAGAAGATGCCACACATCAGCGCGACCGGGCGACTCTTAAGGTGATGGGCGATCGAGGCGAGGCCGGTCTTGACGCGGTTTTCGCGGCGCGCGGCGGCGTCTCGGGTGGGCTCGATCAACAAGAAGACGCCCATAATGGCGGCGATGACGTAGATGCAGGCGCCGATCGCAAACGGCAGGCCGGTGGCCAGCGGGCCGGGGCCAGACGCCCCGAAGGTGCTGATCCAGGCGCCCAGCCCCGCGCCGATCGTAAAGCCGATGCCGAAGCTGATGCCGATGACCGCCATGCCCTTGCTTCGCGATTGGGGGTCGGTGGAGTCGGCGATGAGCGCGCTGGCGGTGGCGACGTTGCCGGCGCACATGCCCACCAGAAAGCGCACGATATAGAGCAGCCAGAGGGCGGGGGTCAGGGCGGTCATCACCTCGAAGACCGCGGCGGTCAAGAAGGTCGCGATGAGGGTGCGTTTTCGGCCGAATCGGTCCGAGATGGCGCCCCAGATCGGCGCCATCAGCAGTTGGCCGAGCGCCTGGATTGCGTAGAGGAAACCGACGTCGGTCGCGGTTCCGTCCAACGCGTAGGCCAGCGCGGGGAGCACCGGGATCGAGATCGCGAAGCCGATCAGGTTGACCAGCAGGACGGGGAACAGGCGCAGCACCGGGCTTTTTGTATTCATGAGCGAACGCTATGTGTCGGCGACGGTCCCGGCGGCATGGCTCGTGTGAAGAATCATTGCAGCGAAGACAACCGCAGGGAAAGGATGGGGACAGCGCGCATCTTCGGGTCGCGCCCGGAGTCCTCGCGCGCGTCCGGGATAGCAAAGAATGCGCAGGGTTGACCAGCCCGAATAAAACCGGGCCTCGCGATGCGCCCAGACGACATTTTGTCGCCATTTGGAATCAGCTTGGAATAACTTAATGCGTGTTTTTATTTACCCATTAACCCCGCCTTTTCTTGACAGGCAGGCGACGAAACAAGAGTATTTTAGCTGGCGGTGTTTTTGGAGGTGTTATTTCTCGCGCGCGTGCGTTAACGCAGCGCGGGCTGAGCGTCACAACTCGGCACAAAGAGCGAGCATAACACCGCAGCACCGTCTTTTGTGTATGTTGTATGGCGTGCGGGCAACGATGGAGCCAAGAGAATCGCGTCGCGATTAGGGGCTCATCGGCGCCGGGGCGGCGACTGGGTCGCCGTTTTCTTCACGTTATTTGCTGGTCGAGACATTTTGGAATCCGTATTACCCGACGTCGTCGGTATCGTACTGTGTCTTCTGGGCTCAGGGCTATTTTCGACGACGCAAACAGCGCTGAATTCTCTGACGGAATCTCAAGCGCGAAAATTGGTCGAGCAAAAAGGAAGCTACGCACTCACGATGTGGCGCAATACGCCGGATCGAGTGAACAGCGGACTTCTTATTGCCAATACTCTTAGCAATCTTGGGGCGGCCGCGCTCGCGGCCCATGGCGCGTTGATCCTTGGGGGTCCGTACCTGACAGACCCCTCCCGCTTCGGCAGCTTGCTCGCCGCGGCGGTGGCGACGGTAGCCTTCTTGGTCCTCACCTTTGGGGAGGCCCTGCCGCGAACACTCGGGGAGCGGCGCGCCCAGAAGGTCGTCGCGCCGATGCTCACGCTGACGCTGCCTGTCCAATTCCTGCTCTCGCCGCTGACCTTCGTCTTTATGGGGCTCTCCAGCGCGCTCTACCACCTGATCGGCGAAGATGAGGATGCCATGGAGCCGTCGGTCACCACCGAAGATCTCGAGCATATGCTCGACCAGGGCTCCCTGGAGGGTAGCTTCGGCGAGAATGGTGAGCGCCTGTTGCGCTCGGTCTTCGAGTTCTCCGACACCCTGGTGCGCGAGCTGATGGTGCCCCGCACCGACGTCGTGTCCCTGACCATTGAGATGACCTTTAACGAGATCATCGACGAGTTGGTCAACTGCGGACACAGCCGCCTGCCGGTCTATGAGGGCAGCGTCGACGATGTCGTCGGCGTCTTCTACGCCAAGGATATCCTGAGCGTGATCGCCAGCGGGCAGGCCGACAACTTCCACCTGCGCGATTATATGCGCCGCCCCTATTTCGTGCCCGAGGGCAAGCGCGTCGCCCAATTGCTGACCGAGTTCCAGACCGAGCGCCTTCATATGGCGATCGTGGTCGACGAATTCGGCGGCACCTCCGGGGTCATCACCCTGGAGGATATCAGCGAAGAGATCTTCGGCGATATTCAGGACGAATACGACGTCGAGCCCTCGCAGATGGTGCCCATCGACGACAGCCATGTGCGCGTGGACGCGCGCACCCCGATTCATGAGGTCGAAGAATTTTTTGGCCTCGAATTGCCCGACCATCCCGACTATGAATCCCTGGGCGGCTTCTTGATGAGCCAGGTCGGCGGGGTTCCCGAGCCGGGCCACGAGGTTATCTGGGAGGGGCTGCGTTTTCGCGTCTTGGAGGCCGACCCCAAAAAGGTCATCTCAGTGCTGATTGAGCTGATAAACCAGTCGGGCGATGAGCCGGAGCAATTGGTCTCCTGAGTTTTGAAATCACAGCGATGATGATGGCGTTTGGCGGCCCATTGCGCCGCCAGAGCGCGGCTGCGGGCGGATCGCTCGCCCTTGCGCGAATTTCACTAGAATAAGTTCCGCTCGCCCGCGTCCAAGAAGATGAGCAGCGGGTTTCGGCCCGGCTCCACCCACATCATTTTCGCATTATTTTCCGCAAATATGGACGTTATAATGAAGCCACGAAGTACGACAACGAATCGAATCGGCCGCCGATTATGGACCGCCGCCGCCATCGTCGGACTCACCAGCGGCGTCGCGCTCAGCGTGCAGCCCTCTTCCGACGGCGTCTTCGAGCTGAGCAGCGGCGCCAACGCCCTGGCCCAGGAGAAGGCCGCCAAAGAAGCCAAGGCATCCAAAGGGTCGGGCCCCGCCGAGATGTCGGCCAATGACGTCGCCGAGCGCATTCAGGACTTCTACAAAGAAACCGCCGACTATAACGCACATTTCCAGCAGATTTACACCGATATTGCCGCCGGAGCGACCAAGACCAGCAAGGGCCGGGTCTATTTCAAGAAGCCCGGAAAGATGCGCTGGGATTATTATAACCCCGGCGGCAAAGGCCGCTCCAAGGTGCTGGTCAGCGACGGCGCGAGCTTCTGGATCTACGAATACGAGTTCAAACAGGCGTTCAAAAAATGCCTGGCCGACAGCCAATTGCCCACGAGCCTGAAATTTTTGATGGGTCAGGGCGACCTGATCAAAGAGTTCAACATCAGCTTCGCGGACAACTCGACGGCCAAGAAGCCGGTGCTCAATTTGGTCCCGAAGGTGCCTACCTCGAAATACACCCGCCTGGTATTCGAGCTGGACCCGAAGACCTTCCAGGTGAAGAAGACCACGATCTTCGACCCCTACGGCAACACCAATCAGATCGAATTCGCCAAGGCGAAGATCAACAAGAATCTGCCGGATAGCGGCTTCACCTTCGAGCCGCCCAAAGACGCGCGGCTGCTGAATCCGCAGAAAAAATGTGATTAATCTGCCGCGCTCGATTGTTGGATAAGGGAGGCGCTTCGAGTTCGCTCGGAGCGCCTCTTTTTCCGAGACCCAACGCGCGCGCCACCACCGGCTCCGAAGACGATCTTGATAGACCTCAGCCCCTTCCATCCAACCTATCTTTTGACGCTGTTGAGCACGCTGAGCGCAGCGGCGTTTTTGCTCTGGGCGCTGCGCTAAGATCTGCGCGCGGCGCTCGATTTCGGGCAAACCGCCGTTTGACCTTCCCGAACCTCGGGACTAAAAGGTCGCTGCTTCTTCGATGGCCCTGCTCCGGCGGTGCTCCCCAGGCTTTAAAAACGGTTTCACCTTGAAAAACTCCACCGACGCTCAAGCTCAACCCGAGAAATCCCCCGCATCGCGCCAGCGGCTGCTGCCGCTCTTCGCCCTGGCGAGCGCGATGATGGTGCTCGGATATTATCTGGCGATCACCCAGAGCGCGGAACCCCAATAAAGTTGAGCCGGTCGAGCACCTCGAAGACAGCGCGCAGCAAATCGCGCCGCTAGAGATCAATGACGAGGGTGTGGACACGTCGATTCGCGGCGTCCGGTTCGCCTACGCCCCCCTCGACGCGCGCCGCTCGACGCTTGAGCTGCGCCAGGACTCAAAGACGGTGGAGGCCCAGGGGGAATCGGTGGGGCTTCGCACCCAGATCGCGCTGAATTTCGAAGAGGTCTTCGCCCTTCGCAGCGAGCTCCTCGCCGGAGACGCCGATGAGGACCTGCCGGAGATGTTCGGGGTCGCCGAAGCCGACGCCGCGATCGACCCCAATGGCAAGACGGTGTCGCCCGACGCTCTGGCGGCCACGCGCACCTATACCGATGTGCGCGCCGCCGTTCACACCGTGCAGGAGCAGAACTCCGGGTTGCTCGGAAAGAATATCAGCGCGCAGGTCGCGGGCCTATTGCAGGGCTCGGTGACGCGCACCTTTTTGCAGCCAAATGGCGAGAATATCGACTTTGAGTGGCGCAATGTGCCCAACCCCGAGGCGCGCCGTATCCTTTATTTGGTGCGCGATAGCCAGGCGTTTTTGACCCCGCGCTTCACCGCCGACGCGCTTAACCCGGGCGACACCTGGTCCTATGAGCGCCCGCTGTGGGTCGACCCGGATGATAAGAAAATGCACGCCGAGGGGACGGTCACGATCTCGAACCGCTTCGTCGGCACGCTCGAGGTCGACGGGCGCCAACTCGGCGTGATTCGCCAGACATTGGACGGCCACGCGGACGGCGAGGTTCGGGCGAGCGCGTCCACCAAATTCGCCATGAAGGGCAGCGGGTCGGGCATCTTTTTGGTTGATCTCAAGGACGGAAGCCGCGTCGCCGCGGACCTTGATTTTGAGCGCACCCTGACGGTCGACAACGGCGGCGAGCCGGCGGTTCAGAGCAGCAAGATCGCGCTGAAGCTTCGCCCCAGCGGCGGCATCAAGCTCCCGAAGATGCTCCAGGCCGCGCGCGAGATCGACGGGCCCGCCCCGCCCGAAGCCACTCCCTAAGCCCCGGCGCCCCCCCTCTGCGCCGCATCGGCTCCATCGCATCAGCGCCCTCGCCCGTTTCGGCCCAGAAGCGTCTTCAAATCGATAAAAATCGCATCCTCCACGGTTGAAGCAAAGGGCACTCCTGCGCTAAGGATCTGCGCAGTGATTCGAATCTCTCTCACCCCACTCGGAGCCCCAAATGAGCGACCAGAAGATCCCCGACTACCTCGCCGAAAATCAGGACCGATTCCTCGAAGAACTCAAAGAATATTTGCGCATCCCGAGCATCTCGACGGATTCGGAGCGCAAAGAAGACGTGGCGCGTTGCGCCGAGTGGGTGGCCGAGCACCTCAAGGGCATCGGCATCGACGATGTGCAGATCGAGCAGACCCCGGGCCACCCGATCGTGTACGCCGAGCATTGCAAGGCGCCGGGCAAGCCGACCATCCTGGTCTACGGGCACTACGATGTGCAGCCGCCGGACCCCTTGGAGTTGTGGGAGACGCCGCCGTTTGAGCCGACCGTGCGCGACGGCAAGATCTTTGCCCGCGGCGCGACCGACGATAAGGGCCAGCTCTTTGCGCATTTTAAGGGCCTCGAAGCGCACCTGAAAACCGCCGGCGAATTGCCGGTCAACGTGAAGTTGCTCATCGAGGGTGAGGAAGAGGTCGGCAGCCCGAACCTGACTCCGTGGGTCGTGGCCAATAAGGAGCGTCTGGCCTGCGATGCGGTGGTGATCTCGGACTCCTCGATGTTCGCCCCGGGCATGCCGACGCTGACCTACGGGCTGCGCGGGCTGACCTATTTTGAGGTGACCGTACAGGGCCCCGACCACGACCTTCACTCGGGACTCTTCGGCGGCACCGTGCCCAACCCGATCAACGAGTTGGCCAAGATCATCGCCCAATTGCACGACAAAGACGGGCGCGTGGCGATCCCCGGCTTCTATGACGACGTGATCCCGCTGACCCCCGACGAGCGCGAGCAATTCGCCAAGTTGCCCTTCGACGACGAGAAATTCCGCGCCCAGACCGGCGCCCCCGGGCTGTGCGGCGAGGTCGGCTACACCACGCTTGAGCGCAAATGGGCGCGCCCGACCCTGGATTGCAACGGCATCTGGGGCGGGTTCATCGGCGAGGGCGCCAAGACGGTGCTGCCGTCGACGGCGTCGGCGAAGATCTCGTGTCGCCTGGTCCCCGGCCAAGACCCCGAGAAGGTCTTCGACCTGGCCCGCGACTATATCGAGGGCCTCGCCCCGGACACGGTGAAGTTGACCTTCTTGCCGCATCACGGCGGCGACCCCGTCCTCACCGACCGCGACAACGACCAGGTGCGCGCGGCGAGCCGGGCGCTCAAGAAGTCCTGGGGCGTCGACCCGGTGTTCACCCGCGGCGGCGGCTCGATCCCGGTGGTCGCGACCTTCGCCAATGAATTGAAATCCCCGACCATCTTGATGGGACTGGGCCTGGACGACGACCGTCTGCACAGCCCCAACGAGAAGTTCAACCTCGAGTGCTTCTATAAAGGCATCGAGACCAGCGCGTATCTCTGGGACGAACTCTAATATGCGGCCATTGGATAAAGCAGCGTCAAATCGACGTTTTTTGAAGATGCGCATCGCGCTCGTCGGCCTGTCGGCCCTCGCCTTCAGCTATGGATGCGAGGCCGATAAGGCCGGGGCTCCGGCCGAGGTCAAACCGCCGAGCGCCCGGGCCGAGATGGGAGCCAAACGCTTCGCGCGATTGAACGCGCGGGCGCGCGGCCTCGGCACCCAGACGGCCAAGGATGTCATCTTTTTGGCCCAGGAGATTAATATGCTGGACCCACGCTCCGAGCGCGCCCAATCGGCGCGCGAGGCGCGCGAGCTCCTGGAGAAGATCACCGCCGATCCTGCGGCGGACTCCCCGGAGCTTCCCCCCATGATCCCGACTCAATAACCCCGGTAACCTCATGAAACTCTTTGTAATTTTTGGCTCGGTCCTGGGCCTGTTGGCCGTGGCTTCGGGCGCATTCGGCGCCCACGCGCTGGAGAACCACCTCGACGCCCCGATGCTCGAAATCTGGGAGACCGCGGCCAAATATCAGATGTATCACGCGCTGGCGCTCTTCGGGGCGGCCTGGCTGGTGACTCAAGACCCGACGTCGAATTGGGCGAACACCGCCGGCTGGGCGTTTTTTATCGGCACCCTTATCTTCTCGGGCTCGCTCTATATCTTGACGCTAAGCGGCATTAAGTGGCTCGGCGCGATCACCCCGATTGGCGGCGTGAGCCTGATGGTCGGCTGGTTTAGCTGCCTGATGGCGGCCATCAAACTCAAATAATCCTCATCCGACTTAAATCGCCTCCTGGAGGCGCCCTTTTCACGCGGCAGAAGTATCATGGAAATCGGACATACCCTCCTCACGCTTGAAACAATCGAGTCGGTCGTCGTCGACCGCAAAGAGGTGCAGCTCGCCGAATCGGCGCACGCCAAGATCAACGAGGCGGCGCGTTTTGTGCGCGAGATGGCCCATAGCGGAAAGGTCGTGTACGGCGTGACCACCGGCTTCGGGGCAAACCGCAACCACGTGATTCGCCCCGAGGACGCCGAGACCCTGCAGGAGCGGCTGATCGTGAGCCACGCGTGCGGCGTGGGCGCGCCGCTGTCGACCGAGGTGGTGCGCGCGATGATGCTCCTGCGGGTCAACGCGCTGGCCCAGGGCGACTCGGGCATCCGGCTGTCGACCCTGCAGGTGCTGGTCGATATGCTCAATCGGGGCGTGCACCCGATCGTGCCGGAGATGGGGAGCGTGGGGGCCAGCGGGGACCTCTGCCCGCTGGCGCATATGTGCCTGCCGATCCTGGGCTACGGTGAAGCCGAGTATAAGGGCGAGGTGATGAGCGGCGAGGAGGCGATGCGGGCGGCCGGGCTGTCGACGGTGCGCCTGACCTATAAGGAGGGGCTCGCGCTGCTGAACGGCACCCAGGCGATGACGGCGGCCGGGGTGATCGCCGCGATCTATTTCCGCCGCCTGCTCGACTGCGCGGACACCGTCGGCGCGATGAGCTTCGACGCGGTCGGTGGGCGGCTGGCCGCGCTCGACGCGCGCATCCATGAGCTTCGCAGGCGCCCGGGGCAGATCCACAGCGCCCGCGTGGTGCGGCGCTTGCTCAAGGGCAGCGAGCTCGCCGGCGCCCAGCCCGGCAGCATCGAGGGCAAGGTGGAATACGTCCAGGATTCCTATTGCCTGCGCTGCATGCCCCAGGTCCACGGGGCCAGCCGCGACGTGCTCGACCACGTCATCGAGGTCCTGACCACCGAGGCCAACGCGGTCACCGACAACCCGCTGGTGTTCCCGCCCAAAGACGGCGAGCCCGGCGCGATCCTGTCGGGCGGCAACTTCCACGGCCAGCCCGTGGCGATGGCGCTGGACTATCTGAAGATCGCGATCGCCGAGATCGGCAGCATCTCCGAGCGTCGCTCGGCCAAGCTCACCGACAAATATTTCTCTGAGGGGCTGCCGCCCTTTTTGGTCACCAACCCGGGCCTGAACTCGGGGATGATGATCCCGCAATATGTCGCCGCGGCGCTGGTCTCCGAGAATAAGACCCGCTCATTCCCGGCCAGCGTCGACTCCATCCCGACCAGCGCGAATATGGAAGACCACGTGTCGATGGGCATGCACGCCGCGATGCACGCGCTCAGGGCGCTGGAGAATGTCGAGCGGATCGTGGGCATCGAGTATTTGATCGCCGCCCAGGGCCTCGACTTGCGCGAGGGCTACCAGCTCGGCGAGGGCACCGCCCGCGCGCTGGCGCACCTGCGCGAGCACGTCAGCTTCTTGCAACATGACCGCGTGATGTACCCCGACATCAATAAGGCCGCCGACCTGATTCACGACGGCTCGTTGGCGGAGACGATGGCGGCGTTTTTCGCGCCGGTGGATTGACCCGGCGCGGGGGCGTCTTCCGGGGGGACTCGCTGCACGGCGACGGGATGTGGGGGCGTTTGGATGGGCCGTGGCGTCTTCCGGGGGCTCTCTGCATGGCGACGGGATGTGGGGGCGTTTGGATGGGCCGTGGCGTCTTCCGGGGGCTCTCTGCATGGCGACGGGATGTGGGGGGTTCGCAGGCCTTGCCGTACGTGGACATTCGCATTCTCGCGAGCTCACCCCCGGCTACAAAGGTCCCGCTACGCGGGACGACGCTTCGGCTTCGCCTACGCTCATTAACAACCGACAATCCCCGACGCCGTTAATAAGCGAAGCGCCGTGTGGCGAAGCGTAGCGGAGCCACACCTTTGTAGCCGGGGGTGACTCCCCTTAACGCCCAAAAACCGCGAAAATAATGCCGTTCCGAAACCCCATAAACCTTCGCCATGCAGGGAGCCCCCGGACGGCGTGTCAAACCCATATCCACCCATCGATTCAACGTCGCACCAACCCATATCCACCCATCGATTCAACGTCGCACCAACCCATATCCACCCATCGATTCAACGTCGCACCAACCCACATCCACGCATCGATTCAACGTCGCACCAACCCACATCCACGCATCGATTCAACGTCGCACCAACCCACATCCACGCATCGATTCAACGTCGCCCTATTCCTGCGGCACCGCCTCGACATCGGCGGCGACCGATAATTGGTCAAACTCGACGCCGTGAACCTCGGCCTGGGGCTCGCGCACACGGAGCCAGCCGAGCTCGGTGTCGGCGCCCAGCTCCAACTTGTTCCCCAGCATTTGGGTGGCCAGGCCGACGAGGTTGGTGAGCAGGTCCTCGATCTTGGCGTCATCGAGGTCAAGCGTGGGTTCCTCGGCGACGTCGGCGCGCGCCGTGGCGTCCATGGTCAGCCCGAGCTTGCCGTCGCGCGAGGTGAATTGCGCGCTTATATCGACGTAGAGCGCCACAGTCGCGATATCGATGGGTGCGCCATCGCTCGGCAATAATTGCAGATCGGCCATCAAGTCCCCCAATTGCAGCCGAATATCATTGGCGCCGGCTTCGACCGCCGCGGGGCTCTGCTTGAGGTCGACGATCGGCGGCAGCAGCGGGCGCAACTTCAGTCCGGCGGGCGTTGACTTATCGGCCAATTGTGAGATGCGCGAGTCAAGGAGCACGCTCAGGGCCGAGGCGCTCAGCTCCACCGGCAACTCGAAGCCGGCGAAGTCCGAGCCGACCAGCGCCAGGTTGAGCAAACCGCTGCGCCAGGCGCCGTGCAGGATGCGATTGACCGCGGTGCGCCGCGTGCTCACGAGCAGGTCGCCCGCCAACGAGCTCGAAGTGCGCGGCCCCTGCGGCAGGTCCAGCGCGCCCGGGACATCCGGGACGCCCTCAAATTTTGGCGAAACCACCGCGATCGACGCCTTGACGAAGATGCCGTCGCCCTCGGTGATGCGCACCTGGCGAATATAGAGCTGGAATTCGAGGGTGCGCCCCAGCAACTCAACGCTTCGGCGAAGCAGGCCCGGGTCATAGAGTTGCGCGAAGAGTTCGTCGCTCAAGATCTCGGAGAACGCGGTCTTGGCCACGCCGGTCGCCACAGTAAATAAGACATTGCGCAGCCCCTCGCCGAGGTCCTGCTCGGTCTTTCCGGCGACGTCGAAGTGAAGAGCGTCTTCCTCAAACTCAAGCACCGACTCGCTAAAAGAAATATCCAGCCCGCCGGCCTCGGTCGCCGCCAGGGTCAGCTCGGTCGAGATGGCGACCTGGTCGATGGTGATCGTCACCGGCAAACTTTCGCCTTCGAAGGTCACCGTGCCGGCGATCACGAGCGCCTCAACGCTCAGATCGATGGTGATATAACCCGTGTCGTGGAGCGGATCCATCGAGTGCGGCGCGATCTCGACTGAGGCGTCGCTATAGTCGATCGAGTCGATCTGGAAGTTCTCATTATCCGCCATACTCCCCTGGAGAAATTCGCTGAGCCGCTCCGGGGTCATCAGCGATAGGATCACATCGCCCGCGTCGGCGAAGAGCGCGGGGCTCAGCAGGATCTCGGCGGCGGAGTCGATCTCATCGGTGGCCCCGGCCAGCGGGCCGAAGACGACCGCGCGCATGGTCTTTGACTCATTGCCGGCGCCGTC
The DNA here is from genome assembly GCF_003258315.1 of Bradymonas sediminis. Lineage (GTDB taxonomy): Bacteria > Myxococcota_A > Bradymonadia > Bradymonadales > Bradymonadaceae > Bradymonas > Bradymonas sediminis. The sequence goes on from NZ_CP030032.1 coordinate 4,309,669, forward strand.
GACGGCCTTTAATTCGAATTCGTTATAGCCGGGGCGAAGCTCGGCGCTGTGGGTGAAGTTGCCGTCTTCGTCGAAGCTCACGCCCGCGCCGTCGAGCCCGAGGACCTTAAGGCCGCTGACCTCTTCGGTGACGCGCCCGGCGAAGACGACCTGGTCGCCGTCGCTATCGGCCTGCATCAATCCGCGCGCGGGTTGAGCCAACTCGATGACCGGCGCGATGGTGTCGACCACGAAGTCGACCGACGCCTCGGCCTTACCCGCGCTCGCCGTGGCCAGGGCCTCGCCCTCGGCGAAGTCGACCAGCACCTTCCACTCGCCGCTGACCACCTCGGCCTGGTTCCCGTTCACCTTGACGGTGTCCACGCCTTCGGCCGTGCCGCGCACCATCACCCGCGATTTATTGATAAACGCGCCGCTCTCGGGATAGCTGATCGCGAGCACCGCCTCGGGGCCCGAATCCGTGGGCGCCGAGTCGTCGGAGCAGCCGAAAATCGGAGCGACGCTCAGGCCGACCAAAAACACAAAAGAGAGCATTGAATATCGGGAAATCGGCGAGCGCGTAATCATAGGAAGTATCGGCGTCGTGGGGGGAAAACGGACGCCTTATAGATAGGATATTGCGCGATGCGAATCAATCACATCGCGCAAGATTTTGGTTGAACTCCCTGCCAAAACACACACTCACCGACCGTGTAGATGGCGCGCGTTCGCGTCAATCACGGGCCACGCCCGCGGACACCGCGCGCACCGATTTGACCTTCGAGACCAGGCCAATGAACTCCTGGCGCTCCACCTGGTCCAGGCGGCTGGCGGATTTGGCGAGTTCTTCGATGAGGGCCAGGTCGAGCTCTTTGGCGTAGGGGCTGTCGCGCAGAATTTCGGCGAACCCGGCCACCGCGGCGGCGAATTGGAAGTCCGGGCCGGCGTCCGAAAGGTCGGCGTGCATGTCGCGGGTGTTCAGGACAAACGCCTGCTCCGTGGCCTCGGTGCCCGTGGGGGTTTTGGCGCGAATGCGCACCGTGGCGAGCTTCGAGTCGGCCTTTGCGCGCGCTGCGGCCTCGGTCAACACAACTTCGTAGAGGGCGGTGACGCTGTGTCCTGCCCCGATTTCGCCGGCGTCGACGCGGTCATTTCGGAAGTCCTTGTCGGCGATATCGCGGTTCTCATAGCCCAACAGACGGTAAGAGACGACCGCTGCGGGGTCGAACTCGACCTGGATCTTCACGTCCTTCGCGATGACCTGCAGTGTGGCGTCGAGCTGCTCGCCGAAGATCCTGCGGGCTTCTCTCTGGCTGTCGATATAGAAATAATTTCCGTTCCCCTGGTTGGCCAATTGCTCCATCATTTCATCTTGATAATTGCCCATCCCGAAGCCGATGGTCGTCAGGGTGATGCCCTCCTCGACGTAGGCGCGGATGCGCTTGAAGATCGCGGAATAGGAGCTTGGCCCGAGATTCGAGTCGCCATCAGACAGGACGATGATGCGGTTGACGGCGCCCTCGACATAGCTGTCCAGCGCGAGCTTATAGGCCATCTCGAGCCCGTTCCCCATGCCGGTTTTGCCGTAGGTTTTGAGCGAGTCGATCGCCTCGTAGATCTGATTGCGGCGAAGCATGCTGCTGGGCTCGAGGATCGTCTCGACCGTCCCGGCATAGGTGGTGATGGCGACGGTGTCGCCGGGGCCAAGATTGCGGGTCAAGATGCGCAGCGATTCCTTGAGCAGACCCATGCGCTCGGGGCCTGCCATGGAGCCGGAGACGTCGACCAAAAAGGTCAGGTGTGCTGATTTTCGGCTCTCATCGGTGAGCCGCTTTCCCTGCACGCCGACCCGCATAATCTTGCGATTGCTCGCCGCATCAAAGGGGCTGGGCGCGGCGTCCAGGCTCACGCCGAACGCACCCTGCTGGGGCTCCGGATAGGCGTAGGGAAAATAATTAAGAAATTCCTCCACGCGCACCCGATGTGGCAACACCTCGTAGTCCTCGTTGATCATGCGGCGCGCCAACGTATAGGAGCCGGTGTCCACGTCGATGCTAAACGTCGACAGGGCGTCATCGACGACCTTGGTCATCGGGTTCACCTGGCCTGGAGCTATCTTGGTGCTCGACGGCGTCGGCGGCGCAAGATCGTCGGGTTTGAGCGGCGGCGGCGGGCGAAGCTTCGGGGCAGGCGGTGCTGGCGGCTCGGGCGCGGCAGATTCGGCGCGAGAGCCTCTCATGAGGTACGGTCCCGTCGGCCCGCTGCTGCTCTTTTTTCGATATTGACGTGTTACCCGCATCGTGTTGATAACCTCGCCGCCGTTAAACGAGTCGGTGTCGGCGACCTGGGGCCGTGTAGGAGCCGGCAGCGAGGGCTTCACCGGTTGTGCTTGCGCGGCGGGCGCGGCGGGAGCGCTCGAGGCTTCACCAAAGGTAACCTCATTGGTGACAGCCTGGTTGGCCTCGGTGAACTTCGTCTTCACCGTCTCGCCAAATAATAGGACCCAGGAAATCGCCGCGCTGAGCAGCGCGACGATTGCCAAAATCAGAATAGCCAGCGCTCGCGTTACCGGCTTTGGATCGCTCATGGGGTTCCTCGGGCACAGGTGGGGTCGTCAGTCTGGGCGATATCATCGCATATCGTCGCGACAATTCAACCAGTGAAGCAAGCGGCGCCTAATCGATCGAATAATCGACCCATCCCAAAACCCGGGGGCAAAACACAGCGTCACCTCGCCCCATCCACACCCTCCCACCGGCGGCTTGGATGGGGCGAAAAGCGATCAATCAAGGAGCACGCCGGCGGACGCCGATTTGCTCGCTTTGACCTTCGCGACCAGGCCAATGAACTCCTGGCGGTCGGCTTGGGCGGGGGTGCTCGCCGATTTGGCGAGCTCCTCGACGAGCGCCAGGCTCAGGCCCTTGGCGTAGGGGCTGTCGCGCAGGACCTCGGCGAAGCCGGCCACCGCGGTGGCGAATTGGAAGTCCTGGCTCGCGTCGGCCAGCTTCGCGTGCATATCGCGGGTGGTTAGCACAAACGCCTGCTCCCTGGCCTGGGTGCCCGTGGGGGTTTTGGCGCGGATGCGCACCGTGGCCAGCTGGGAGATGGCCTTGCCGCGCGCGGCCGCCTCGCTCAGCACGACTTCGTAGAGGGCGGTGACGCTGTGGCCAGCGCCGATCTCGCCGGCGTCGACGCGGTCATTTCGGAAGTCATTGTCGGCGATGTCGCGGTTCTCATAGCCCAGCAGGCGGTAGGAGATGACCGAATCGGCGTCGAACTCGACCTGGATCTTCACATCCTTCGCGATGACCTGGAGCGTGCCGTCGAGCTGCTCGCCGAAGACCTTCTGAGCCTCTTTTTTGGAGTCGATATAATAGTAATTTCCGTTCCCCTGATTGGCCAATTGCTCCATCATCTGGTCTTTATAATTGCCCATGCCGAAGCCGATGGTCGACAGGGTCACGCCGTCCTCGACGTAGCTGCGGATGGTGGAGAGGATCTCAGGGAAGGTCGTCGCGCCGACGTTGGCGTCGCCGTCGGACAGGACGATGACGCGGTTGGCGTGGTCCGCGACGAACCCCTTGAGGGCCATCTTATAGGCGAGTTCGAGGCCGTCGCCCATGCGGGTGCCGCCGCCGGCGCTCAGGGAGTCGATGGCCTTGGAGATCTTGGCGCGCTGGGCCGCCCCGGTGGGCTCCAGGATGGTCTTCACCGCGCCCGAATAGGTGCTGATGGCGATGGTGTCCTCCTCGCCGAGGTTGCGCGTCAGGATCTGCAGCGACTCCTTGGCCAGCTCGATGCGGTCGTGGCCGGACATCGAGCCGGAGACGTCGACCAAAAAGGTCAGATGCACCGGCTTTCGGCTCTCGCGGTTCAGGCGTTTGCCCTGCACCCCGACGCGCACGATTTTGCGATTCAGGGCGGGCTCAAAGGGGCTGGGCGCGGCGTCCAGGCTCACGCCAAACGCGCCGTCTTTGGGGGCGGGGTAGTCATATTTGAAATAATTGACGAATTCCTCGACCCGCACCGTGCCCGGCGAGGGCATCGCGCCGCTGTTGATGGCGCGCCGGGCCAGGGTGTAGGCGCCGGTGTCCACGTCGATGCTGAAGGTGGAGAGAGCGTCGTCGGCGACCCGAGTCATCGGGTTGACCGCGGCGTTTTTGGCGCCGGTATCTGCGGGCGCGCTGGTGGGTTTTTGGGCAGGCGGCGGCGCCACGATATTATGCACACCTCTGCCACCGCTGGCCCCCGCCATCATCTTCGCGCCCCGCTTTACCCGTGGCATGCGCATCTTATTCACCACCCCCTCCTCCGGGGCTTCCATCTCGGCTTCATCCGCTAAGCCCACACTCGGCTCCGGACTCGCCGCGACTTCTTCCCGTGAAGGGCTCGCCGAGCCCGACGGTCCGTCAAAGGTGACCTCACTTTTGACCGCGTTGCTGGCCTCTTCGTATTTCGTCTCCGCGGACTTATCGCACCCTGTGGAGACCCCCACGCACAGCGCGGCGGCGCATATCATCAAAATCGCATTATTTACGGGCTTCGCGTTCATCATGGTCGTTCCTCAAGGGCTTGGTAGGGGCAATGGATGCAGCGGAATTTTTTCGTGTGAATGCAATATCTCAATCAACAGTGGTATATACGGGCGCAAGACGAAAACGATCTAACTTTTCTAAAACTTATGACTAAGCAGACTTTGAACGCACCACTATTGCGCGCCGAAAACCTGAGCTGGGGACCGCCGAATCAGGACGATCTCGTCTTCGCGAATGTGGCGCTTCGCGTCGACGCGGGCGAAAAGATCATCCTCGTCGGGCCCTCGGGTTCGGGAAAATCGACCCTTCTGCGCTGCCTGATGGGCCTTGAGCCCCGGCGAGGTGCGCGGGTTTGGTGGCGCGGCAACCGGGTCGACGCGTCCTCGATGCGCGTCTTTCGCCAGCGCGCCGCCTTCGTCCAGCAGCACCCAACGGCGGTGGCCGACACGGTGGGTGAGAATATGGACTTCGCGCGGCAAATGGCGCGCGAATTAGACGCCCCCGAAAGAGCGCTCGACGCCGACGCGCAACGTGCGCTTTTTGAGCAACTCGGGCTCGCTCATATCGACAACGCGCGCCGCTTCGACGCCCTATCGGTCGGCGAACAACAGCGGGTCTGCCTGGTCCGCGCGCTCATCGGCCAACCCGATCTACTGCTGCTCGATGAACCCACCTCCGCGCTCGACCCCGAGCGCGTCGAACAGGTCGAAAAACTGCTCCTCGACTATGTCGACGCCGCCCCGGGGCAGCGCGCGCTCATCTGGATCAGCCATCATCCAGCGCAAATCGAACGCGTCGGCACGCGGGTTCTCAATATGGCGCCGTGGGACGCAACTGCGAAAATGACATCATTATGAACGAACTTATCACGCTGACGCCTTGGGACCTAGCCCTCGCCGCGCTGCTGCTGTTTATCCCCGCCGCGATCAGCATCGCGCTGAAGCTCGGGCTGCAGAAGAGCCTTGGCATCGCGGCGCTGCGCACGGTCGCGCAGCTCGCGCTGGTGGGGCTTGTGCTGGAGTGGGTCTTCGCGCTGAATCGCTGGTATTATGTCCTGCCGGTGCTCCTGGTGATGCTGGTGGCCGCCGCGCGCGCGGCGATTCAGCGCTCCGAGCGCCGCTTTCCGGGCGCCTATTTTGCGGCCTTTGCGTCCCTGGTGCTCGCCAGCAGCATCACCGCGTTTAGCGTCACCGAGATCATCCTGGACGTGGACCCCTGGTACGCGCCGCGCTACGTAATTCCGCTGGTGGGGATGATCCTGGGGAACGCGCTCACCGGCATCAGCCTGAGCCTGGACCGCCTGCTCACCGAGTTGGTGCGCCAGCGCCGCGCGGTGGAGGCCCGGCTGAGTCTGGGGGCGTCGACCTGGCAGGCGATTCAGCCCTGGATGCGCGAGGCGGTGCGAAACGGCATGGTGCCGATTATCAACTCGATGATGATCGTCGGGCTGGTCAGCCTGCCGGGCATGATGACCGGTCAGATCCTGGCCGGCGCCTCGCCGATTAACGCGGTGGGCTACCAGATTCTCATCATGTTTATGATCGCGGCGAGCACCGCGATGGGCGTCATTATTTTGTGTATGAGCGCCTATCGGGTCCTGGCGGACCCGGCGCAGCGGATTCGCTGGGAGAAGATTATCGAGCGGGGTTGAGCCCAGGAAGGCACAAAAAAGCCAGACATTCCTCGCGGAATACTGGCTTTTTCGATGTCTATTCGGCCCGTTAGTCGTCGCTGCGACGGCTCGCGTGGACCGAGACGCTCTCGGCTTCAACGTCGGCGAAGACGCCATCAAAAGCACCTGAAATCACGGGCTTTTTCGCGAATTTCTCGACCAGGAACATCTCGAGATTTGCCAACTTGGCCATGGTCTCATCGGTGGCGCCCAGGCCGAATTTCAATTCGTAATCATCGCCCTCGCCCAGGCCGTGGCGCATGCGCACGACATGCTCTTCTTCGGCGCTAAGCAACTCCATTGCGGCTGTCGGAGCTTCCTGGCTTACGGTGGTTGCCGTCGTCGCGCGCTTATCGTTTTTTTCGTTCGTCAATGTAGCTCCCTCACCTGTCCAAGTCGCATCCACCGCAGCTTGGCGTATCAGTCAACAGTTTATAAATTCAGATATAGCAACGAGTGCCATCAAGTGCATCTGTCATACTTATAGGGTGCCTGAGGCAAAGGCGCAAATTTTTGCACTTGATTTTATCAATATCTTTTTCATGTCCTCCTCGGAGGCCACAAAATAACCGATTAGGGCGGACTTATTTCTTGTAAAATCCGGGGCTCCCCAGCTTTAAGAGCACGCCCAAGCCGGTCTTCGCGGCATACACAAGGTACACCCCGAGGAAAAGATACACAAACCAGGCCGACCCGTCGAAGGCCTCGAGCCCGTCGGCCAGCGCCAAATAGACGAACCAGGAGGGATAATGGATCAGCCAGGAGGCAAAACTCTGCACGGCCCACAGAATCCAGCCCAGCCCTGTGCTGGGCTTTTCGCCCTTTCGCCGCGCCGACTCACCCGGCTTGATATCGCGCCCGGCGTATTCGGGGCGGCGCACGAAGTTGGTCAGGGAGGTCGCGATGGAGACCAGCGCCATGCCGACCAGGCCCACCAACAGCCAGCGCGGGTCATCATGGGCAAGCCAGAGGCGCACCGCGAAGGCGCCCACCAGAATCAACGCCTTAACCTCGTCGATCAAAAAGTCGAGATAGGCGCCGACCTCCGAGGTCATCGACTTTAGCCGGGCGAGCTGCCCGTCGGCGCAGTCGAGCAGATAGGCGAATTGAAGCAAGGCGGCTGCCACCAGCATCCCGCCCCACCCCGGCATCGCGATCAGCGCGGCCGCGACCCCCAGAAAACTAAAGGCCCCCAGAAAGGTGACCTGATTGGGGGTAATCGGCGTGGCCCGCAAAAAGTAGATCAGCACCGCCGCCAGCGGTCGCGCGACGTAGATATTCCAAAAAATATCTTGTTCCTTGCGCGAGTTGCGATAAATACTGACCACTTCGCCAAAGAAGCCCCTGGACGACGGGGTTGGCGCCTGTTGCTCGGGTGATTGCTCTGCCATCATACAACGTCATCATCGAGTAAAAGTTCGCCCCTTCGGGCATGCATGCTTTCTGCGAGATGGAACCTAGCACCGCCATCGGCGAATTGGAAATCCTGAGATTTTGGCGGCGCGGGCGACCGGCTAAAGGGCGCGCGCTACGCAATGATTTCATAGCTACGCATTTATTTCATAGCGGCCACTTCAGCCCCCCGGCCCAGGGGCCAGCAGAAGCGGTCTGACGGTAAAATTAATTGGTTCAACTCTTGCACATGATCTATGATGAAGGTGGAAAACCTCTGAATGGCCTCAACGACTGCATCACCGGACGCTTCGGACGCGCAGGCACGCGACGCCAGGACGATTTACGACCCAACTTCGCCAGAGACCTCCTCGAAATGAAGCGACGCCCATGAATCGAAGAAAAGCCATCCATCAGCCACGCGGCTTTACGCTGACCGAAATGATGATCGCGGTGGCGATCATCGGAATATTGGCGGCCTTTTTGGCGCCGAGTGTCTCGCGCTATATGCACCGCAACAAGGGCCGCTCGGCGGCCAACGATGTGGCCAGCGTGTTACTGATGGCGCGCAACCAGGCGATGGGCACCGGCCAGGTCGTCTTCGTTGAGGTTGACCCGTCGGGCGATCATGGCTCGGTGTCGATGTACCGAAAGCAGCCCAACGACTGCGCCAGCGCGACGCCCTCGGCGGCGTGCTTCTCGCAGAGTTGCGCCGAAGCGAATAGCTTCCCGGACACCAGCAAAGTCGTCACCCCCACGCCGAAGGCCGACCTTGCGCAGCGCCACCCGGACATGAAAATCTCCGGGCATAACGCCGCCGGCGTCGCGACGACCACCGACGCGACCCTCACCCTATGCTTCACCCCGGACGGGCGCGTGCTTGACGCGCTCGGCCTGCCGCTCACGGCCACCTGCGGCGGGGTAAACGCGCGCATCTTCGTCCAGGCGACCGACCCCGGCAATACAACCAACGAGCTGGGCGGCGAGTCACTCGACAAATGCCTGACCGTCGGCGTCAACAACGCCACCGAGGCCAGGGCCCGCCAGCTTCAAAAAGACGGGCGCGACATCGCCAACTTCTTCGACATCCAGATCCCCTATAACGGCGCAATTTCGGTGGTGCAATGAACCCAAACAACCCAAAAACGCGCGGCTTCACGCTGGTCGAGCTCATGGTGGCGATGGTCGTCTTGGCCATCGGCATCATGGCAACCATGGCGATGCAATATAGTTCGCTGGCCGGGTCGATGATCTCGCGCGACAACTCCAACGCCGCCGATATCGGCCAGCGCGTCATCGAAGTGATGCAGGCCGAGTCCCAGCAATGGCGCAACATCAACACGCTGTCGGGGGTGTCTCAGGCGTATACCGGGACCTCCCAGACCTACTTAACCAACAGCGCGAAGTCCTACTTAGAGGTCGCGGTCGGCAATGCCCCGGCGGCGACGGGTTGGCAGACGTGGAATCAACTATTTAAGGCGCCGGTCAACACGCGCCTGACCGCGGATGGCGACGCCCGCTTCTGCGTGTACGTGCGCGGCGGAAACGTGAACACCGATGGCGACCTGCTCATCGTGCACGTCGCCGTCGTGTTCCCGTCGGCAAACCAGGTCATCCCCGCCGGCGGCTGCTCCGACATCCCCGGGGACCGTCAAGCGCAGCTCGACCCGGAGCTTGCAGACACCGACGCGGGTTCGCTGCCGATGCTCGGTTATCGGGTGCAATATTTCGGCACCCAGATCGAGCGCAAAGATTATTTAAACTCCCCCCTGGTGAGCAAATAACGATGAGCGAAATTACCCCTAAAAATAGAGCATCCGCTTCGGGGCACCTTCGGGGGCGAGCCGGCTTTACCCTGGTCGAGTTGATGGTCTCACTGGTGATTCTCGGGATGATCATGACCGTGATCTTCTCGCTCTTCTCCACGACCTCCGACGGCCTCAAAGAGGCCGACAGCCTGGTCAACACGATGGACAGCGCGCGCTTCGCGGTCGAGCGGGTCGGCTCCGACCTGAAAAGCGCGGGCGCCTTCGCCTCGCCGGACTCCAAGAACGACCCCTGGGTTATCCAGGGCACGTCCAACCAATTATGCGTGCAGGGCATCGCGGGGTATAAAGATTGGCAGAACTCCACCGCCATTCTTAGCACCGCAAAGAACAACGCGCACAATAGCAGCGGCCGCGTGGGGGTGAGCTTTGACGGGTTTATCGTCATGGGCGCGGTGGATTTCCCCCAGACCTTCGAGGTCGCCGATATCGTCCCCGGGCCCCCGAGCAGGGCGACCATCCCCGGGCACATCCGCGGGGTGACGAAATTGCTGAGCAATAACCCCTTCTATCTGGACACGGCGCTGCCGGCCGGGATTAACGCGGACGTTCAAACTCACTTCGCCGACGGCCTCCCCAATCGCCTTTTGCGCATCGCAGATCGCGACGGCAACCTGCAGTTTACCGGCATTAGCGCCGCCACCGCCGTGACCGGCGGGCCGTCGACTGAGGCGAACCCGGTGGAGCTCGAGCTGAGCCCCAACCTGCATGTGCGCCAGAGCAAAGAAGATGGCAGCGCCAATCAGAAGGGACTCGACCCGCCCACCCTTGGAGACGAAGATATCGGCTACGGCGCGGCGCTGGTCGACGCCTATTGGTACCATGTCGAGCCCTCCCCGCTGGACCCCGACAATTATCGCCTGGTCCGCGACCGCCTGGACGCCACCAAGATCGCGACCGCCCTGTGCGCGCCGGCCAACACGAACCCGGCTGACGCGCTGCCGGACAGCCGGGACCAGGTGGTCATCGCCGATCGCGTGGCCGATTTCCAGGTATGGTTTGACTGCGCCGACCCCAGCGGCAACCTCAGCGGCGTGGACTGGATCTCGGAGTGGGCCAGCCCGAGCGAGGGCGGCAGCTGCATGGACGTTGCCTCCCCGAGCTTCGGCGAGGCGCGCATGGCCCATATCCGCCTGTCGCTGCACACCCGCGACGAGCGAAAGGACATCCCAGACGCCCTGGCCGCGCTTTATAATAACGACGCCTCCGGCGCGAACCCGGGAGCTCTGCGCTATTTTAATATCTACCCGGACGCCCCCGGCGCCGCGCGCGTCGTGACGGTGCAATCGGATATCGCCCTGACCACTTTTGCGATGCGCAACCTTCATTAATCCTGACGCGCCCTGTGAGCGAGTTTTTCGATGAAAACTTCAATGCACAAAAATGATAGTTCCCGGCGCCCCGACACGCGGTCCTGGCTCCACGCATCCCGCGGCAGCGCGTTGATCTTGACGCTGCTGGTGCTGCTGGTGCTCACCGGCCTGGGGATGACCGCGATGCATAGCGTCGGGGTCAGCCTGCAGCAGTCGGGCGCGTATCGCGTGCGTGCGCAGGCCAGCGGCCTGGCCAACGCGGCGGTGCTCTACACCTCGTCTCAGGCGGGCAAGAGCGCGCAGCACTATTGGACCCAGATGAACCGCCAGCAGAACGCGGCCTTCGCCGACATCTCATCGGGCTCGCGCATCGACACCGCGCGCCGCGGGGCCTACCTGCACCTGGCCCAGCCACAGAGCGGAACCCGGGCGTTCAAAGATATCGACATCACCGGGGTGGTTGGCACGGGGCTTTTGGCCGTCAACGACCAGACCAACTCCTTTGAGGCCGACTCGCGCGGGACCCAGAAGAGCCAATTCAGCAGCGTGATCCGCGACCCGATGGACGGCCCTGCGGCCCCGGGCGCCGGCGAATCCTCCTGCTATAAGCGCGTCACCGTGGCCAGCCAGGCGATGCTCGGCGACCCCGCCGATACCGTGACCGGAGCAGGGATGGTGGGCAATAAACGCGCGGTGCTCGAGACCTATATCGGCCCGATCGACTGCGGCGCGCGCTAAGTTTAAACACAGCACGAATCCTGAAACCGCTCGCAGATCATTGCGATGACCAAATAACAACGCTGACTCGCTGAATGAATAGCCCGGAGACTTTCCATGAACTCTAAATTCACCCCCCAAATCCTCGCCCATCGAGCGCTCCGGGTCCTCTGCACCAGCGCCGCGCTCGGGATGTGCTCGGTCGCGGCCACGGCCAACGCCCAGGACGGCGAATCAGCGGCCCAAAAACCGTTTATCATGGTCCTGATGGACACCTCAGGCAGCATGGAGTGGACCGATGAGGGCGACGAAGAATACCCCAAGGACGCCTCGGGCAATTCCTGGTCGCTGCGGGATAAACTCATCGAGGATCCGAACTCCTCGGCGCCCACCTATTTCGGCCCCTGCCGGGTTTGGAAAACGCAATGCAACGATTATTACCGGCCCACCTGGAATTGGAGCAACGGCGAGGACTGGCTGGAGAGCGAGGAGCAAAGCGCCTCGGGGGATATCCGGGGCACCGCCTCAAACCCATCGAACTATCGCCTGAGAAATACCAGCCAGCCGCGCCACGTCACCCTCAAGGAGATCCTGACCGGCGATATGGTCCTGGCCCGCCAGGGCGAGACGCTGCCGCTGAGCAGCCTGGACCCGGCGGTCTACGGCCCGGGGTGCTGGATCGTGCCGCGTCAGCGGGGCACCGGGGTCAACGGAGATGTCTGCGGCGATGATCCCTCCGAATTCGAGAAATACCCGGACCATACCGACCCGCAGCCCCACTTCCAGGAGGTCTTCGACGGCCAGCACGCCAACGGCCTGATGGACACGATGTCGCGCAGCGCGATCTTCGGTTTGGCGATGTTCGACAGCTACCAACACTCCAAGAAGAACGCCAATAATAACGACTCGCTCTCCAAGGATTGGAAGGGCGGCGAGTACGGCGAAAAGCATATCGACGACACGATGGACTCCGACTTCGCCGGACTCAAAGAGGGCGAGGGCGGCGTCTATGACCCGAACGATCCGGAGAAGCGCAACTATAACCTGGGCGTCTTCCAGATGCTGGCCCCCAAGAGCCTGGACATGGGCGCGGATATCGCAGCCGACGTGTCAAACTTCGTTCAATACGCGCTGGTCGACGCCGGGTATCTGAACCGCAGCGACAAACATAAGCTCAAACCGTCGGGCTCGGGGAGCATCCTGGGGCTACCATTCTCCAATGACGATGAGATCGTCTTCTCTAAAGACCTCGACGACTTTTTGAAGGATTACCAACTCGGCAAGCAACCCGTGGCGCGCGCGACCCCGCTGGCGGCCGCGATCTATGATATCCACCAATTCTTCGCCGAAGGAAACGGCAGCGGTAACGGGCCGGTCATGGACGACCCGTATATGGAATGCCGCCCCAAACAGGTCATCATGCTCACCGACGGCACCCCGGAGCCCGAGCGCGGCGACGGCGCTGCCCCCCCGCTCAACGACAGCCTGAACTCGGCCTTCGGCTATAATAAGGCGCAATACCCCTATAGTAATACCGAAGACGCGATCGACTATTTTGTGCGCGATCAGGCCTACGGCGTCTCCGCGCCCGACGCCAACGGCGATCGCACCTTCGCCCCTACTCAGCGCAGCGGCGACTCGTATCTGAGCGGCTCGTGGAACGCGGCCAAAGGGAGCAGTGACTATCATAAGGCGCTGAATTATAACCCGCGCGTCCACGTCGTCGGCCTCACCGGCCTGCATCTCCCGACGCCCGGCAGCTCCATCCCCCTCGAGATCCAGCAGGAAGAGGAGCAAATCATTAAAAAGATGGCTGAGATGGCCATCGCCGGGCGCACCTGCGCGAGCTATTATCTCGGGGATGATTATATCCCGCAGAGCAAAGGCGGCACTTGCGACACCAGCAAGCAGATCTGCCTGGACGAGCGCCAGGCCAACTATATCACGGGGCGCAGCGGCGGCTACACCTACCTGGCCCGCGACACCACCACGCCCCAGTGCTACTTCCCCGCGGCGGTCTTCGCGTTTCCGACCGACCCCGCGTTCCGAAATAGCACCAACCTGGTCGAGCGCACCACGGTCGGCCTGCAGCTGCTCTTCAACCATATCGTCAGCACCGGTTTGAGCTCGCGCACCCGCCCGACCTTCGTCAATCGCCTCGACGACGCCACGGTGACCGACGGCGGCCAGTTCCGCTACTTCTCCGGCGTCAACGTCGAGCCCGGCAAGGTCTTCTGGAAGGGCGAACTCTACCGCCAGGCCCACCTTTGCACGCCGGTTCCCGGGATGAACACCACCACCGACATCGCCGCTCAGGTCAACGACCAGGCCGGCCGGGTCACCTGGGACGACGGAAACCGAACCGTCGACCACAAGGGCTCGCGCCGTATCTTCACCACATTTAGCCAGTGGAGCCCGCATTATTTCACCACGCCCCCGCCGGCGAGCGCATATCCGGGCACCCTCGCCTCGCGCTTCTCGCTGGGCCAGGGTTTCCGTCGACTCAGCGCCAATAGCTCCAATGACACCTTCGGCAGCGGACATCGCTGGCCGGAGACCGAGGACAACGTCGGCTGGCGTATCCCGGTCGAACAGAGCGACTTCCAAAGTATCGCCGCGACCATTACCACCGACGGCAAGTCCGACTTTGCCTACTTCCATACCGACTCGGTCACGGAGTTGCAGTACCTCGTCGATGAGGTCAACGGGCGCACCGTCGAGAAGCAGGGTCGCGCGCTGGGCGCCATCTTCAACGGCTCGCCGGTCGCCGTGGAGCCGCCGGATCGCGCGCTTCCCATCGACAGCTATCGCGAGTACCAATCGCTCTACGCCAACCGCCCCAGCATGCTCTATGTCGCCACCACCGACGGCTTCTTGCACGCCCTCTACGCCGGCGCCCTCGACAGCAGCGCGCCCCCCAAACCCGAGGACAAGGTCCTTAATAACGAGGGCGACGAGGTCTCCAAGAATGTCCAGCGCGAAGCCTGGGCCTATCTGCCCCAGATGCTTCACCAGAAGTTGGCGGGCTTTAAGGGCAAACACGCCTACCTGCTCGACGGCACCCCGACCGTTCAAGACGTGCGCCTCTGCCAGTCCCCCGCGGTCGCAAACGCGTATAATAACCACTCCCAGGCGTGTAAGGCGACCGGACTGTCCGACCTTTCCCCCTACGAGGGATTCCTTGGCGCATTCCAATGGCGCACCGTGTTGGTCCAGGGACTGGGCAACGCCGGTGAAGGCTATTTCGCCATGGACGTCACCCGCCCCGGCGGTCGCATCGTCGGCGGCAACGGCAGCATGAGCACCCAGGCCCCGGACCCCATTCCGCTGTGGGAGTTTGACCCGATTTGGGAGCATTATCAGGTGTCCAAACTCAACGCGAGCAGCACCGCTAACGTGATCGCCAAAACGCCCACGGCGAGCCTGGTCACCGAGACGATCAAGAACGACTGCGGCATCAACAGCACCAACGAAACCGACGCCAAGTTCTGGAATCAGTCCTTCATGGGCCGAAGCGTGGGCGAGGCCGCCATCGGCACCGTGGTCGTGGACGCGGATTTCGACAACAACACCACACGCCTGCGCCGCCCCATCGCTGTGTTCAGCGGCGGCGCCGCGGACCAGAACCCGGGCGCCTGCCGCGAGCACCGCATGGGCCGGGCGATCTACGTGGTCGACCTGCAGACCGGCAGCCTGCTGCGCCGCTTCGTGACCTATGAGGACGACGACTCAACCGGCAGCGAGAAGCTCTTTGAGCACGCGGTCACCGGCTCCCCGGCGCTCTACGACGGCCGCCCCGGAAGCCTGGTCACCCGCGGGTTCGTGGGCGACGCGACCGGCCGCCTCTTCCGAATCGACATGTCCAACCCCGACCCGGCCAAATGGTATGTCCAGCTCTTCTTCGACCCGCGCACCCAGATCGCGGCGTATGACGAGCACTCCAAGCTCGGCCCGGCCGCCTTCAAGCCGGCGCTGGCCAAGAGCACCCATTCGCTCAACAACGATCTGCTCGTGTTCTACGGACTGGGCGAAGTCGGTGACTTGAGCGTGTCGGGCACCAAACAGCTGATGATCGCGGTGCGCGAGAAGATTACAGCGACCGCCAGCGGAACAAACTACCGCGCCAACATCGCCAGCGAGAAGGTGTGGCATCACGAGTTCGACGGCCACACGGGTAACAACTCGGACGAGTTTAGCGAGAAGCTCACCGGCGCGCCGGTCGTCTTCAACAGCGGTGTCTACTTCACCACCTACGTCGAGCCCACCGATGACGCGTGTGCCCCCGGTTGGTCGCGCATCTACGGCATGACCTTCCAGGGGAACCTGGACCCGGCGAACGTGGACCTGTCCACCAATACCCCGCGCGGCCTCTTCCGCAGCGCGACCGCGGCGAGCATCGACCGCGGCCAGGCCAAGATCCCGACCGGCACGGTCTGCGTTCCCAGCAGCGTCAACGGCGATTGCTTCGCCTACGAGCCGCAGAACGCAGCCAGCCTCGAGGAGCCAATCGTCGTGCGCGGCCTAACCATCACCCAGGGCCAAACCTGTACCGCCGACAACCTCGACCCGGGCAGCATGGACGCCGCGAACACCCAGCAGCCCACGCTCATCGCCCAGTCGACCTCCTCGAAACTCTCGGGAGACAATAGCAGCGCGATCGGCGGCGGCACGGGTCCGGGCAGCCCCGGCGGCGGCGCCACCGGCAACGCCGGTGGTATCTTCGCCATCGAGCAGGATATCGCCAAAACCCTGTCCAGCCACAACCCGTTGAGCTGGTCGGTCATCGACAACTAAGCCGGACACAGCCGCCTCGCCCCCGGGCGAGGCGGCTGAACTAAGAGCAGCGATCATGCAACGTTACGAAAATTCTCGCCGAATCCTGGGCCTTCTTTTCGCCGGCGCCCTCCTGAGCGCCAGCGCCTGCGGGGGCTGCTCCAAAAAGGAAGTGGCCGAGGCTCCGCAAGAAAAATCCGCCGAAGACCCCACAGACAACGCCGCTGCCGAGGCCAGCGCCGACACCCCCGACTCCGCGCGCTTTGACCGACTTGTCTACGGCTTGCCGATCCCGCCAAACCCCATCGGCCTCTTCGAAGAAAAAGACAAAGTGCGCGTGCAGGTCGCGAGCAGCCTCGAGGAGGTGGGCGCGTTCTTCGAGAAGAATTTTGTCGACTTTGAGATCCTCTATTCGCGCGACCAGGTGCACGCCGTGGGGCTTCGCGACTTTATGCCGCGGGTCTACGCATACCCCTATGGCCCCCATAGTTTTGTGGTCTATACCCGCGCGAAGCTAAAGCCAGAGGAGGTCAAGCAAGCCGAAGCAAAGGCGCGCGCCAAGAATGTCCCCTCGCCCAAGCAGATCGCGGCCTACAAGAAAGGCGACCCGATCCTTGAGCGCACCGCGGACGGCAAATTGCTCGCCCCGGGGGCGCGTTGGGGCGAGCCCTATACCCCGCCGCCCGGCAGCCCCCTCGACACCATTCACTATCGCTCCAATTTCGGGCGCCCCTACGGCGAGTGGGTGTCGCGCTGAGCGCGGCCTCAGCCGGCGCTGCGGCGGCGAAGATATTTGATCAACTTCAGCGTCAACCACGCAGCGCATAGCGAGCCCAAGATGATCCACACCGCGGTGGTATAGCGCTGCACCCAGGTCATCAGCGTGTCGACCTGGAAGCCCACCAGATACCCCACCCCGAGCAACATCCCGTTCCAGGCGGCCGCGCTGACGGCCGCAAAAAACAACACATTGCCCAGGCGCAAGTGCGCCATGCCGGCGGCCACGAAGAAGAACGCGCGAAACGCCGGGATGAACCGATTGAGCAGAATATAGACGCTGCCGCGGCGCTCAAAACGCTCCAGGAGCGTCTGCACCTTCGGCTGGACTTTCTCGCGGGCGAGGAAGCGGTGAAGCCAGGTGTTTCGGTCCTCGTTTCGCGCCACCCAATCGCCCACCCACCAGTCAAAAGCCGCCCCGATCATGCTGCCGAGGATCACCGCCGCGAAGACGCCCTGCCACGGCCAGCCGGCGTTCGGGATCAGCATCGCCCCGACGACCGTGATCGTATCCCCGGGAAACGGCGGAAAAACGTACTCAATCATCGCGCTGAACATCAGCACCAAAAGCCCCCACCACAGCACCTGGCCGGACAGGTACGCAAACATATTATCGAGGCTCAATGCGTCCATACACCTTCTATCTCTACGGGGGCGCGAAGCTTTTTGGGGAATTAGCGAACGCTTGAAATCTAGCGAATATTCGTGCGATATCAACTGCAGACGCGCTGGCGCGTCTTCTCCAAAACCCAGGATATAATTATGAGCGAGCTCGTCGACAGCTATCTGGCCCAATACCAAGACCGCCTTGAGACCCGGGCCTGTTTGATCGAGTCTGGCGCGATCCAGAATTGCTACGATTTGCTGCAGATCCATCTGGACGCCGGGCATTGGCTGCTGGTGTCGGACGCCAATACCTGGGCGGCCGCGGGCGCCCAGAGCGCGGCGATGCTCGACGCGGCGGGGCAATCCTGGGAGCGCTACGATATCCCGATGCCCGCCGAGGGCGACCCGGTGTGCAGCGACGCGCTGATCGCCGAGTTCGAGCAGGCCTTCGTCGACGCCGGAGCCGCCGGGGCGATCGCGCTCGGCAGCGGCACCATCAACGACGTCGTGAAGATGGGCGCTCACCGCCAAAATCGCGCCATGGCGGTCATCGCCACGGCGCCGAGCATGAACGGCTATAATTCGGGCATCGCGGCCATCCTCTCGGAGGGCGTCAAGACGACCCAATCCTGCACCGCGCCGCGCGTGGTCGTGGCCGACCTCGAGGTGCTCGCCCAGGCGCCCACCCGCATGATCGCGAGCGGCCTGGGCGACCTGCTCTCCAAGCCGGTGTCGAACTCCGATTGGCGCCTGTCGGCGCGCTTAAAGGGCACGCCACACTCGGTCGAGGCGATGGAGATTATCGAGCACGGCGCGCGCGCCCTGGACGGGGTCGCCGAGCGCCTGACCTCGCGCGATATCGACGCCATCCGCGGGCTCACCGAGTCGCTGATCCTCTCGGGCATCGCCATGGCGGTCGCCGGCTCCTCGAGCCCGGCCTCCGGCGGCGAGCACCTGATCAGCCATTATATCGATATGACGGCCTATGCTTTCGACCAGCCCCACGATTTGCACGGCTGCCAGGTCGGCGTGGGCACCTTGAGCACGGCGCTATTTTACGAAAAATTGCAGGCCCTCGACCCGGCGACCATCGACATCGAGGAGCGCGTCGCCGCCCTGCCCGCCTGGGAGGATTACGAGCGGGTGCTTCGTGAGCGCTTCGGCCCGCTCTTTGAGCCGGTGGTCAAACACGCGCGCCCCGGATACCCGAGCGCTGCCGAGCTGCGCGGCCGGCTCACCCAATTGGTCGAAGAGTGGGATATTATTTTGGAGGAGGTCGGCGAGACGCTACGCAGCCAGGAATCGCTGCAGGCCGACTTGCGCGCCGCCCAGGGGCCGCGGCGCTATGCTGAGCTCGACGTAGCGCGCGAGCGCGCTCGCCGAGCCATCGTACACTCAAAGGATATCCGCAATCGCTACACCATCTTGCACCTCGCCTGGGAACTTGGCCTGATCAATCAATGGGCCGACGAGGTGCTCAGCGAGCTTTACGAATAAATCCGATCAGCCGGCAAGATTCGACATGAGCAAATAAACACCGCCCATTAAACACCCGAGGGTCCCGAGCAGTACGACGACGCCGATGATAATAAACAGGCCCTTCTTGCTCTTCGGGGCCTGCTCGGGCGCATGCGCAGGGAGGTCGCCGCCCTGGGGTTGCGGGAATCCGTCTTGCGGAGCGGCGCTCGGCGGCTGGTCGAACCCGGCCTGCTGACCAAATCCGCCCTCGGGAGCGGGCACGGGGCCCTGTTGGCCGAAGCCGCCCTGCGGCGTGACTTCTTGCTGGCCAAATCCGCCCTGCTGGCCAAAACCATCCTGCTGACCGAAGGCGACGCCTCCTGCGGGCTCGTCAAAATTAGGCAACGCGGTCGGGGCGGTCTGCGCGTTGACGTCATCGCTGTCAAACGCGGCGGTGTCGCTGAGGTCATCGACGGCGCCCTGGACGTGCGACTCGGCAGCTGCTGCCGCCTCCGAAGCCTTGCGCAAGTCGGCGCGCGCTTCTTCGTTAAACTCAAGCATCTCGGTCTTGGCCAACCCGACGTCTTCGACTTCGTCCGCGCTCTGGCCGGGGCGGGGCAATTTCAGCCCGGCGCTGCCGCCCGAGGCGCTCGGCGACGGCGTGCTCCCCGAGCCGAGTCCGCCGCTGGGCTTGGGCAACTTCAGCCCACCTTCCGCCTTCTTCGCCTGATCCTTTGCGGCCTGTGCCTCTTGGACCGCCTTCTCAAGCATCGCGCCGTCGAGGGCAGCCATGCCGAACATGGTCTTCTTCTCGTTCTTCGCCTTAATCTCCTGCCCACAATAACCACAGTGGGCGGAGTCATCGGCGATTTCTTTCGTGCATTTGGGACAGGTGATCATGCGAGACTCTCCAGATACGCAGTAATTCAAAAGCTAAAGTATACCGCTAGAATTTACGCAACCTTAAGGTGTTGCGTCAACCAAGCACACAGAAAGCGCGCAAAATATATCGCGCGCTTTCCGAGTGCCCACCAAACTATCAACGACGCTTAGCCGCGTCGACGCCGCGACAGCAGCCCCAGCGCGCCCAGGCCGAGCGCCCACGCCACGCCCGAGGGCGACAGCGGCGCTGCGTCGGCGTCAGCGCCCGTGCTCGAGCACCCGCCGCTTTTGACCTTCACCCGCGGGTTACCGTCTTCGTCCAGGGGCGACTCCCCGTCGTTGCCGGGGTCTCCGCCATCTTGCCCGGGATTCTCACCGCCCACACCCGGGTCCTTCTCATCGTCCGAAGGGTCTTCGCTGTCGGCGCCCGGGTCGACGAGCTCGACCGGCGTCTCTTCGCTATACTCAATCCCCGGGGCCGACGTCGCCTTCTCGGTCGAGCTCTGGAAGAAGATGGCGTCAATATCATACCACGCGCTCGCGTCTTCAGCCGGGGCGTCGCCCAGCAGCGGAACGATCTTCAATTCCTTGATGGTGCCAGCCCAGTCGGAGTGGGAGCTCATCGGGATGACCAGGTCGTTAAACTCACTGTCGCCGAGGCCCCGGAAGGCGACCGAGCGCGCCGGGTCAAACCCGTCGCCGGTGCCCCAATAGACCACCGCGGTGTGCGGGCCGTCGTGGGAGCGCAGGCGCAGCACGAGCTGGTCGTATTGGTCGGCGTTGATCTCGGTCCAATCCGGCGCCGTCAGCTCGACGTTGGCGTCGGCGTGTTTGAGCGCCATCGCGCCCAGGCTCGTATTAACCTTCAGTGAGGTGATGCCGGCTTCCGGTGCGCCGGTCCAGCCCTCCAGATTCGCGTCGTCCTCGGTATCATCGAAGAGCCAGGTATCGCGCTCCAGGACATCGACCCGGGCATAGCCGCGCGCGATTTGACCGAACTCGTTGGTCGCCACGCTGCCGCCCCAGCTGGTCTGCTCGCCGTAAATCGTGGTGCTGGTGCTCTCGGCGTGCTGAATCCACGCCCGCACCACCCCGCTCGGGCTGTCGGTGATGCTATATTGGGTCGCCTCCATATCGATCAGGATGCGCTTGGTCTCCCCCGGCGAGAACGCGTTGAGGTTCAACTTCCCGCTCGCCCCCAGGTTTGAATTGGGCGGGTTATTCGGCTCATCGTTGGCGTCGTTGAGCGTCCAGGAGCTCTGGTCGTAGGCCGGATGGTCCGAGTAAATCGAGTAGTTGGTGGCCTTGAGATACGGCTGGAGCACCTCGAAGCCGCTTGAGACATTTCGCACCACGCCGCTCGAGTCGTTCTTGATGAGAATCTCGGCCTTAAATTGGTCACCGGGCAACGCGTCCGCGATGTTGTGGCTGATACCCTGGGTATAAAAATTCTGGGTGCCGTTCCACTTCACCTTGACCGTGATATTATATTCTTCTTTGGAGCCGCCGCCGGCCAGGTCAAGAATATGCGGGATCTTATTGAGCAGGTTAGTGCCCGGGCAGGTGGTCGATTGGCCCGGATTCTCGCGATGCCCTAAGACCTTGGTGCGGTTCAGCGCGATCGAATGGGTCTCGGAGACCCAGCCGACGATACGCCCGGTGGCGGCGAGCTGAGACTCGCTGGGCGTCTGCGTATTGGAATAGCCGGGCTGGAAGTTGCCGATCAGGCAAATGCCGACGTTGCCGGTATTTTGCCCGCCGACGTGCGCGCCGATTTCGGTGGAGCGCGAGCGCCCCTGGAAGATCTTCGCCGACTGACTCACCACGAAGTGATAGCCGATATCGCACCAACCATTGGTGTCGATATGATAGGCCTGCATGCCGCGCATCGCGCGCGCCGCGTCACCGCCGTCAGTCGCCGGCGCGTAGGTATGGTGAATGGACATGCGATTGGGGGAATGAGACCCGCTGCAATTTGTGTTGCGCGCCCCCCATCCCGAGCGCGGAACCACCAGGCTGCTCGGCGCGACCGCCTGACCGACGGTCCGAAAGTCACCGTCATTGTCGGACGGCAGCGGTTTCACGCCGGCGGACAGGTCGATCGCCTCGCCGTCGTCGCTGGCCTTGGCGAACGGCAGATCACGGGTGAGTTGCGTCGTATTAGCCACGACCTCCTCGTAGAACTCGATATGCGCGGACTGCAATCCAGCCGAGTCGCGCAGCTCGATCTCAAGCGCCTCCTGGTCGAGCAGCACCCGACCAACATGCAGATCTTCTTCTTCCCAGGTCACCTCCACCGGCGCCCAGTCGCTCCACTTTCCGCTGGTATAGCGCACGCGCCAATCCAGCCCGCCGTTGCCGTTTTCGCTGCGATAGAAAAACCCGACCTGACGGAACGGCTTCTCCTGCACGAAATTCGCCCGATCTCCGTCGAACGCCGCCTCAACGGCCTTCACGCCGTCGAGGACCACAAGCTCGGGGTGGGTATGGTCGAGCGTCGGGCTCTCCTCGGCGGCGAGTTGGGCCTCGGTCACCACGGGCTGGCTCGAATTCGAACACCCCACCGCCAGGCTCAACAGCCCGGCGGCCCCAAGCGAGAGCAGGGCACGGGTCCTAAGATTCGACGGATATCGCTGCGTAAGGCTCTTCATAGTTTCGTCTCCAAACAGCGGCCATCTTCAAAAAGTCAGTCCAAGTGAAGGCGGCAGCCGCATCTATTTGCCGCCCGAAAGGCGGTGGGCAGTCAGCGCAAAGTCAGGCAATTATTTATCGAGGTCAGCTTTCCCGAAGCGAAATGGCAACAGCGCGTCCAGACTCGTAGGCACACGCTGCCCCTGCGTATTCGCCATCATAATGGGCAAATCATCGGAGAACTCGGAGAGCACCTGGCGGCAGATCCCGCAGGGCGCCGCGGGCTGTTCGGTGTCGGTAATGACGAGCAACGCGCTCGCCCGGCGCGCGCCCCCGGCCACGGCGCTGCATATCGCGCTGCGCTCGGCACATATCGTCGCCCCATAAGACGCGTTTTCGACATTCC
Source organism: Bradymonas sediminis (assembly GCF_003258315.1). Lineage (GTDB taxonomy): Bacteria > Myxococcota_A > Bradymonadia > Bradymonadales > Bradymonadaceae > Bradymonas > Bradymonas sediminis. Next base: position 4,332,636 of record NZ_CP030032.1, read on the forward strand.
CGCCGGCGTAAATATCGCCGGATTCCATCAAAAGTGCCGCGCCAACCAAAAATTCTGAGTAGGGCGCATACGCCCGCTCGCGCGCCTCGGCCGCTGCCTTATACAGCGCATCCCAGGTTTGCTCGGAGATCTGCGAGGTCGAATTCTGTCGATCAGCCATAGGCACCTTCCTTTCTAAAGTGGACGCTCGGGCGAAGGCCGCGCAACGCGACGACCTTCGCCGGCGAGTCGCGCCAGATTTATAGAATTTCGATGGTCTTTCGCACCAGCGAGGTGAACTCACCGCGCACGCGGTCTGCGGTTTCCTTGACCTCGTCGTGGTTCAAGCGCTCGGTACCAAGTCCTGCGGCCAGGTTGGTGATGCAGCTGATGCCGCCGACCTGCATGCCGCCGTGATTCGCAACGATCACCTCCGGCACCGTCGACATGCCGACCGCGTCGCCGCCGAGCGTCTGAATCATGCGAATCTCGGCAGGCGTCTCATAGCTCGGGCCCGACATGCCAGCGTAGACGCCCGTGCGAAGGCTCAGGCCGAGTTCTTCACCGGCCTTGAGGATCACCGCGCGGAACTCCGGGTCATACGCGTAGCTCATATCCGGGAAGCGGGTGCCGAAGCGCTCGTCGTTTTCGCCGCGCAGCGGATGCACGCCGGTGAGGTTGAGGTGGTCGCTGATAACCATCAACTCACCCGGGGTATACTCGGGGTTTGCGCCACCGGCCGAGTTGGTCACCAGCAGGCGCTTGATGCCCCACAGCGCGAAGGTGCGCACCGGGAAGGTCACCTCGTCGAGCGTCCAACCCTCGTAATAGTGAACGCGCCCGGCCATGGCGATGACGTTCTTGCCCGACAGACGCCCGTACACCAACTTGCCCGCGTGCCCCTGAACCGCGGACTCCGAGAAGCCCGGAATCTGCGAGTAATCCAGCGAGATCGCGTCCTCAAACTCGTCCACCAATGCGCCCAGGCCGCTGCCCAGGATCATGGCGACTTCCGGCACGCCGGGAATGCGCTCCTGAAGCCATTCCACGGTGCCTTTAACCTGCTCGTACAGCGACATTTCGTTCGTTCCAGCCATTTGCCTCTCCTTTATATTTAGCGCGGGATGTATTTAGCGTTCGCGTCAACTTAGTTATTAAAACAACTACCGTAATAAGTTCATCTGTATCCGCTCAGGCCTGCGCTGACAAGGTTTGAAGTTCACGCCCCCCGCGCCTTCAGACGATACCAAAGCCGTGGGTCAGCAGATAAATAATCGTTAAAATCAGCACGAAGAGCAGCAGCGAGAGGATAAACACCACCGTCATCGGGGCAACGACGGGCACCTCGCCGAAAAACGCGCGCACGAAGCGCTCCACCGGACCACGCTGCGACGGCCGAGGCCGCGCCAGGCCGCGCTCGCGCATCATCGACAGGTCATCGGGCTCGCCGTCGGACTCATAGAGCCCGGCCTTGCCTGCCCATTGGAGCGTGGGTTTGGCGTCCACCTCGGGGTTATAGGGATAGGTGATGCCGTCGTGGCGCAGCCCCTGCGCCACCCGCACCAACCGGTCACGCACATCACTGGCCCCCCTGGGGCGGTCCTCGGGCGCCTTCTCGAGCATCTCGCAGGTCAACGCGAGCAACTCCGGCGTGACCGTATTGCTCACGCGCCCCTCCAGCGACGGCACCGGCTCAAGCTTGTGGGCGCGCATCAGCTCCAGGTCATTGTCCCCGCGAAACGGCGCCGCCCCGCTCAACGCGGTATAGAGCATCACCCCGAGGCTATATAAATCGCTCTGGCCGGTCGGCGGCTTCTCGTCGATAAGCTCCGGCGCGATGATGCCCGGGGTCCCGGGGACCTCCCCGTTGCGGGTCAAGTGCGTGTCGCGCGACAGCAACTTCGCCACGCCAAAGTCCAAGATCTTGACGTGCAAACGCCCGTCCCGGTGCCGCCCCAACATGATATTATCGAATTTCAAATCCCGATGGATAATGCCCGCGGCGTGCGCCTCCATCAGCGCCTCGCAGGTCTGCACGAAGACGTCGAGAATCTCGGGCAGGCTCATCTCTCCCGACTTCAAGCCCTCCCGAAAGGTCACCCCCTCGAAGAACTCCATCGCCAGATAGGTCAGCCCGCCGGGGTCGCGCCCGGCGTCTATCATGCCGACGATATTGGGGTGGGCAAGCGACGCCACCACCTCGATCTCCTGGCTGAACCGGCGCACCAAATCGGTCTGCTCGGCCAGCGCCGGGCGCAGAATCTTGACCGCGATCTGGCGGTTTACGCTGAGCTGCGTCGCCTTAAAAACGATCCCCATGCCGCCGGTGCTTAGCACGTCGTCGAGGCGATATCGCCCGTCGAGCACGCGCCCAACCAGACTGCGCGGCGCGTCCTGCGCCGGGCTGGCGTTGCATCCTCGATTGGCCAATGTGGGGCGCGTGGTCATCCCGCGAAACTCCTGCGCCACCCGCGACGCGTTGCTTAAACTCGCTCGGGGCGTCAAGTCATCAATAAAACTTAGCGCACAATTACACCATCCGGTGGAATATTGCGAGCTTTCGACTTCATTGTGCGCAAGAAAGACGGCTGAAGGGATCGACGCGGAGCAAATAAAAAAAGGGCGCGATGAAAGAATTCATCGCGCCCCAGCGGGCTGCTCTCTCGGGGCCGGGCCCCGGATTGAACGCCCGGTTTAGTTCGCCATACGGGACAGTCCACATCCAAAGGCCTTCGAGGCGTTGCGCGTCGAGGCGCCGTGATGGCGCTGGTATCGCTGCGCCTCTGCGCTGCGCGCGACCTGCACCGCGTTCGACACGCTCTTGACACAATCAGCGCGGGTGCTCGTCAGCGGCATCGCCTCGTCGCAAAGCGCGCGGATGGAGGTGCCCGAGAAATTCTCCCGCAGCTTATTGGTCACCCGGGCGACCGACTGGGTGCCCTCGCTGCGAACGCCGTAGGCGCCGTGCAGGTCGGTGCTGGGGTCGAGCATATGGTCAATCTTCTCAAAGAGTACGCTCGCGCCCACGACCTCGACCATCGACTTCCACTGCCCATCATCGACCCGGCTCTCGCAGCTATTATAGCGCGCGCGCAGGTTCTGGAAGTTACGCAGCGCCTGGGCCTGCTGGATGCCGGAGGTATTCTGCATGGCGAGCGCATACTCAACCCACAGGCCGGTGTGCAGCGTTTCGCAGGAGTTGGTATCATAGCGAAGCGCGCTCTGATAAAGCGCACGCGCCTCGGTCGCGCTCGTCGCGTTGGGCACCCACAGGCTCGCCCAGGCCAGGTTATTGGCCATCACGCCGCTGGTGGGGCGCTCGACATTGCGAAGCCCCGTGCGCAGCGTATGGATGGCGCGCGAGTATTCACCGCGCGAGATCTCATGATACCCGGCGATATTATACAGGGTCTCACTCCTGGGGTAGAAATGAACGCCGTGCTTGGCCACCCGCGCCGCCGCCAACGAATCATTCTGATTCTCGTAGCAGCTCGCCAGCACGATCCACTCATTCTCGGACCATCGCGCCATATTCGGCCCGACCACCTCACGCACCGAATCGCAGCGCGTCGAGGTCTTCGTCATTTGAACAACGCGCGCCTCGGGGGCCGTTCGATTCGCGACCTGATAGGCGAGCGTGCCGACCGCTGAAAATGCCAGGAGCGCCACGGTCGCGACCGTCGCCGAAGCTGGACTGCTAAAAATTGTTCTGGGAGTGATTGCCATGGCCGCGTGCCTCGCTGGTTGGTGGGTCGTGAATCTACTCGGAAGTATAGTGAAAACGCACTGATGACTCAACCCCCTCGAACCGAGAAGTTATTCCGAGCACTACCTAGCCGCGCGCAGACGCACCCGCGGGCGACTCCAAATAACATAGGCACAGCCGACGCCAGCGTCGACTCCAGAGGCCCAAATGGCGCCCGTTTCGGGCGCCATTTGGGTATAATTTCGCGGCGATCGCGCCGGCTTAGATCTCGATCTTATCGGTCCAATACGCGAATTGGCCGTCCTGGATCACCCCGGCGACATGGTTCGTGCCGAAATGATAGGGCACATAGCTCATTGAGGGCGCGGCGAGCAGGGTAAGGTTGGCGCGATGGCCCACGCGAATGCGCCCAATATCGTCGCGACGAAGCGCCTTCGCCCCGCCGATCGTCACCGACCGCAGCGCCTCAGCCGGCGTCATCTTATACAGCGTGCACGCCAGCGTGAGCATCATCCCCAGGTCCTGGGTCATCGCGCTGCCCGGGTTGAAGTCACTGGCGACCGCGACCTCGCAGCCCGCGTTGAGCAGCTTCCTGGCCGGCGCCAGATGCCCGGTGGTTCCCAAAAACAGGTTCACCGCGGGCATTAACACGCCGACCACGCCCGCCTCGGCCATCGCGGCGATCGCCGAATCCGGCGTGAACTCCAGATGGTCCGCGCTCGACGCGCCGATGTCGGCGGCGAGCTGCGCCGCGCCGGCGTCCGTCAGCTCGTCGGCGTGGATGCGCGGGATCAGCCCGTGCGCCTTGCCCGCCTCAAGCACCCGCCGCGCCTGGGCGACCGTGAAGGCGCCGCGGTCGCAGAACACGTCGCAATACGCCGCCAATTTCTGCTCGGCGACCTGCGGGATCATCTCATTGCACACCAGATCGACGTAGGCATCCGGGCGGTCTCGGAACTCGCGCGGCACCGCGTGCGCCCCTAAAAAGCACGGGATCAGCTCGCAGGGAAGCTCCATGTCGGCGGCCATCTTAATCGCCTTAAGCGACTTCAGCTCATCCGACACCGTCAGCCCGTAGCCGCTCTTGATCTCGAGCGCCGTCACGCCCACCCGCACCGACTCAAAGACCCGCTTCACCAGCAGATCGGCCAGGTCGCGCGTCGGGGTTCGGCGCAGGTGGTCGACCGAATTTAAGATGCCGCCGCCGGCCTCCAGAATCTCGACATAGGGCTTGCCCGCGTTGCGCATCACGAACTCGTCGGCGCGCTCGCCGGCGAACACCGCGTGGGTGTGACAATCCACCCAACCGGGCGTCGCCAGGTCGACCTCGATCACCGAGACATTGCCCGAATCGGCCTGCTTGGGGCGCTCAGCCCAGGGGCCAAACCACTTGATTTCGCCGTCCACCACCGAGATCCCGGCGTCGTCGATCGCCCCGACGATCTCGCGCTCACGCGCCTCCAACTCGGCCGCCGACGCGCGCGGATCATAGGCGCGAAGCGACGCGACCTCCTCAGGCATCGTAAGTAACTGACGTGCATGAATAAAATAGGTGCTGTCTTCCATGGTCGCCTCGCGAAAGTTGACGCGCCGGGTCGCGGCGCGTCGTGAAAAAACTCGATAAAAAGATCGCGGCGCGACAGATGTCGCGCCGCGATTAAGATGCTGCTACCCGATTCTTACCCGCAAGAATCAGATATGAATCGGCGCGCCGTAGAGCGCGTGCGCGGCCTCACCGACCGCCTCGGACAGCGTCGGGTGCGGGTGAATCGTGTGCAGAATCTCGGCCACCGTCGACTCCAACTCCAGCGCGACCGCGCCCTCGGCGATCAACTCGGTGGCGCGCGGCCCGATGATATGCAAGCCCAGGAACTCGTCGTATTTCGTCTCGCTGACGATCTTCACGAAGCCCTCGGTCTGCCCGAGGATCGCGGCCTTGCCGACCGCCGAGAACGGGAACACGCCCACGCGCACATCGTAGCCACGCTCGCGCGCCATCTCTTCGGTCAGCCCCACCGACGCAACCTCCGGCGAGGCGTAGGTGCAATTGGGCACATGCTCATAATTGATCGGGTGCGCCTCTTCTCCGGCCAGGTGGTTCACCGCCAGCACCGCCTCGTGCGAGGCGACATGCGCCAGCGCCGGGGTGTTGACGATATCGCCGATGGCGTAAACCCAGTCCTCGGAGGTCTGCATATACTCGCTGACCGGCACGAACCCGCGCTCTTCGAGCTCGATATTGGTCTTGTCGATGCCGCAATCGTCGGTGACCGCGCGCCGCCCGGTGGCCACCAGAAGATGCGACGCCTTGATGGTCTTCGACGCGGTCTTCCCGTCGACGCTGCTCTCCACGACGATCTCGACGCCCTTGGCGTCGCTCTTGACCTCGGTGACCTTCGAGGAGGTCATGACGTTCATGCCCTGCTTCTTGAAGGACTTCTCGATCTCGGCGGAGACCTCGCGGTCCTCGATCGGCAGCAGGCGGTCGACCATCTCGATCAGGGTGACCTCGGAGCCGTAGCGAAGGAACACGCTGGCGAACTCACTGCCCACCGCGCCCGCGCCGATGACGACCAGGTGCTCCGGGATATCCTTCATCGCCAGCAGGTCGTCGGAGTCAATGACGCGCTCGTGGTCCATCTTGATAAACGGCAGGTGCAGGCACGCGCTGCCGGTCGCCAGCACGCAGTGCTTGGTCGTCACCGTGGTGACCTTGCCGTCTTGACCCTCGACCGTGATCTTATTTTTTCCCGCGATACGACCGTGCCCAAAGAGGACGTCGACCTTATTCTTCTTCATCAAATATTTGACGCCGCCCGCGTTTTTCTGGATCACGCGCGAGCGATATTCGTCCATCTTCTCCATATTGACTTCGGCTTTGCCCACCGATACGCCGAAGTCCTCGGCGTGGCGCGCCTCAGACACCAGGTCCGCGGTGTGCAGCATCGCCTTGGTCGGGATACACCCGCGCAGCAAGCAGGTGCCGCCCAGGCGCTCGGTCGGCTCGCGCTCCACAATCGCCGTCTTCAGGCCCAATTGTCCCGCACGAATCGCCGCGACATAACCGCCAGGACCACTGCCTATTACCACTACATCGTACTCACTCACGATTCGTCTCCTTTTGAATATTAATTGGCATCTAAGCTAAAAAAATCATATAAATCAGTCAGGCGCATCAGCGCACCTGACGCGAATAATCTGGGCTGTGCGAAACGTACTCGGCGCTTATTTGTTGTCAAGTAGACCCCCGCATCACGCCGGGCTTTCGCCGCCATTCTCGCTTCACAAATCCCCTCACACGACAAAAAATCATGCGCGCAATTATCATCGCTGCCGGTCTGGGCAGTCGTCTGGAGCATCACACCGAAGAGCGTCCCAAATGCATGGTCGAGGTCGGCGGCCGCTCGATCCTGAGCTACCAGCTCGAAGCCCTGGGCCAAAACGGCGTGCACGACATTCACATCGTGCGCGGCTACCTGGCCGAGCGGCTGCGCGTCGAGGGAGCGACCTACCACGAAAACGCCAACTTCCGCCAAAATAATATCCTCGCCTCGCTCTTTTGCGCCGAAGAGGCCATCGAAGGCCCGCTGTTCAGCTGCTACTCGGATATCGTCTACACCCCGGAAGTGGTCAAAAAGGCCGTCGATTCCCCGCACGATATCGCGCTGGTCGTCGACCGCCAGTGGCACCTGGCCTACCAGGGCCGCCACGACCACCCGGTCGACCAGGCCGAATTGGTCGAGGTCGACGGCGAGCGCGTCACAAGCGTCGGAAAACGCGTGGGCAAAGAGAACGCGGTCGGTGAATTTATCGGCCTGGCCAAATACTCCGCGCGCGGCGCGCAACTGATGCGCGAGGTCTGGCGCGACGTGCGCGCCAAATTCGGCGACGAGGACCCCTTTCAGGCCGCCGAGAAATTCCGCAAAGCCTACCTCACCGACCTCTTCGAGGAGATGATCGCCCGGGGCATCGACATCGGATGGGTTCCGATTGACGGCGGCTGGCGCGAGATCGACACGGTCGAAGACCTCGAGCGCGTGCGCAGCGAGTGGGTGGACTAACGCACCCTGGGTTTGACGCTCGATGAATACACGCGAGCGCCATCGCGTCGAAGCGGTGTGGCAGAATAGCGACCTGAGCTTAACACTTAGGGAGAGGCCCCCGCGACGCGGCGCGTCTTGCGCCCAACGCCGATGCTCATTACCCTAGTGATTCTCAATGCAAGATGATTTTGGTCTAAGATATTCGCTAATTTGGGCCACTTCGGCACAAATTTTACCCTAAAAGGGAGATTCACCATGAAACGATGGCTCTCAGCACTTGCTCTACTCGCCGTAACCGCCGGTTTTACCGCCAACGCCTCGGCCGCCGAATGCGAAGGCGTTAAATTCCCCGACACCGTCACCGTGGACGGCCAAAAACTGGTCCTCAACGGCCTGGGAATGCGCGAAGCGACCATCTTCAACGTCGACGTCTACGTCGCCGGGATCTACGTCACGCAGAAATCCAAGAGCTCCAAGGAACTCCTGGACACCAGCAAGCCCATCAAATTCGTCATGAAATTTGTGCGCGACGTCGACAAAAGTGACGTCGCCGGCGCCTACAAAGAGAGCTTCGAGAAAGCCCCCAAGGCCACCCAGAAAAAGCTCAAGCCCGAATTTGACAAGCTCCTGAGCTGGATGAGCGGCATCAAAAAAGGCCAGGAGATGGAATATACCTACACCCCGGGCAAAGGCATGGAGGTCAAGGTCAAGGGCAAGGTCAAAGGCGTCATCAAAGGGGCCGACACGACCCAATTCTTCCTCAATATCTGGCTCGGACCGAAGCCCCCGAACAAGGGCCTCAAAGCCGGTCTTCTCGGCGGAAAATGCGGCTAATCTCTCGCTGAGAGTTATCCGATTTAAAGCATAAAAAGAGCCGGTGCGATTTCTCGCACCGGCTCTTTTTTTGTGCCCTCGACCCGCGCGTTAGTTCCGCGCGGCCGCCGGGATCAGATTATGCCAGGCGCGGAACGCCTCGAGCGCGCGACGCTCGGCGTCGATGCGCGCGTGCTCCAACTCCTCCAGCGCGTGCGCCTGCATCTCGCCGGCGCGGCGCGACCACTCCGCGCGCTTGGCGCGCATCTCGGCCAGCGCCTCGTCCAGGCTCTGCTCGGCGGCTTGCACCTGCTCGCGCAGCCCCTCGCTCCATTCGTGCATCTGCGCCTCGTAGCGCTCACGCAGCGTCTGGCAGCGCTTGCGCAGGCGGCGATCGATGCTGCTGCGGCGCAAATCATGCGCCAAACCGACCTTATGCAGCAGGCCAATGGTCCACTTGGTCGGGTCAAATTGGTACCAGCGAAACCCGTTGCGATAGTCGCCCGGGAAGCTGTGATGGAAGTTATGATACCCCTCCCCGAAGGTGAACAGGGCGAGCAGGCCGTTGTCGCGCGCGCTCATATCCTGGTTCCACGGACGGCTTCCCCACATATGCGCCGCCGAGTTGATGAAGAAGGTGAAGTGGTGGACCACCACGATGCGAATAAGCCCCGCCCACAGCAGCATCCCCCAGACACGCCCGGTCAAAAGCCCGAGCGCCAGCGGCACGCCGATATTAAAGGCCAGGCTGATCGCCGTATAATATTTATGCTGCCACTGACACATCGGGTCTTTGAGCAGGTCCGGCGCGCTGTCGAAGTCGTCGTGCATCTTGCCTTCGACCATCACCCAGAGCATATGCGCCCACAAAAACCCCTCCTCGATGCTATAGGGGTCGTCCTCGGTGTCGATATGTTTGTGGTGATAGCGATGCCCGGCGCACCAGGCGATGGCGCTATTTTGCCAGGCCGCGGCCCCCAGCACGAGCAGGATCGCCCGGATCGGTTTCGGCGCCCACCACGCCCGGTGGCTAAACATGCGGTGATAGCCGGCGGTGATGCCCATGCCGGTCAAAAACCACAGCGCCACCATCGCCACCGGCTCCGCCCAATGCACGCCGTGATGATAGATAAAGAGCGGGGTTAAGATCAGCGCCGCCAGCGGCGTCAAAATCAAGAAGAGCGCGTTAAACCACAGAATACGGGGCTTTTTCCCCTCACCTGCCGAGCCACTATAATGCATGTCTAAACTCTCACGGCCAAAGTATGATGAACCGAATCCGGTTCCACCCGACCCGGAAATGCCATCCTTATTACAACCCACACCTCCCTTAAGAACAAACAGGAGGCTCCAAAATTCCTATCATCCAATGCTTTGACCGTCCGTGAGCAACGCGCAAAAACGGTCGCCCGGCTTATTCGTCCTCGCCCTTCATCGCCACGAGGTGAAAGATCTCGTCGCGCAGCTGGCGCGCGCGCTCGAAGAGCTCCGGGTTATTATCCTCGCCATCGGCCTGCTCGATCTCATTGAGCGCCTTCTCCAGGGCATCCAGCGCGCGCTTAAGATGCTTGCGCGGATTCGGCTCCGGCTTATCGCGCAGGTGCTCGGGGATCGCCTCTTTGAACTCGCGGCGCAATTGCGACGCCGAGCGCTCCCCGGCCAAGGCGGCGCGCTTGAGTTCCAGGTAGGTCTCCTGGGGCAAGCGCTCCTGCTCGGCCTCCTGCCAGCCGCGCGACAATTGGTCGACGGTGTCCATATCTGGCGTCGGGCGGCGCTCACCGCCGCTGCCGCCGTACGCCTCATCACGCCACTCCAGCAGCTCGGGGGCCTCGTTTTGCAGCCACTCATAGCCCTCGCGCAATTTACGGATCTCGCCGCGGCCGAGATAAAGTTCGTTTTTATAATATTCGGTGACGCTCGAATACTCCCACTGACTCCACAGCTCTTCGGCCTCAACCTCTTTGAGGTGACGCCCCAGCTCCACCCAACTTCCCTTAAAATCAAGCGCCGCCTGCAGCGCGTTATAGCGCACCGAGCCGGGTTCGACCTTCTCAAGCAAGAGGCTAATTTTCTCGGAGGGACTCAAGTCTTCAGCAATATCCACGTTTTCCATAAATCTACGAGCCGGTTCTCTAGAGGCAAATAATGACAAATCTCAAACAACTGACTCATAAGTCAGCCGTTCCCTGATTCGCGGCAAAACGTCTCCCAAAAGATGGGACGCACGTCGAATTTCGGTGACTGCTCATATCGACGAAGGCAATCGGGCGCAACCCGAATTTAACCCGGACGCGCCCGACACTATTTCGCCCGCAGGGATCATCCCTGCGGGCGCTATCGATCGAGGTGTGCTGCGGCCGACCTAAGCTCCTCTCGGCCGGCCGATCTTCGGGTCCCAACTAAATCGCGTCGCCCCCGTCTTCTTGCACCGAGATGCGAATCACCTCGTCGGGCAGCGCGGTGCACCCCAGATAAAGATCGCCGGCTTTATCAAAGACCTGGGTCGCCGAGGCCCCCGGGGCAAGCGAGATATCCCCCACGAAATGATACATATAATCGTTATTCGTCCAGCGAATCCCCTCGCCAACTTTGACCCGAATATAGGCCGGAAGCGTCGGCTTCATCTGCGCCGCGCGCCGATACGACCCCGCCGGAATCGACACATCCTTCACCTCGCCAATTTCGGGCAAACGCGTGCCGAGCGCCGGGTCGGCCAGCAGCGCCTGCAGGTCCTCGGCCATCGTCTCGGTCGAGGTGCCGTAGGGGTAAGAGACCGGGATCTTGTCGCCGTTTTGGACCAAGAAGATCTGGCCGGTATGGTCGTATTTATACGTCAACCCGTTGACCGGCTTCTCCAACTCGACCCGGTTGCGCACGATCTTCCAACTCTCATAGGCCTCATCGAGCCCGTCGGGGGTCTCCGAGGTCACGCCGATGATCTCGCCCTTATAATACGACAGATACTCCTTCATCTTCGCCGGCGGCTCGCTGGCCGGGTCGATCGTCACGAACACAAATTGCACCTGGTCGGCCTCCGGGCCCAGGATCTGCTGAATCTTCTCGAATTTCTTCAGGTTCGTCGGGCACACATCGGTGCAGCCGACATAGCCGAAGAACACCATCGCCAGCGGATGCGGCTGGCGCGCCAGGCTAAAGGGCTTGGCGCTATCATCGACGGCGACCAGCGCGGGCGCCGCGCGCGGCGGCGAAAAGTGAATGCCGCGCAATTGATGCTCGGGGGCCGGCGAGTCGGCCTGCGTCGCCGCGCTGCGCCAGGGCGCGCTGCGCGCCCACCCCAGCCCGACCAACCCGGCGAACACCAGCAGCAGCCCACCGACCTTAAGCACCTTCGAGCTCTCCCATCGCGTTGTCATTTTCTCAGTCGATGCACTCATAACGTGGGCTCCTTTTGCGCGCTTAAACTTACTATTGGCTGCGGCCTTTCGCATTCTTTTCTACAGACTTGCTAAAACGCTAAAGCGCAGCGGGTTGCGGGGGCGTCGCGCCCCCGCAACCCGCTGCGATGCTCATTTAGTGCACCGGCTTGATGCCATCGAGGCTCTTGAAGATGGTGTCGTCGGCCTCGCCTTCGACTTCCAATATCGCCACGGCTCCTTTGTCTGCGCGGCTTAAGGAGTGGTCGACCAGGATATAGGTTCCCGGGTAGTCGACCTCGAACTCCACCATCACGGCGCCACCGGCGGGCACAAGCGTGGTCTGAATGTTGCGGGCCGGCGGGCTGATAAGGTCGGCCTCTTTATAGACCCGGTCGAAGATTTCGCCGATGACATGCATCGAGCTGACTTTATTCGGGCCGCCCACGCCGAAGTACATGCGCACCGTCTCGCCGACTTTGGCCTTCATCGCGCGGCTCTCGGTCAGGGCGCCGACGCGGCCGTTGAACACGATATAGGTGGGCATTTCCTCGAGCATGCGGTTGGCATCTTCGATCTGGTGACCCTCGGTCCCCAGACGCTCGGTGGTATAATACTCGCCCTGCATCACATAATACTCGCGGTCGACTTCAGGCAGCCCTTCTTCCGGCTCGACCAAGATCATGCCGTACATGCCGCGGGCCAGGTGCGTCGCGATATGCGGGGTGGCGCAGTGATACACATAGAGGCCCGCCTTCATCGCCTTGAAGCTCATCGAGCGGCGCTCGCCGGGAGGCGCCTGCAAGACCGCGGCGCCGCCGCCAGGTCCCGTCACCGCGTGGAAGTCGATGCTGTGGACCATCTTGCTCGACGGGGCGTTGTCCAGGTGAATCACGACGTTATCACCCTCTCGCACCCGCAGCATCGGGCCGGGCACCTTGCCGTCAAAGGTCCACATCTCGTAGGTCGTGCCGTCCTCGAGCTCGGCGATCTCCTCGCTCGTGTTGATGACGAACTCCACCGTCTCAGGCGCGCGCTTTCCAATCGGCGCGGGCACGGTGTCGGCGCCCAGGCTGATCTCGTCGGTCGACACCGGCAGGATGGGCTTGAGCGGCGTGCCCGTCTTCGGGAAGAGCTGCGAGCCGGCGCCCCCGGCCACCGCCGGCGCGTTCTGAGCGACCTGCGGGGCGACACCCTCGACGATGAATTTCCCCTGCATACCCGCCTGACGATGCCCGGGCAGCGAGCAGAAATAATCGGTGCTCTCTTTGGCCACGAACGTCACCTCGACGACCTCGTCGATCTTCATCGCCGTCTCGGTGCGCACGTCCTGCCCGTCCAGGGCGATATCGTGGGCCATATTCTCCTTATTGATCAACTTCAGCGTCACCGTGTCGCCCGCGTTGGCCTTGAGCGCCGGGTTGATCTTCCCCTCGATCTCACCGCCCACCCCGCGGTAGCCGCTCATATAGGCCTCGAGCGTGTACTCAACCTCCGCGCCCACCGGCGCCACCGATTTGGCCGGGTCGCCGCTTGAGGCGTTATCCTGGCAACCCACGGCTGCCAGCAGAAGGAACATCGCAACCCAAATCATATGTTTGGGGAAGCGCTTCATCGGGGCAAAGATGCTGGTCTCGTAAACGGTCATAATCGACTCCTATATGCTCTCAGGTTTCGCGGGTTTTACTCCCGCGCAATTAATCGCTCTCTATCACTTTGGCGGTCACGCTCGCGCCCAATGCCGGGGCGCCGCGTCTGCCCAAACGTCTTTGCGACAAGCGTGCCAGATTCAAGCAAATCCCCGAGAAAAAAACTGAGCCCCCGCTCAAAGACGCTATTTTTGCGTTTGCGCCCGCATTTCCAGCCCAGCGTATGATCTAGCGCAGGTTTTAAGGCGATATTTCAAGCCGATATAAACACAACAAACGCAAATACTGCGCATCACAAGAGCCCCGCGCATTATTTACGCCCCCTTTATTTGCGAAGCCTCGCTGCCGTGCTTGTGGGCCCCACTTGGCCCTGAGGCCATCTTCGGCACGCTAATTGCTCAAAGATCCGCGTATTATAATATCGGGCGCCGCAGCTGCCGCGCTCACCCCACCCAAAGGCGGTACAGAACCATGATGTCGAATTTATTTGCCAAGGGCTTTCGCCCCTTCTTTTTGCTCGCCGCGCTGCTGGGCGCCGGCTTCGTGCCGTTGTGGATTTTTGGCTACACAGGAAGGGTCAACCTCGGCGGGTATTGGGACCCGACGACCTGGCACGGCCACGAGATGGTCTTCGGCTTCGCCCTGGCGGTCATCGCCGGTTTCTTGCTCACCGCGGTGAGCAATTGGACCAAACTCCCCACCGCGACCGGCCCGGCCCTGGCCGGCCTCTGCGGGCTGTGGGTGGCCGGGCGAGTGGGGATGCTCTTTGCGGCACACCTGCCCGGGGCGCTGGTGGCCACGGTCGACCTGGCCTTCGTCGTGGCGCTGGCCTTCTTTGTCGGCCGCCCCATCCTCGCGGCAAAGAGTAAGCGAAATTATAAATTCCTGCCGATCTTCGCCGTCCTCTTTGGCGCTAACCTGGTGATGCACCTGGGCGCGATGGACATCCTCGACGCCTCGACCACCCGCGCCACCCTGCTCGGCGCGCTCGATATGGTCATCCTCATCATCCTGGTGGTCAGCGGGCGCATCGTCCCGATGTTCACCCGAAACGCCACCGGCGCCGAGGGCCTGCGCACCGTCGCCGGGCTCGAAAGACTCCTCTACCCCCTGGTCATCGCGTCGATCATCCTGCAACTTATCTGGCCCCAACACACCGTCAACGGCGTCATCGCGCTGCTCGCCGGCCTGGCCGTCTTCGCCCGCCAGATCACCTGGGGCGGCCAATATACCGTCAAAAAACCGATTCTGTGGGTGCTCCACGTCGGCCACGCCTGGATCGGCGTCGGCCTTATCCTGCGCGCCCTGGCCATCTGGTTGCCGCAGGTGGCGTCCTCGGCCAGCACCCACGCGCTCACCGTCGGCAGCATCGGCATGCTCATCATCGGCATGATGGTGCGCGTCTCGCTCGGGCACACCGGGCGCCCCATCACCGCCTCCAAGCCGATGAGCGCCGCCTTCGCAGCCGTCGGCCTGGCCGCCCTGGGCCGCACTTTTTTGCCGATCATTTTGCCCACCTATTATATCGAGTGGGTCATCTTCTCCGGCGTCCTCTTCGCCCTGGCCTTCGCCGCCTTCGTGCTCGAGTTCACCCCGGTGCTGACCGCCCCACGCCCCGACGGCAAAGCAGGATAACCCCAAAACCGACCTACAGCCTGTATCAAGCCAGCCAAACTCCCAAGATCGCGACATACAGGCTGTAGGTCGCCTCCCGGACCCTCCAAAACCCTAAATACAGGCTGTAGGTCGCCTCCCGGACCCTCCAAAACCCTAAATACAGGCTGTAGGTCGCCTCCCGGACCCTCCAAAACCCTAAATACAGGCTGTAGGTCGCCTCCCGGACCCTCCAAAACCCTAAATGCAGGCTGTAGGTCGCCCCCCGGACCCTCCAAAACCCCAAATACAGGCTGTAGGTCGCCTCCGAAGCCGCAACGAGTTGCACCACACACCGCATCCGCTACGATGAACTTTTCCCAACACCCCGCACCCCAAAATGACCATCGATATTCAGATCTCACAGGGCCATGAGCCGCCCCTCGACGCCGCCGACGCCTATATCGTCATCGACGTCATTCGCGCCTTCACGACCACCCAGATCGCCTTCGACAACGGCGCCGCCCGCGTGCTGCTCGCCGGCGAGGTCGACGAGGCCTTCGCGCTCAAGCGCGCACACCCCGACGCCATCCTGGCCGGCGAGCGCGACGCCATCAAAATCGACGGCTTCGACCTGGGGAACTCGCCCGCCGCCTGCGCGACCATCGACTTCGCCGGGCGCACGATGATCCTCACGACCACCAACGGCGTGCGCGCGACCCTGCACGCCCTCAAAAGCGCCGCCCCGCAGGGCGCGCCGGTGTTGGTGACCGGATTCTCGAACGCCCTGGCCAGCGCGCGTTTTGTGCGGGAATTGCAGGCCCAGGGGCGTGTTACGCAGAAAATGCGCGTCCATCTCGTCGCCTCACACCCCACCGGCACCGAAGATATGGCCTGCGCCGAATTCATTCGCGCGCAGATTCTCGGCGAGGCCGGCCCCGACACAGCCCAGGTCACCGAGCGCATCCGAAAGAGCGACGCGGCGCAGAAGTTTCTCGACCCCGAGCGCCCCGCGTTTGACGCCCGCGACATCGACTTTTGCGCCGCGATGGGCCCCGAAAAATTCGCCATGCTCGCCCAGCCCCACCCCACGGGCCCGCGCATCATCGCGCGCGCCCTGGACGCCTGAGCCTCAGCTCGACACCGGCTCCGCCGCATCTTCGCGGACCGGCACGCCGATCTCGTCGGCCAATTGAGCCAGGTAGGTCTCCATAAATCGGTGGCGCTGCCCGCCGATCGCCCGGCCCGTCGGCGTATAGAGGCGCGCGGTGAGCTTGAGCATTTTGCTATAAAAATGGTCCACCGTGTAGCGCACGTCGTCGAGCTCGCGGTGCTCGGCGAAGGGGTCGGCCATATCGCAGATCCCGCCGCCCAATTGCCCGCTGACCTGAAATACCCGCGCAATCCCAAACGCCCCGACCGACTCCAGCCGGTCGGCGTCGCACACGATCTTCGCCTCGATCGAGCGCGCCTCGATCCCCGCCGAAAAGCTATGGGCCTCGATGGCGTGAAAGATGCGCTCAATCTTCGCCTCATCGAACGCCCCGAGCGCGCGAAAATGCGCGGCGGCCTTCTCGGACGATTGGCGCGAGGCGCTGCTGCGGTCGGGATGATCTTTGGGCAGATCCACCACGTCGTGCAGCAGCGCCGCCGCCGCCACGACCTTCCAATCCACCGCCTCGCCGCGCGCGATCTCACCGTCCGCGATGCGCCGCGCGTTTCGCAGCACGCGCAAAAGATGCCCCAGGTCGTGCCCGGCGTTCATCTGCATATCGGCGGCGATCAAATCCACGGTCGGCTTGACCCAATCCTCCTGGATAAGCAGGGCGATCGCGTTCTCAAAATCTTGTTGCTTCATAATCGTTTATATCGTCTTTTTCTTTAGGTTAGGCGGGATATCGAGGGCGCAAAAGCCTTCGACGGTTGCACATTTGAGCCGCTCGTTATTACGATGGGTCGCACGTACCCGACAAGCGCCGCGACCGCTCTAAACTTGCAATAAATCCCGCGGTCGGCCCAGAATCATGAATTAAACCCGAAGGAATGATAATGAGTGATGAAAAGTTCGAGAATTTCGATGATTTCTGGGCATATTACCTCGCCCAACACAGTGACCCGACCAACCGGCTGATGCACGCCATCGGCACCTCGGCGGCGCTGGCCACCGCGGCCTACGCGGTGTTCAAACGCAAGCCCAAACTCCTCGCCCTGGCCCCGCTGATCGGCTACGGCCCGGCCTGGATCGGCCACTTCCTCGTCGAGGGCAACCGCCCCGCCACCCTGGGCAACCCGCTGTGGTCGCTGCGCGGCGATATGAAGATGCTGCGCCTGATGCTCTCCGATGAGCTCGATGAGGAGATCCTTCGCCTCATCGCCGAGGGCAAATCGACCCCGAAGATGCTCGAATCCATGATCGCCGCCGAATAAACACTCCCGCGCCCCAAAAGGCGAGGCAGCAGACGGTGTGAACGCCCCCAAAACCGACGGTTTGGGGGCGTTCCCGCGCGCTGGCGCCGAATTGCGTTTTGAGCCGAATCGACTATATTTAAAGGCAGGAAAACTCCACGTCACATTCGCGGCTCGATTTGAGCGGGGCCCAAGATTTGGTCTTGCATTGTCCCGTTAACTTGTGTGAAGAGGCCCACGTATTAAATCCAGCGTGGAATCGTTCGCAAAGGGCACGCTGCGCGTGACCCTGCGGCGCCCACGCAGCTAATAGCGCAGGAGCACTGATGGCCGTCGAGCAGATTAAAGACCAAGCGGAACTGCGGGATTTCCTCACCCGTGACAAACTCGCGAACGCATACCTTCTCGGTAATTTGGACCCGGCTTTCTTGCCCTTTTGCGAGTGGTACGGCTCACGCGATGCCGCCGGAAACCTCGCCAGCCTCGTGCTGCTCTACACCGGGCTGAGCCTGCCGTTGCTCTTCATGGTCGGCGGCGACCCCGACTTCAAAGAGTTCCTGGAAGGCCTCAAAGAGCATATCCCCAACCGCTTCCATTTCCACGTGCTCGAGCCGCATATCGGCGTCGTGCAAGAGGTCTTCGGCTGCCCCGAGCCCATGCGCATGCAGCGCATGGGGCTGGAAAAAGCCGACTATAAACCCCTGGATTCCATCGAAGGCGTCGTGCGCCTTGGCCACCGGGACACCGCCGCCATCATGGCGCTCTACGCCCACTATCCCGACAATTTCTTTGCCCCCTCACAGCTCGAAACCGGCCTGTATTTTGGTGTGCGCGGCAGCGACGACCGCCTGCTGAGCATCGCCGGGGTCCACGTGGTCAGCGAAGAATACGACGTCGCCGTCATCGGCAACCTCGTCACGCACCCGCGCGCGCGCGGCAAAGGACTGGCAACGCTTTGCACCGGCCAGCTCCTCGACGAGCTCTACCAGCGCGTCTCGCTGGTCGCGCTCAACGTCCAGGACGACAACCAGCCCGCCATCAAGATGTACTCGAATTTCGGTTTCCGCCAGAATAACATCTTTCTAGAAGGCCGAAGCGCCGAGATTTAACCCCCGCTTACTCCGGCCACGGCCACGCCGGCGCCTCCGGGCGCCCGGCCACCCACCGCTCCTCCTCCGAGTAGGGGCAGTGGCGACACGCGCTCGCGCAGCAGTCTCCCTGCGCGCGCAGATAGACCGACGTCATCACAAATAGACCCGACTCCGGGTCCATATACCCAAACTCCCCCGCCTCACACGCGCGTCGATGCATCTCGAGCGCTCTTTTTGATGGCCCCTTTTTCATGCCCCGACCTTACCTCAAATTGGGCATTTGAAAACAGAGACTTTTCCAAACCCCACCCCACCAAAAAACCAAAAACCCCAACAAAACAACACCTTAGCGCGCACTCGCCGATTTAGTTTTAAAACACACGCAACATTTCACCCCATCCTGTCGAAAACCATAGGGGAAGGCCTCGAGGACTTCCTCACTTGCGGCGGCACGGATTGCCCCGAGTGGTTTGATTCGACACTTCAAATTTCAGGGAGCGATGAGATGGGTCTATTGGATGCGATTGGAAACGCGTGTAGCGCAGTGGCCGATGTCGTCAGCGATGTCGCCGACGTCGCCGTCAGCGTGGCGACCCTCGACGTGGGCGGGGTAGCCGACGGACTCGGCAGCCTGGTGGGCAATCTGGGGGACACCTTTGAAGCCGTCACCGATTGCCTGGGCCCGCTCGGTTCGGTCGTCGACGACGCAATCGGCGCCCTCGCCTCGGGCGGCGGGCTCGGCGGCATTCTGAACTCCGCGCTGGACTCGCTAGGGTTGCCCGATTGGATCGGCGACGTCGCCGGCGGGGTGCTCGACTTCTGCACCGGCAACTATGTCGGCGCCGTGGCCAACGGCCTCGACGCCCTCGAAGACGTCGCGAAGGCCTGCGGCGGCGACGAAATCGCCGGCTTCCTCAAAGCCGGCGCCGGGGTCACCGGCATGTTCAGCGGGGGCATCGGCGGCGACGTCGGAAAGATCGGCGAGGTGCTCGGCGGCATCTCCGGGACCATCTCGAATGTCGAGAACGCGATGGGCGCGGCCAGCTCGCTGATGGACGGCGACCTGGTCGGCGCCGGCGGCGCGCTGCTCGAAACGTTCGGCCCGCAGCTCGGCGAGTTGGACAGCGTGCTCGGGCCGCTGAGCGAGTCGGCGACCGAGATTCTGGGGGCCGCGCGCGAACCCGCCACGGCCATCCTCGGCGCGCTTGGGGATGCGCTCGAAGACGGCAAACTCGACTTCGATGACCTGCTCGGCCCCGCCGCTCAATTGGCCAGCGAGCACCTAAACTTCGACCCCAGCGTGCTCTTTAAGGGGCTCTCAGACGCCGCCGACAGCGCCCTGGGGCCACATATACTCAAGAACCCCGGGGCGCTGCTGGAGTCCTTCGGCGGCGCCGCCGCGAGCTTCCTCTCGCAGGCAAATAAAGCCGCCGAGATGCTCCAAGGCGGTGGGCTGCAAGTCGGCGGCATGACCCTCGAGGACTTTCCGCTCGTCGACACCCTCCTGGGCGGCGTCGTCGACGCCCTGGCCGAGCAATTTGGCCTCAGCACCGAAGATCTCGCCCGGATTCAGGACACCATTCAAATCAGCGCCGACCTCGTCAACATCGCCACCAGCGACCCCGATGGGCTGAGCATCCTCAAAGACCTGCTCGCCCAGGCCCCTGTCGCCCGCGAAAAGCTCGAGACCATCCTCCACCAGGGAGGCACGCTGCGCGCCTGATTCGAGCCCCCGAACGCATTCATCGAAACTCCAAGCCTACGAGAAGATAATGAAAGACAACAACGCTCACGAAGAGAATCAAACCGAAAACTCACTGCGACATACCCCCGACGCGGTTGTCGCCCAACTCGAAGCCGCCGCCGTTAAATTATACGGCCAAAAGAAGCTCGGCCGGGCGCGCGGCTACCTCGAGCAACTGGTCGTGATGCGCCCCGAGAACGCCAAGTATTGGGCGCTCCTGGGCGTCATCTGGCGGCGCCAAAAGCAACGCGGCGCCGCGCTCAAATGCCTCAAGCGCGCCGCCGAATTGGATCCCACTGATTTTAATACGCTGGTGAACCTCGGTGAGACGCTGGTCGAGGTGGGCCAGGTCCCCGCAGGCGTGGAGCTTCTGCGCGCGGTCTTCGACGAGGGCTTCGACCCCTCGAAGTCGCCCGAAGAACAGGACGAGATGACGATTCGAAGCGGCGCGATGCTCGAGTTTATCCAAAAATCACTGCGCGCCTATGTCGACTCCGAAAAAGACGAGGCCCAGGCATAACCCCAGGCCTTTAAAGACGCGTCGCCGCGGCGGACTTAATCGGCCGCGGCGGCCTCTTTTTGCAGCTTCGCCCGGCTCGAGCTGAGCAACCCGGCGACCCGACGCGTCGACTTCAGGCTGGCGTCGACCTCGGCGACCAATTCGCCGCGGTCGCGCTCGCTGGCCACGTCGGTCTGCACCTGCGCCAGGACCTCCTGGATCTGGCTATAGAGCCGGTCACCGGCGCTCTCAACGAACTTCTCAAGCTTGGAACCATAGTCGTGGATCACGCGGAGCAGCTCTTCCTCCACATTCGCGCCGACCTCGGCGATGACGCGACCGCCCTCATCGCGGGCCCGCTCCTTAAGCTTGGCGTCGATCTTTCCCTTTAGGAAGAAGGCCAGAATCGGCGCGGTGAGCGTCAAAAGCCCGCCGACCAGCGCGTTGGCGAAGATCCACACCGACACCCCCAGCGTCCCGAGCGCGAAGACGCCCACGTCGTAGGCGATGGTGTCGATCTCGAGGTCGAGCTGGTCGCCCAGCCCCAACTCCTGGCGCAGCATCCCAACCGTCTCGCGCATCGACTCGTTGGTGATCTCGATGACCTCTTCGGCCAGCGCTTCGAGCTTCTGGGCGATCTTATTGCCCTCGGCCTCCAGCCATTCCTTGAAGGAATCCTGCACCCAGGTGGCCAGATAAAGCTTGATGTCGCGCGCCTCGGCCCGCTCAATCTGCTGGGGCAGCGTGGTCTTAAATTCGTCGACGAACGTGCGCAGGTTATGACGCGCGGTCGCCGCGATGCCGCCGATGCTCTCGTTGATATGGTCGATATTCTCGGCGATCAACTGACGCGACTGCTCCAGCTTCAACTCCACGCGCTGAATGCGCTTCTCCAGCTCATCTTTTTCGAGCAGATAACCCTGCTTTTTGATCGCCAGGTTTTGCTCCAGCAACCCGGCGATCCGAAGCCCGCCTCCCAGCGCGCTATCGAGCAGGATCAGCGCCTTATTCTTGCGCAAAAACCCGAGCAGATACTCCCTAAATTTCGTAAACTCAGCCGGCGGCGCCGCCCCATTTTGCTGGGCTATAAGCGCTTCGCGCCCCGAAAACGCGAAGAGCTCGACCGGCCCGATCAGCGCCTTGAGTCGCTCGCGCGCGTAAGTCTCGACCTCGCGAAGATCTTCGGCGCTCAGCGCGTCGGTCTTGCCCAACACGAAGATAATGCGGTCGCGATTGGCCTTAAGCAGTCGGTCCTTGATGAACGTCACTTCGCTCTTCTTCAGCACCTGGGTCGCGTCGAGCACATAGAGGATAACGTCGGCCTTGGGCACATAGCCGTAGGTAATCTCGACCTTCTGGCGCGAGATGTCGTTCACCCCGGGCGTGTCGACCAGAACCAGCGAGTCGGCCAGCAGCTCGTTGGGGTATTGAATCTCGACGTACTCGGGCTCCACGCCCGAGTTCTCTTCGTGTTTGATGGCCGCGCCCATCTTGTCGTAGGCGACCGAAGTGCGCCCGCCGTCGCGCGGCGCCTGGATCTCGGCGCGCGCCTCCTCTCCGTACACAAGATGCGTAATCACCGCCGTGGTCGGGGTGATCCCGGTGGGCAAGATCTCCTCGCCGAGCAACGCGTTGACCACCGTCGATTTGCCGTGATTGAACTCGCCGAGCACCACCACCGACATGCGCCCGTCTTTAAACGCCGGGATGCGCTCGGTGCGGACCTCGCGCGCCAATTGATTCAGCCCGCTCTCCTCCGAGATCTCGGCCAGCTCGACCAGCATATCCTCGACATGCTCCCGGCTCACCGCAAGAATCGGCGAGGTCGGTTTAGCGGGAGATTTAATGGGGGATTTGGACTCGGACTTCGGCGGCTCGTTGACCTCGGCGCCAGCTTTGGCGACTTCGGGCTTCGCCGCCTCCGGCGTCGCCACCGCCTCCGGCTCCACACGCTCACGCTCCTCGCGCGATTTACCCAGAACAATATGGGGCGTCGTGTCTTCGTGGTCGGTCTTCTTGGGTTCGTTCTCTTTGGAGTCGCTCATGAGTTCAATCGCCGTTTTCGGAGTTTTAAGGGCGTTATTTTAGGGTGCAACCAGCGGGTGCGCTCACATGACCTTGATCAACTTCTCAACTTCGCGGTCCACCTCGTCGAGGCTTCGCCCGCCTCGGTCGCCAATATAATGGCGAAAATACTCGCTCTGGGCGAAGAGCTTGGCCGCCTGAATGCGCTTGGGAAGATAGGGGTGGGTCTCGAAATATTCCTTGAAGCGGCCCACGCCGTCCTGCACGCCTTCGAGCTGGGAGAGATACTCCTCGAGGTCGAGCTCGTCGAAGAGCTTCTTGCTCCCCAGCGCAAGCCTAAGCATCGCGTTGATGGCGGCGTCTTCGCTGCCCGCGCAGATCATCCCTGCCCGGTCACACGTGATCTCGCCGCGCCGGCTCCACGCGTTCAACGCCACCGTCGCCGGCACCACCGCGTATTTGACCATGCTGATGGCGCCGTTGCGCAGAAACTCGGCCGCCGTGCGGTAAACAACATGATTATTCTGAATATGCCCGCACTCGTGGCCGATCACGAACTTCAACTCCTCGTCCTCAAAGCGGTCGATCAGCGAAGAGGTGATGACGATAAACGACTCCTCATCGGTGCCGTAGGTGCCCGCGTTGATATTCGGATTTTGCGAGACATAGACCGTGGGGACCGGGATGCTCAGCGTCTCGGAGCACTCCACCACCGTGTCGTAGAGCGCGGGGAATTGGCGCGGGCTGATGCGCACGCTGCTGCCGAGGAGTTCGTTTTTTTGGAAGGATTTCCAAAAGCGCACCGATGAGCGCGCCACCAGGCTCACCGGCCGGGCGCGCTGGAGTTGGCGCAGCACGCGGATATCGCCGGCGAAGGCATATTCGCCAAAACCCGTCTTCTCCTCGCGCCCGCTGCGCGGGCTTTTCTTCTGATCGACATATTTGAGAAAATCGAAATCCATGCCCGCTCCAGCCAAAGAATATTCTATTCGGGACGCTATAATTATCCGGAAGCTAGTCACGGATTCAAATTTGAACACGCGATCGCCCCCCGGATATTGGATATCGAGGCCGCTGGCCCCAACGCTGCGCCGAACTTATTTCGAGACGATCTCGTAGAACTGCGTCGAACTTCCGCCGGCCTCGGTCGCCTCAAGGCTCACCACGAAATCGCCCTTGCAGGACATCGGCGCCTCGGAGGCGGGCGGACTCCAGGTGAAGATGAGGTCCGCGTCGGGGTCCTCCAGCGTGATCAGCACCGAGTTGATGCTCCCCTTCACCGAGAGCAACTCACGATTCGGGTCGCTGACCTGGACCTGGACTCGCTCGACGATCAACCCCTCATCGCTGCTCGAAGACTGGGCACACACGATCTGCAGGTCCGAGAATTCCGGGGTCTCAATGGGCTCGTCGCCACACGCGCTCAACGCCAGCAGCGCCGCGCAAAGGGAGGTCAAGATAGTAGCATTCAATTTATTAATTGGCATCGTCTATTGCATCCTAAACTTTAGATTCAAAAAGCATCTTCGATAAATTTCGCCCGCGCGCGCAAAGCCACGCGCGCCTGAGTCAAACACCCAGATCAGTCGAGCAATTCCAGCGCGCCCTGCAGCGTCTTCTTCGGGTCCGTCTCGCGGATGGCCGATTGCAGGCGGATGCGGTCGACGGTCGACAGCGGGTCGAGATCGGCGCGCATAATCGCGTCGGTCAGCCGCTCCAGCGCGCCGAGGCGCTCGCGCAATTGCTCCACGCGCTCGGCCTGCAACTCGGACGCCCCAGCCGGCGGCGCCTCGGCCGCCTGCGCCTCCAATTCGGCGACGCGCGCCTGGGCCGCGGCGAGGTCCGCTTGAAGCCGCTCGACCATCTCGGGGTCGCCCTCTTTGCTGCGACGACGCTCCAATTGCACGCGCTGCTTCAGCCCCTGCACCTCGGCGCGCAGGTCCTCGCAGAGCTGCTCAGCCTGCGCCAGGTCGGCACGAACCCCCTCCAGTTCCTGGCGCGCAGGTTCGGCCACGGCCAGCGCCTGCTCAGCCTCTTCGAGCGCCTGCTTCGCCTGGGCAAGCTCTTCCTGCGTGCTCGCGTAGACCTTTCGAAGCGCGGCGTTGACGTCGCGCTGGGCGTCGAATTCCAGGCGAAGATCGGCGTTTCGCCGCTCATATTCGCTGAGCAATCGCTTGCCCTTCTCGAGCTCTTCTTGCAGCGAGTCCGCGTCGACCTCGGGCATATTCGCGACCTGCGCGCGCAGGCGATCGACCTGGGTTTCCAGCGCCGCGACCTGCGTGTCGCGCGCGCCCAATTCACCCTTCACTCGCCCGACGGCATCGCTGAGTTCGGCCTTCTCGGCCTGCGCCGCGTCCAACTGCGACTGCAGCGCATCGACGCGCGCCTGCACTGCCTCCAACTCGGCCGGGTCCGCGCCGCTGGCCTGCGCGCGCTGCTGCTCAAGCTCCGCGCTCTTGGCGTCGAGCGCCTCGAGCAGGCCCACATTCTCCTCCTGAAGCTCGGCCAACTGCTGCTTGGCCGCCTCGACTTCGGACTGGGCAAGCTGGGTGCTCTGCTCAAACCGGCGGTTAAGCTCGTCGAGCTGCGACTGCAGATCGGTGATCTCGAAGGTCTGGCGCGAGGCGAGGTCCTCGATGGACTGCTTCTCCTGGCGCAGGCGCGCGAGCTCATCGTCGGCGTCGAACCCCTGGGAAATCCGCGCCGGCTGCGGGCTCAGATGCTGCTGCTGCTGCACAGGCGCCTGGGCAATCTCGACCGCGCTTAGCTCGTCGAGGCCCATCTCGCTGAAATCAACGCCCGCCTCCATGGGGGCGTTGGCCGTCTGGCGCGCCGCGCCCACGCCAACCGGCTGGCCGCCCACCTGCGGCGCGCTCATCTGGCCGCCGACCGTCGGGTCGTCAGCGGGCAGATCGCTGAGCGTAAAGTGGACGATAAAATCGCCGCACCAGATCTCATCGCCGTCCTCGAGGCGCTCATGGCTGATCTCGAAGCGCTGGTCATCCTCGATCAACCAGGTGCCGTTGGAGCTGTTGAGGTCGGTGACCTCAAAGGTGCCCTCGACATAGCTAAACTCGGCATGGCGCCGCGACACCGACTGACGACTGGTGCGAATCGAACAGTCCGACGCGCGCCCAAGTCTCACCATCGGTTGATCGGGGCCCAGATAGACCGAGCGCTCCTGATTTGACGAATCTGTATAGATTAATCTGGCCACAGACACGGCTCCTGAAACATTCGACAAAATAACTCAACTTACCTGCGGGCATACTAGCCCCGTTGAGACCAAAAGGTCAATTTAGGCAAGCGCGCGCCGATCGGCCGCCCGGCGACTCGCCGCCGGGCACCGCGTGTCTATTATCTTAAGGGGACTCGCGGGCGGATGCACGCCCGCCGGCTATTATCTTCATGCCTTCATGGGGTTCGCGCGGTGAATAACAACACAGAAGTCGACGATTCGGTACTTCAGGTCCACAGCTTCGAGTTGCCCCTCACGCTTGAAGAGCTTGAGTGGAGCGGGATCCTCGGCAAGACGGGGCTGGGGTGGAAATTAATCACCTGGATGCAGTCGCTGGCGGCGCCCTATTTCGAGCTCGCCCCGCTCTACGTGGCCCCGAAAGGGCGCAACCAGGTGATCTCCTTCGAGGTCGAAGGCGTCGAGCACCAGATCGTACTCGAGTTTAATTACGGACTGACCGCGACGCTCTTAAGCGCGGTGCGCGAGGTCATAAACGGCACCAATCACGCGCTTAAATGCGCGCAAGTCGGCTGCCGTTTCGTGCTTGAGCGCGAATTATGCGCGGGAAATCGAAGCTATTACCGACTGATCCTGGCCCCGCAGGAGTGGCTGGCCGAGCTGGGCCGCTCGCTCAACCTGGTCGCCGGCATCTCACCGGAGGATTACGAGCGCGACATGCTCGCCCCCGGTCGCCACCTTCACCTGAGAGACCTGCGATTCTCTGACCCCATGGAGCCCCGCTCCCTGCGCTGACCCTCGCAGCCACGCTCTTCCGACACGCGCGCCCTTCTCCTTCATCCGTATTCCCAGGAGATCACCATGGAAAACGAACGCCAAGACCTCGAATCCCGCTACGCTGTCGAGCTTGCCCAAGGGTACGCGGTGCTCGCGCGCATGAGCGGCTTCCAAGAAGACACCGCCCCCAACACCGGCAATGTCGACGACGAGATCATGCTCAACGCCGTCTACGGCGGCTCCGCCTCCCCCGAGCACCTGGGCCCCTACACGGTCTATCAGGTCGACTGGCTCGATGAGCTGCCCGACGAAGACCAAAGTGAGGACGCCCTGCGGGTGCTCAGCGCTACCAATCGCGAGCGCATCGCCGGCGAGCCGGCCGAGGCATTCCAGCGCTACCTCGACGACCAATTCAAGGGCTGGGTCTATCATCATGAGCGCGGCGAACTCTATGTGATCGCCGATCAGAGCGAAGACGATGACGCCGGACTTTAGGCCGCGTCGGCCCTCCATCCTTCACGATCGCCTCGCGCGCGAGGCGATCGTCGGCGCCACGATTCGATCGACCGCATTCTACCGGCATTTGCCCCGGTTTTTGCCCCGATTGCCCTCGATTACGTCCCCCCGCGTGGCGGCGGGTGAGCAAAAATATTTTCCCCCGCTAAGCCATGATATTTGTTGGACTTTCGAAGAGCATCGCGCAGACATTTCAAAAACGCGGTTTACAAATGCATTCCACTATATATAGTGGGCCGCAAATCAGGCACACCCCAAGATGTTGTGGTTTGGGCCATTCACTCCGGCTGAACCTGGTGCCGATTTATGCCTTATTTATCGCTCATTTACGTGATTTCTTCACAAGAAATTCACAGGCTTAATTTAGACCTTTGAGGGGCCGCGCCCCCCGCTCATTCACCCAATATTTGTGCCCGTTGTTTAGGTCGTCATCTTGCCGTCGTGCGACACGCCGGCCCACGACTTCAGGGCCACCTGGGCTGAGAGAGTGCTGGAGAGCGCCGCGCGCTCCGCTGAATAACACACCGTATTTAGTCACTCGTATTTTTCGCTTCACCAAGGAAAGTGGTCATGATTATCGACGTCAAACGCTGGGGTTTCTTCCAATTGGACTCACGCTTTCTCGACGAGTATCGAGAGCGCCCGGTCAACTGGGGATTCGGAGACCTCTCCTGGGTCACCTATAAACGCACCTATAGCCGCGATGGCGAGGACTGGTGGCAAACCTGCCAGCGGGTCATCGAGGGGATGTTCACGATTCAGCGCGTCCATTGCCTGGAGCGCGGGCTGCCGTGGGACGAGGAGAAGGCGCACGGGTTTGCGTGCAAAGCCTATGACCGCCTCTTCCAATTCAAGTGGACCCCGCCCGGGCGCGGCCTGTGGATGATGGGCAGCGACTATATCTATGAGCGCGGCGGCGCAGCGCTGAATAACTGCGGCTTCATCTCGACCAAAGAGATTGACCGCAACTTCTCGCGCCCCTTCGCCTGGATGTTCGGCATGTCGATGCTCGGCGTGGGCGTGGGCTTTGACACCAAGGGCGCGGGCAAGCGCGAGATCGTGCGCCCCGAGCGCAACGACGACAATTTCGTCATCCATGACAGCCGCGAAGGTTGGGCCGACGCCCTCACCTGCCTGCTGGACGCCTATGTCGGCGAGGGCAGCCTGCCGGCGACCTGGGACTACTCGCAGGTGCGCAAAAAAGGCGCCGAGATCAAATCCTTCGGCGGCGTGGCCAGCGGCCCGGCCCCCTTGCAGAAGATGCTCGAGACCCTCGACGCGCTGCTGAGCACCTATGTCGGAAAAAAGGTCGACAGCCGCCTGATCGTCGACACCATGAATATCACCGGGCGCTGCGTGGTCAGCGGCGGCGTGCGTCGCACCGCGCAGATCGCGTTCGGCGAGCCGGACGACCAGGAATTCCTGGACCTGAAGATGGACATGGAGAAGGTCAGCGCGTGGCGCTGGGCGTCGAACAACTCCATCTCGGCCAAAGTCGGCATGGACTACTCCGACGTCGCCAAGCGCACCGCGGTCAACGGGGAGCCCGGCTACCTCTGGCTCGACAACGCCCGCGCGTTCGGCCGCATGAAAGACCCGGCCGACTGGAAGGACGAGCGCGCCGAGGGCTCGAACCCCTGCGTCGAGCAGACCCTCTGGGACAAGGAACTCTGCTGCCTGGTCGAGACCTACCCGGCCCACCACGACAGCTTCGAGGACTTCAAAGAGACGCTGCGCGTCGCCTACCAATACGCCAAGACCGTCACGCTGATTCAGACCCACGACGCCGGCACCAACGCGGTCATGCTTAGAAACCGGCGCATCGGTTGCTCGATGACCGGCATCGTCCAGGCCATCAACAAGCACGGGTACCGCAACTTCTTCAACTGGTGCGACGAGGGCTACGGGTATATCCAATATCTGGATAAAAAATACTCGGACTGGCTGTGCATCCCGCGCTCCATCAAGACCACCAGCGTCAAGCCAAGCGGCACCGTGTCGCTGCTGGCCGGCGCCACGCCGGGCGTCCACTGGGACCACGCGCCCTACTATATCCGGCGCGTGCGCGTTCAAGCCGGGCATGACCTCATCGATATCTGCCGCGAAGCCGGCTACCATATCGAAGAAGATCACTACTCCGACAACACCATGGTCATCTCTTTCCCGACCAAGGTTCAGTCGCTGGACCGTCGCAAAAACGAGGTCAGCCTGCGCGAGAAGATCGACTTGGCCGCGCAGGTCCAATATTATTGGGCCGACAACCAGGTGAGCTGCACCGCCGAGTTTGACCCGGAGACCGAGGCCGATGAGATCCCGCAGATCCTCGCCGCCTACGAGACCCGCCTCAAAGGCATCTCCTTCTTGCCGATGAGCAACCACGGCTATGTCCAGGCGCCCTATGAGGCGATCAGCGAGGAGAAATACAACGAGCTGATGGAGGGAATCACGCCGCTTAAACAGGGTCCCTCCGGCACCCTGGCCCACGACCAGGACGACAAGTTCTGCTCGGGCATCGCCTGCGAGGTCAAACTCTAAGTAGCAGCGCGAGCGAGGTTACATAAAAACGCCCCGGCCGATTCGAATCGGCCGGGGCGTTTTTATGTGCACCTCATCGCATCGCTTCGCCGGGTATCAGGCCGGGGTCTTCACGAAGCGGCCCAGGCCGCTGAGCAGGCCCAGCGCGATCAACGTAAAGCCGAGCACGCCAACCAGAAGCCCCGGCTCGCCGCGCATCGCCTGGGTGATCCCCCACACGGCGCCGACGACCCCCAGGCCCCCGAAGACCGCGGCCCAGATGAGCTTGGCAATGCCGCGGCCCGCCGGGTCGAGGTCATCGTTTGGGAAGTCGATACCAGTCTCCCCGATCGAACGTCTCTGAAGTTTGTGCATACCTGACTCGCTCATCGCCTATACTTCCTTACCGCACACACGAGACCGGCGGCCTGGCAGGAAAGAAAAACTTCGGGGGCGCCAACAATCGCCTTGATGGTCAAGAAGCTAAACACCTGCGCGCGTATCTCCACAACGTAGCTTTATGACAATCATCGAGGTAGGCCCAAACGCACAAAACCCGCTGATAAATCAGCAGGCTTCATAACGTTCTCTCAAATTGAGCCCGGCCGGGAGGCCGCGCGAGCAGGCCCGAGCTCAGCCCACCAATTCGATATGCGGACGATAATAGACGTCGCGGATGATCTCGACGGTGCGCTCCAAGAAGGCGATCAGGGACTCGATCGGGAGTTCTTCGATCGGCTCTTCGACCTGGCCGTAGTTATTGATCGGGCCGTTCTTGATGGTCAGACCTTCGAGACCTTCGACGAATTTATTCGCCTCTTCGCGCTGCTCGTCGGTGATATTTTTGCTGGGGTGATGCTTGATATGCAGGAAGACTTCGCCGCGGGTGTTGAGGTCCATCACCGCGTAGCGCAACGAGCCGTAACGCACGTTAAAGCCGCCGGCTTTGCCGCCGCCCACATTAAAATCGCATCCGAGATCGCGCGCAGCCATGATGGTTTCGGTCATCAACCGCCGCCGCTCGGGTCCGCCTTTTCGTTCTGCTTTTTCGAGAATATCTAAAGTATCCAACGTGCGCCTCCTTAGGGAGCCCAAATAATAGTCGCCAAGACCGTACCTGAGAACACCGGGTTTATCAATATGCGTCTGAGCTCCGGCGGAGCTCAGACGCCCGTTTTTTTATATATGCAGCAGCTCAGCTTTGAGAAATAAAAATCAGCGTCGCAATCTCGACCGATTCAGGGTCCGGGTCGATGAACGGGCGCACAAGCGCCCGGGCGTGAGATTGTCGTTCGGCTAAATGACGAGCGAACTCCCTGCAGAATACACCACCTTGTCACGGATTCCCGGCAACCCAGAGGCTGACCGCTCCTGTTACACATGGAAGGCGCGCAAATCAACCCGCTCGGCTCAAACTCAGCCAGATTGCCCGCCGATTGAGATATCCGGGCGCGCCGGGCCGGCATTTTAATAGGATCTCAACACATTTTGTGGCGCGCGAGGCTGGCAAACAAATCGGAGGTGTGCCAGTGTGGTGGGCGTTGGGTCGGCCGCGCTACGCGAGACAGGCTTGCTGCCTCTGCCGATAAGACATCCTAATACAAAGTGAGAGTGTGCCGAAAAGTCCTGAGACTTCCGCGTACACGGCCTTATCATTAAGGCAACTACGCGACCCCTTCAGTCCCGGGTCCTTCCTCGCGTTGTAGGATGCACCGAACAACCTTAATCTCATACTCAAGACCGACAACGCTCTACGGCCCGCATTTTTTTTGCTGATATTCGTATCGCCGGGCTCGCCCTATCGCGACAGGACCGTTGTTTCGCACGACATTCAAACGACATCAAAAAAAGAAAATTGGTATGGCAAGACGCAGAAAGCGCCGACGCGGAAGTAAGCAACCCAAAGTTAATAAGCTCAAACGCTTAACAGAGCGCTTGGCTGACTATACCCCGATTCAACCGGCGGAGCGCATCAAGCTGGAGACCGGGCCCAAGGATATCACCGGCAGGCTGATCGACCTGATCGCCCCGATCGGCAAGGGCCAGCGGGTCCTGGTGACCAGCCCGCCCAAAGCGGGCAAAACGACCATCCTGCAGACCATTTCGCGGGCGGTGCACAAAAATCACCCCGAGATCTACCAGGTCGCCCTGCTGATCGATGAGCGCCCGGAAGAAGCGACCGACTTCAGGCGCAATATCCCGGCCAAGGTCGAAGCCTCGACCACCGACAGCACCCCCGAGCAGCATGTGCGCCTGGCCGAAAAGGTCTTCGCCGACGCGCTCGAAAAATTGCTCGACGGCGAAGACGTCCTGATCCTGCTCGACTCGATCACCCGCCTGGCGCGCGCCTATAATACGACCAACCGAAGCGGCAACGGCCGCACGCTCTCCGGCGGCATCACCGCCGGCGCGCTGGACCGCCCTCGCCAATTATTCGGCGCCGCGCGCAACCTGGAAGAAGCCGGCAGCCTGA
Source organism: Bradymonas sediminis (assembly GCF_003258315.1). Classification (GTDB taxonomy): domain Bacteria; phylum Myxococcota_A; class Bradymonadia; order Bradymonadales; family Bradymonadaceae; genus Bradymonas; species Bradymonas sediminis. Next base: position 4,365,034 of record NZ_CP030032.1, read on the forward strand.
CCATCGTGGCGACCGCGCTCATCGACACCGGCAGCCGCATGGATGACGTGATCTTCCACGAATTCAAAGGCACCGGTAACTCGGAGCTGGTGCTCGACCGCGAATTGGCCAACCGCCGCCTCTTCCCGGCCGTCGACCTCGCCGCCTCCGGCACCCGTCGCGAGCTTGACCTGATGAGCCCGGTCGAGGGCAAGCGCGTCCCCGATCTTCGCCGACGCCTGGCCGATATGAGCCAGCAAGAGTCGCTGAGCTGGTTCCTCAAACGCATCAAGCGCACCCAGAATAACCTGGAGTTGCTCGGCTCGTTCTAAGCGACTCGGCTGAAATGATTGCACTCACCGCGGGCGCGGCGCCTCCTCCATGGGCGCCGCGCTCGCCGCGTTTTCACTGCAATTTTACAGACTTAGGGTAAAAATTATTGCTGGCGGGGAATGAAAGCTCGGTGATGGCTTGTTCATAATTACACAAGCGGCGAGCAGGTTGAGTCCTGCAGCCGGCCCGAGTTAACCGCCCGGGTGGAGACGCGCACAGGGCGCGTCGAGGCGAATCAGTATGGGGCGCATACGGATTCGTGGCGACTTGGGAGTCGCGTAATATTGTGCCCAGGAACAGGAGGTGATCCAGTGCATAGATATAAAATAAACAGTCCGGCTGGTGAGGTGGTGTTCTCTCGGAGAAGGACGCTTTCTTAAAGCTGAAGTCCTGGTTCGTGTTATCCGCTCGGGGCAGTTCTTTCCGGATAACGCACTCGACGTCGATACCCTCATCAACGTCGATTACCAGCGGTGAATGACCGTCTCACGGTCACTCTCCGAGGAAATCCCAGGACACTACCGCTCCCCGCATGGCTTCCGGTACAGTCGGGCCGGAGAAGACCTTCGAGCAGCCATGCGGGGATTTTTTTATCCTCGTTTTGCCCTTCTTTTTATCCCACGCCTAAATATTGAACCCGTTCGCTGCGCGCCCGCGCGTCAGCTCAAAGCCGCCTTCAGGGCATCGAGCGTCGGGTCGATCGTGCTCGAATAATCAGGCTTATCAAGCAATTGGGCGAGCTGCGCGGGGAGGTCGACCTTTCGGCCGATCAGCGGCTCGACGATGGTGTCGAATTTCGCAGGATGCGCCGTGGATACGACCACCCAATGCCCGCCATTTTGCGCGCCGGCCTCATTCTCGGCGGCGAGTTGCTCACGCGCCGCGATCCCGCAGGCGGTGTGCGGATCAAAAACCTCGCCCCAATCCTGCGGACCGGCCTTGATGGTCGCGCTGATGGTCGCGTCGTCGACCTGAATCGCGCGAATCTTTTTGCGAAGCGTCTCCACGTCCGGCCAAAGATCGCGCAAGCGCTCCATATTGCTCGGGTCGCCGACGTCCATCGCGTTCGCCAGCGTCGGCACCGTATCAAACCCGCGATATTCGCCGGTCTCCAGATAATGGGTGACCGGGCGATTCTCATTGACCGCCAATACCACCTCACCGATCGGGACGCCGCACTCGCGCGCGTACACGCAGGCCATCATATTGCCGAGGTTCCCGGAGGGGATGATGAAGTTGGGCGCGACGCCGTGGCGGCGCAAATGCCACAGTGATGCCGCCGCGTAATAGGTCATCTGCGGCAATAGACGCCCGATATTGATGCTATTGGCCGAGGTGAGGTTCATCGCATCGCGCCAGGCATCGTCGGCGAAGGCTTCCTTCACCATCCGCTGGCAATCATCGAAAACACCGCGCACCCCAAATGTGCGGACATTGCCATCCCAGCAGGTCAATTGCTTCTGCTGAAGCGGTGAGACCTTGCCCTCCGGATAGAGGACGACGACGTTGAGGTTCGGCTTATTATGGAAGGCGGCGGCGACCGCCCCGCCCGTGTCGCCCGAGGTCGCGACCAGCACCGTCAATGGCTTATCAGCGCCCTTATTCAGCCGCGACATACACGCGGCGAGGAAGCCCGCGCCGATATCCTTAAACGCAGCGGTCGGGCCGTGGAAAAGCTCAAGCAGCGCGGTCTGCGCGCCGGCTTTGGCCAGCGCGGGCGGCATCGTCTCAAGGCCGACCAACTTCACGTCAAAACCAAAGGTCTCGTCGCATATCTGTGGCAAAGAGTCCGCCAACCGATCGCCCTCCAAAAACGGCGCGAGCAAATCATGGGCGATCTGGCGGATATGATTGCGACCGTCAAAATCATGCGCTCCAAAGCGCCCAAAATGCTCCGGCACGTAGAGGCCGCCGTCGGCGGCCAAACCGTTGATAAGCGCCTCAGAAAACGACAGGCGGTGGTCGGGGTTACGGGTGCTGATATATTTCATCACGATTTAACCTTCCTCAACGATGGAGGCACCGGGGCAGTTAAGCGAGGAGATCCAGGCCGACGACTCAACACTTGCGCCGGCGAAAGCTGCGCGCATCGCGTCGCGCACCGCCTCGGCGTCGGCCTGATTTTTAACCCACGCGAAAACGCTGGGGCCCGCGCCCGAGATCGAGCATCCCAACGCGCCATTACTCAGCGCCGCCTGGCGCACCTGGCTAAACCCGGGGATCAGCGGCGCGCGATGCGGCTCGATCAACAGATCCTGCAAGGAGTTACGAATCAACTCCGTGTCGCCCATAAAGCAACCCGACAGAAATCCGGCAAGATTCGCCGACTGCTGCACGAAGGTCGACAGCGGCAGGTCCTTTGGGATTACCTGACGCGCATTGCGGGTATCGATGCGATGCTCCGGATGCACGAGCACGCAGCAGATTTCGTCGGGAACCGGGATCTGCACGACGTCGATGGGCTCAAGCGAACGCGTCAGCGTCAGGCCGCCATAAAGGCTCGGCGTGACGTTATCGCCGTGCACATCGCCGCTGGCCACTGACTCGCCGAGCAGCGCGTAGCTCAGGATTTCGGTGCGCAATAATTTGCCCCCCACAAACGCATTGGCCGCGACGATCGCCGCGACCGCGGACGCCGCCGATCCGCCCATGCCGGAGCCCAGCGGAATGCCCTTGTCGATCTCAACGCGAAGCCCAAAGGGCAGCCCGAAGTCTGCCAAAAACTGCACCAGGCCGACCGTCGCGGTATTCTCGTCCGCCCCGCGCGGAAGATCGGTCACGACCCCGCGGATATCCGAGATCTCCACGCCCCGCTGCTCGGTGCGATGCAGCGTGACGGTGTCCCCGATGGTGTCGAGCGCAAACCCCAAGATATCAAAGCCAACTGCGACGTTTCCGACCGTCGCGGGAGCGAAGGCGGTCACCTTTTGGGGGATGTTTTGAGCTTCGGATGCGTGCATATATCTTCTCTGCGATGGAACAAATCTGAGGCATTGAGGCCGAACTCCACAGGCTTCGGCCCCACCCTGGGAGGCGTCTATCCTCCGGCCTACATCGGCGCGCCAACATAAGCCGCAAGCCTCAACAGGTCGGCAAAGATCCCGCCCGCCGTGACCCCCGGACCCGCGCCAGGGCCCTGCACGATCAACGGATTCTGGCTATAGCGTCGGGTACGGAACTCGACGATATTATCGGTTAGGTGAATCCTAGCAAAAGCGTGGTCTTTATCATATTCGCGAAGTTGGACCGTGGCCTTGCCCTCGCGGGTCACCGAGCCAACAAAGCGCAACACCTTGCCGGCGTCCCGCGCCTTTTGCAGGCGGCTGGCAAGCTCGGCGTCATAGGCGGGCACGGCCGCCATAAACTCCTCGGTGCTCCCCTTCTCGAGTCCCTCGGGCACCAGGCTCTCGACCTCAACATCCGAAAGCTCGATCGTCAGCCCCATCTCGCGGGCCAAGATCACGACCTTACGGGCGACATCCATGCCCGAGAGGTCCTCGCGCGGGTCCGGCTCGGTATAGCCAAGCTTCTTCGCCTCGCTCAAAATATGCGAAAACGGTCGCTCGCCATTAAAGGCGTTGAATAGATAGGAAAGCGTGCCCGAAAAGATCCCCTCGATCTGGGTGATCTCGTCACCGGTCCTTATGAGATCGCGCAGCGTCTGCACGATCGGCAAGCCCGCGCCCACCGTGGTCTCGTAGAGGTGATATCGACCCGATGCCTTCAGGCGACGATAATACTCCATCGACGCCGTATTGGCCTTCTTATTGGGCGTGATCACGTGAATGCCGCGCTCCATCCACTCGGCGTATTTGCCGGCGATCGCGTCGCTCGCCGTGCAGTCGATCAGCACCGCGTGGGGGTGATAATCGGTCTGGATATGGTCGACGAAGGCGTCGAGTTCGGCGTCGACGGCGTCGGCTTCAAGCACCTCGGCCCAATCCTCCAGCGCGATACGCCCTTCTTCGAGGAGCATCTTTCGATTGCCGATGATGCCACGCACGCGGATATCGATATGGTCGTTATCGCGGAGACGATCGACCTGCTCGGCCAGTTGATTAAGCAAGGTCGCGCCGACGTTGCCCGGCCCGATGATGCCGACCGACAGGGTTTGGTTCGACAGATAGAACCCGGAATGCGCCGCGCGAAGCGCGCGCGTGGCGTCTTTCTGGTCGACGACCACCGAGATATTTCGCTCCGAAGATCCCTGGGCGATCGCGCGAATATTGACGCCGGCCTTGCCCAGCGCGCCAAAGAAGGTCGCCGCCACGCCGGTGATGCCTGCCATCTTATCGCCGACCACGGCGAGGATGCTGCAATTCGGGGTGACCTCGACGGTCTGAATTTGCCCCTGGTGCAGCGCGGCGAAGAAGCCCTGGCGCACCGCGTCTTTGACGAGCATGGCCTGAGCCTGCGGGACCGCGAAGCAAATCGAGTGCTCGGAGCTTGCCTGCGAGATCATCGTGACCGACACGCCCGCCTCGCGCAGCACCCCGAAGAGCCGGTGCGCGATGCCCGGGACGCCGATCATGCCGGTGCCCTCGACGTTGACCAGCGCGACCTCGTCGACCGTGGCGAAGCCCTTCACGCTCGGCGCGGGTCCGCCCTCCACGACCTCTTCGGGCAGGTGAATGCGCGTACCCGCCAGCTCGGAGCGAAAGGTGTTGCGGATAAAGATCGGGATCGACTTCTTGACCGCCGGCGCCATCGTGCGCGGATGAATCACACCCGCGCCAAAATAAGCGAGCTCCATCGCCTCTTTATAGGAGAGCGCGTCGAGCACATGCGCGTCGGGGACCTGCCGCGGATTCGCGCTCATCACGCCATCGACGTCGGTCCAGATATGAATGGCCTGCGCGTCGAGCAGCGAGGCGAAGATCGACGCCGAGAAGTCACTGCCGTTTCGCCCCAGCGTGGTCGGAATCCCCTCGGGATTGGTGGCGATAAAGCCTGTAATGACCAGATAATCGACATCGCGTGAGCCCATCCAGGCGCGCAATAGCTCGCCCGAGCGCTCCCAATCGATCTGCGGCCCCATCTCACCCGGCGACACGCGCAAGGCTTCGCGCGCGTCGAGCCAATCGACCGACACTTCCTGCGCGGCCAGCACCCCGCAGAGCACCTGGGCCGACCAGAGCTCGCCGTAGCCCGAGATGAGCTCGACCACGGTCTCCGAGGCAGTCCCGAGCAGCCAAACCGCGCGCAGCACATCTTCGATATCGCGAAAATCATCTTTGAGCCGCGACTCCAACGCCAACGCCTTATCGGCCGGCAGCAGCGCCTCGATCAGCGCGAACTCATCTTCTTTTAGCGCGTCCAAGCGTCGCCGATAGGCGCTGTCACGCGCGCGCGCCAGATCAACCAGCTCGATCAAACGATTGGTGACGCCGCCCATCGCCGAGACCACGACCGCCTTTTTCGGCGCGGATTGCTGCTGAATGACCTCAGCGACCAGTCGATAGCGCTCGGCGTTGGCCAGCGATGAACCACCGAATTTATGAACAGCCCAATTCCCAACCGTCGCATTACTCACAGGCGTCATCCCTTTTTCTAATCCGCACAATTACTTAAAAAAATCGCTGCATCATAATCACTTACATAATGCAGATACAAATGCAGGATTTACGGGTCGAAAACAACTGTTTACGCCCATAAATCCTGCACTACTTTTAAGACAATCGAGTTTTAGAACGGAATCTCGTCGTCGTTAAACGATTGGTCGTAATTGCTCTCGACCTGCGGCCGCTCCTGGGTATAACCGCCCCCGCCGCTGCTGCTGCCGCTGTCAGAGTAGTCTCCGCCGCCGCTGCCGCCAGACAAGAAGGTCACGTTCGAGGCGACGATCTCGGTGGTATAGCGCTTATTGCCGTCCTTATCCTGCCACTCGTTGGTCTGGATGCGACCTTCAACAAAGATCTGACGCCCCTTTTTGAGGTATTTTTGGCAGTTCTCGGCAGTCTTGCCGAAGACCACGACGCGATGCCACTCGGTGCGCTCTTGGCGCTGGCCACTCTTATCGGTCCACTTCTCGTTGGTGGCGATGCGAAGGTTCCCCACGGCCGTGCCGGACTGGGTAAAACGAACTTCGGGATCAGCGCCGAGGTTTCCGATAATCATGGCTTTATTTAAACTCATTTCTCTCTCCTTTTGGTGCCGTGAGGCTCAACCACACGGTGCAAGTCGAATTTGGTGCGAACAATTATAACGCGCCCATCCTAAATAGCAATAACGACTGAACAAATGTCCGGGCGCTCAGGTTTATTCCAAGGGCACAAACTTTTTTACCTTTGGCCGCCTCCCGATATCGGTGCTACGACCGCGCTGCTACACAATGCCCTCATATATGTTTTCGGCAAGAAGGCTAAATTTGTTGCGATTCTTTTCGCATATATTTACGCCACCCCGCCGGGGATGGCATTAAAAGAGGGTCGCGGGAAGAAATAAATTCACCGCGCTGTTGCAGGGTCGACGTCTTGGCGCTCGCCTCGTACTATTTTTTAAGCGTTTTAGCAGTAAAAATTAACCTCTCGATGAGCGCAAAAAATGTCCTTCTTTGACAAAATTGGCCTCGATAAAATCGGTCTCGATACACTCGGAGAGCGCGTCGGCGGTTTCTTCGACGAGGTATTTTTACCCGAAGAAGTCCTCCAATCACTGCAAAACGCGATGCGGGCGATGGAGCGCGGCGAATATCAGGCAGCGCTAAAGATCCTATATCGCATCCACGCTCAGGATTCGAGCATCGACCGGGTTCATCACCTCATCGGGCTCTGTCATTTTCACCTGGGAGAATTGGGCAAGGCGCTCACCGCGTTTGAGCGCGGGCTCACGGCGCGCGCAGACGCGCTCGGTCACCTCTACGCCGCGCGCTGCGCCGAGGAGTTGGCGAGCGCGAAATACGCGCCGGACCCCGCCGGCGGCGGCGACGTGGCGCTGAGCGCGGCGCAGCGATCGCAATATTTGCACCAGGCCGAGAACCACTTTCGACGCGGACTCGAGGGGGGCGGAAAAGAAGACGTCAACTTCGATCTTCTCTTCGGCCTGGGGCGCATTTACCTCGCCCGAGGGCGCGCCGACCGCGCGGAGCGTGAGCTGCGAAAGGCCACCCGAGCCCGCCCGGAGCGCCCCGAAGCCACGCTGAGCCTCGCGCGTGCCCTCATCGAGCGCGCGAAGCTCGACGAAGCCCGCGTGGTCCTCGATTCCCCGGCGGTGCGCGACTTCGGCGCAGCGGCGGCGCTGCTTCGCGCCGAATTAGAAGAAGCTTCGGGCGACCTCCGCGCGGCGCAGGCAGCCTACGAGGCGACGGTCATCGCCATCGAGCAGGGCCCCGCAGCGAAAGAAGAAGCGCGCGACATTCTAGAGATTGGCGCCGAGGTGAATATTCAGCTCGCGCTGATCGGCGCGGCGCGCACCAGCATGGTGCTTGGCGACGCGAGCCGGGCAAATCGCTATCTTTTACAGGCACTTACCGCCGGCGACGCTGCTGAAATGGCCGAGATCCATCTTCTGCTGGGCGACACCAACGCCGCGATCCAAAACGATTCTCGGGCGATGGAATGCTACCAAACCGCGCTCGATCTCAAGGACGCGTCGCCGCAGATCCAGACCCGCGCGCATATGGGGATGGGGCAAATCTTGCTGCGCAGCGACCTCGACCACGCCGACAATGTGCGGCGCAATCAATACGCGCGGATGCACTTTCAGGCCGCGCTCGACCATATCCCCTTCGACTCACCCACCGCCCGCGAAGCCCAGCAGGGCTTGGCTCGCGCCTACCTAAATGACGGCGATATCAGCAGCGCGCGTCGCCTCATCGACGCCGCGATCCGCCAGAGTGATGCGCCCAGCCAGGCGATGCTCTTCTTGCTCGGCCAGGTCGCGCTGGCATCCGGTGACGCGGCCGAGGCGGTGGTCGCCTTCCAGGAGGCCTCGCGCTCCGAGCAATCCGCCAACGCGCGCCAAAAACAAGCGATCGACGCCGCCCTTCAACGCGCGCTCAAGCGCATGACCTTTGATTGGCAATTGCCCGAGGCGATTGAGCACTCGGGCGCGCTCAGCGAGGTGCTGCGCCAGGTGCGCGAATTTGTGACGGCCGACCGGCGCACCCTCGAGTTTGCGCCCAAAGTTCAGCAGCTTATCGAAGACCTGGACGCGCCGCTTTCCATCGCGCTGGTCGGCGAATTCAACGCGGGTAAGTCCACGATTTTAAACGCTTTAATCGGCGAGGAGGTCGTGCCAATGGGCGTGCTGCCGACGACGGCGCATCTGGGGATCGTGCAATACGGGCCGCGCAAATCCGCCCGCATCGTGCAGCGCGACGGGCGCATCCAGGAGGCCAATCTGGCCGAAGTCAAAGCCCAGATGAAGCAAAACTCCCATGAGATCGCGCATCTCGAATTTCTATACCCGCACCCGGCGCTTCGCTCGGTCGAGTTCTGGGATACGCCCGGATTTAACGCCCTCGACGACGCGCACGAAGAAGCGGCGAGCCGCGCGCTTGGCAACGCCGACGCGCTTTTGTGGGTGCTCGACGCCAACCAGGCGCTCTCACAGTCCGAATTCGACCAGATCGACGCGATCCCGGACGGCAAAGATCGGCTCCTCGTTTTGCTCAATAAGATCGACCGATTTGGCGGCCCAGAGGCGCGCGCGGCGTCGGTCGAAGAATTGCTCGACTATGTCGAAGAGAACGCCGGCGAGCGCATGGCGGGTTGCTTCCCGATCAGCGGAAGAGAAGCCTTCGCTCTGCGCGTGGACACCACCGATGAAGAGCGATCGGCCAAGGAAAAGGCGTTAGAAAACAGCGGCTTCCCGGCCTTCAAAGCCTTTTTGGAGTCCCAGATTATCGAGCGTTCTTCCTATATCAAGACGCTCGAGGTGACGCGTAAATTGGCCGCCCTTCTCGAAGACATCGCCGCCTCACAACATACGCTTAGCCAAAATTACGCGGCCCTCGACACCGAGAGCACTGCCCTCGAAAATTGGCTGGCCGAATTGCATCAGAAACACCCCGAAGAGCGCGCAAAATCGGAGTCGCGCGCCCTTGAGGATCGCTTCGATTTCGTCCTCACCGGGCTGGAGCGCGAGATCAGCGAGGCGCTGCGCTCGCAGACCAATTTCCTCGCGCGCGCGGCCCTCACCCGAAAATCCTTGTCGGACGAGGACCGCGACTTTATCCTCGAATTGCTCGCCGAGCGGGTCGAGGATATCTTGAGTCGCTCGCGCCAGCAGGTGCTGGCCGATGTCGATGCGATCGAGGGGCGCATCGCCCAGGAGATCGGGACGATTATCGCCCAACTTCCACTGGTCGACGCGCGCGCGATGAAGCGGCGCCTGGAGGGCTTCTTCGACGAGACGCGCGTGCTAAAATTGTTGCTCGGCGAGCGCGTCTTTGGGCAATTGAGCGCCCAGACCGCCGGGCGCATCGACGCGGCGGGGCGCAGCGCCCTCGACGAGATTCGCGGCGGGGCCGATGGCGCCCCGATCTGGAAGCGCGCGCTGCGCCGCCTCTTGCCCGATGCCCGCGGCCACCTCACCACCGAACTCGCAAGGTGGTATGAGGAATTTTTCCTTGCCGCCCAACGCTTTTCAGATAGTGTGCAGCGCGACCTTCATCTGCTCAAATTAGAGTCGGATTATCGCTTTGACGTCTCGCTGCCGGCTCAATTTCTCCAGAAACAATTGAATTCATGATGACATCGACGCGCTCAAAACTACTCATTGCAACCTGCACCCTGCTCTGCATCGCCGCGCTGAGCGGCTGCGACCCGAAGTCGTCGGAGTCGAACGCCGACGCGTCCGAGCCGACCGATATCTCCAGCACCGATAGCGGGTCGTCCGAGAAGGCCGAGGCCGCGCCCCAAAGCGAAGATCAATCAGGCTCCGCGCGCCCCAGCGCGACCTCTCCGAATGGCGCCGAAGTCGCGCTTGAGCCGCCGCTAGAGATCGCCGGGATGCTCCAAAGCGAAGATCTCAAGGCGCTCAACGCCGGTGAAATCTCCAGCGAAAAGCTCGCCGGCAAGGCCGCTACGCCGACCTATAACTCCGTGCGCCTCTTCCCGAAAAAGGGCTCATCCTACGGCGTCGGCATGCAGGTTTGGAAATTCGAGGACGATAGCAAGGCGGTCGATTTTGTGGCGCACATGCGCCCGCAATACCTCGGCGTCGAGGACGCGCCGGCCGACGCTCCCACGCCCGGCGAACGCGCGTTTGTCGCGTCGCGCGCGGGCATCCAAAACTACGTCTTCGCCCCCAAAGATGGGGCCCATCACGTGTTCGCCCTCTCCTGCAGCGACGACTTCTGCAAGGGCGGGTGGTCCGACCTCAAGACCCTCGCCAGCACCGTTGAAAAGCGCGTAATTGGCGAGAAAGTCGAGCCGAAAAAAGAGCTTAAGAAAGACGCAAAAAAGGCCGCGAAGAAATAATCCTCGCGGCCTGCAATCGGCGTCGCTTCAAGCGCGGCGCTTAGCCCACCTGAATCTTCGAAATATCAGCAACCCGCATAAATAGGCTGCGCAATTCGCCGAGCAACGCGATGCGATTGTCGCGCTGGGCCGCGTCCTCGGCCATGACCATGACGTTGTCGAAGAAGTCGTCGACCGGCGACTTCAGGCTGATCAACGCCTGACAAGCCTTCGGCCAATCATGGGCCTCGACGGCGGCCTCGACCTCTTTTTGGGCGCCCAGATACGCCGCGTAGAGCGCGGACTCCTGGGGCTCGGCGAAGAGCGCCTCGTCGACCGGCGCCGCGGCGTTCTCCTCGGTCTGCTTCTTCAAAATATTGACCACGCGCTTGAAGCCCGCGGCGAGCGGCTCGAAATCGGGCTCGGTGCGCAGCGCGGCCAGCGCCTCGACGCGCTCGCGCACGCTCAAAACGTCGTCGCGATTCGCGGCGAGCACCGCGTCCACGACGTCGGTCGGGAAGTCACCGGAGAGTTGATATTTCAGACGGGTCGACGCGAAGTCGAGGAGCTGCTCAATCAGCTCATCGGTCTCGGTCTCCAGCGGGGTCTCCATCAGCGCCGTCTCGTCGTCGTCATCCGGCACCACTTCATAGGCCGAAATCGCCATCTCAAACAGCTCGCTCAGGCTGATGCTATACTCGCGCTCCTGCAGGATACGAATCACGCCGAGCGCCGCGCGACGAAGCGCGTAGGGGTCCGAGGTGCTGGTCGGGATGAGGCCAATGCCGAAGCAGCCGACGAGCGCGTCGAGCTTCTCGGCGAGCGCCACGATCGCGCCGACGTCGGAAGACGGCACGTCATCATCGGCGCCGCCGGGCATATATTGCTCGTGGATCGCCTGGGCGATCGCCGGCTCCTCGCCGTCGGCCAGCGCATATTCGCGGCCCATGACGCCCTGCAGATCGGGGAATTCGCCGACCATATCGGTCAGCAGATCAACCTTGCTCAACAGCCCGCCGACCTCGGCGCAGCGCTCGACATCCTCGTCGAACCCGAGCGCCCACGAGATATCGCCCGCCAACGCGGCCATGCGCATCGAGCGGTCATACATCGAGCCGAGTTTTTGCAGCCACACAACATCGTCGAGCTTCTCAAGACGCGCTTCGAGCGTGCTCTTGAGGTCTTTATCCCAGAAGAAACGCGCGTCATCCAGGCGGGCTCGGAGCACGCGAAGGTTGCCGTCATAGACCTCTTTGGGGTCCACCACCGGCGTATTATAGATGACGCAGCAGGTCGAGATCAGCGGGCCGCCCTCTTCGGTGGCGAGGCTGAAATAGCGCTGGTGAGAGCGCATCGACGAGATAAGAACTTCGTCGGGGAGCTCGAGATACGCGTCGCCAAAATTGATGGCGATGCCGTGGGGTTTCTCGAGCAAGAAGGTCACCTCGTCGACCAGGTCCGGGTCCTTGACGAGCACGCCACCGGCGGCGTCGGCCATCTCCTGGAGCAGGCGCTCGATGGTCGCGCGGCGCTCGGCCGGGTCGACCACGACATGGGCCGCGTTGAGGCCGTCGATATAGCCCGCGATGTCTTTGACCTCGAAGGCGTCGGGCGCCGCGAAGCGATGCCCGCGCGTCAGGTTCGAGCTGTCGACGCCGGCAAAGCTCAGCGGCACGACTTCGCCGTCGGCGACCGCCAGAATCCAGCGCACCGGGCGGGCGAAGCGCTCACGACGCTCGGCCCAGCGCATCGACTTGGGGAAGTTGAGCTTCTGGATGATCTCGCGGAGCAGCTCCGGCAGCAGCTCCGCGGTCGGCTGACCCGCCTCGAAGACGTTGGCGGCGAGGTATTCGCCCTTGTCGGTCTCGACGGTGTAGAGGTCGGCCGGGTCCACGCCCTGCCCGCGCGCAAAGCCCAGCGCCGCCTTGGTCGGCTCGCCGTCCTTGAACGCGACCTTGGCCGGCGGGCCAGTGCGCTCTTCCTGAATGTCGGTCTGTTTGGCGGCCAGCCCCTCGACCAGAAGCGTCAGGCGACGCGGCGTGGCCACGGTGCGCAGGCTCTCGTACCCCAGGCGCAGCTCGTCGGCGCGCGCGGCGAAGGTCGCCTCGATCTGCGCGAGCGCGGGTTGGCAAAAACTTGCGGGGAGCTCTTCACAGCCAATCTCGAAAATCAATTGCATGGGCTTTTCTTGGTCAACGATGGGTACTTAAATTCGGGTCTTAACAACGCGACGTGTCGGGCGAAAACGCGGCTTAATCGGACGATTCTTCGGCCAATAATTTCGCGGCGTCCTCGGGGGCGAGCAGCGGGTAACCGAGCTCTTTTCGCTGCGCCAAGAATCCCTTCGCGGTCATCTGCGCGAGCGTGCGGATGCGGCGAATATATTTCTGGCGCTCCGTCACGCTGATCGCGCCGCGCGCGTCCAACACGTTGAAGGTGTGCCCGGCCTTCATCGTATAGTCGTAGGCGGGCAGGATCAGGCCCTGCTCGGCGAGGCGTTTGGCCTCGGCCTCAAATTCGTCAAACCACTTAAAATGCAGCTCGGTATTGGCCTGGTCGAAGTGGAATTTACTGAACTCGACCTCTTCCTGGTGGCGGATTTGCCCGTAGCTTACGCCCGGGGCCCACTCCAGGTCGTACACGCTGTCGACGCCCTGCAGGAACATCGCGATGCGCTCAAGCCCGTAGGTGATCTCGGCCGGCACGATGTCCAGCTCGATGCCACCGACCTGCTGGAAATACGTGAATTGCGTGGCCTCCATCCCGTCGATCCAGACCTCCCAGCCAAGCCCCCAGGCGCCGAGCGTCGGCTGCTCCCAATCGTCTTCGACCAGGCGAAGGTCGTGCTCCATCTTGTCGATACCGATGGCGTAGAGGCTGTCCCAATACAGGTCGAGCACGTTGGCCGGGCTGGGCTTTAAGAGCACTTGGAACTGAAAATACGCCCCGAGGCGGTTCGGGTTCTCGCCGTAGCGCCCGTCGCTGGGGCGCCGGCACGGCTCCGCGTACGCGACCTTCCAGGGCTCCGGCCCCAGCGCGCGCAAAAACGTCGCCTTGTTATAGGTGCCCGCGCCTTTCTCGACGTCCCAAGGTTGCTGCAAAACGCAGCCCTGGTCGGCCCAGAACTTCTGAAGAGTGAGGATAATATCTTGAAAGAGCATGATATTCGGTGTCGAAATAGTGAAGTTTTGTCGCGACGCGCTCGTCATTGAGTGCGCGCCTCGATTGGACCCCACGCTATAGCGCCTGGGGGCGGGTTGCGGCAAATGAAAATTGGAGGTGCGGGGGTGTTTTTGGGGCACGGGGGCGATAAAAGAAAACGCCGCTCCCACACGATTGTATGGGGGCGGCGTTTGTGATGCGAGCTATGCGTGATCAGCGATAGCGTCCCAGGAAGGTTTCCCCATCGCCAGAGTTATCGGAGACGGCGAGGTCTCCATCTTCGTTGACCGCCACGCGCCAGGCACCCTGGCTCATCTCGATCTCATCGATGACCTGCGGGTTGCTTCGGTCGCTCAGGTCGACCAACTTCACCCCAGCTTGCCCGACGGCTGTGACGCGGGCCATAAGTCGGCCTGCAAGCATCTGGCCGAGCTTCGCTGAACATATCCCTATGCGCCTGACAACACTCTCTGCGCCTGACAAAGTGGGGGGGGGGCAGGCGTGGCGGGTCAGAACATATTCTTGGGCCCCATCAGCGCGACTCAAACGCCTTATACGCCAAAACCGCCCAGATGAGCGTGCCCAATAGGAGCGCCGAGCCGAGCGCGAGCAGCAACCAAGAAACCCCCGACCCGGCCATGCCGAAGAGCGACGTAAACACCCCCAACGTCGCTTCTAGCCCACTTCCGGCGTCGTTCTCTATCATCTGCTCGCCGGCCTGCACGGTCGGGCCGCACGCGGAGCGCCCCATGGACCCGAGCCCTAAGAGCACCAGGCCGCTGGTACCCGTGAGCAGGCCCAGACAGCCCGACATGACCCGAAAGGGTGTACGAAATTTGTTCGGCTCGGCGGGCTCAAGCTGCATATCTTTGATCCTTTTGAGGCGCGCTCAATCCCAATGGCGCGGGTTCACCTTTAAGTAAATCGATGCTGCCCGGGTTGACAAGCCCAATAGGCTGCTGCAGGTTCCTCGGCGTGTTGGTGCTGCCGGGGCGAGTCCGCGGCGGCTTAAAAGGGAATCCGGTGCGAATCCGGAGCTGCCCCGCAGCGGTAAGTGAGAACGAACCCCACATCTGTGCACTGGTCCCCGAGGGGGCCGGGAAGCCGTGGGGCGTAGGAATTCGGTGCAAATCGACCCGCTCACGAGTCCGAAGACCTGCCCGCATCTGGCCGGCGAGCGATCGCCGCAGGCCAGCTTGACCCGGAAGCCTCGTGGGAAGGTTTCGGTCCGAGCAGACCCCTCTGTGCACCCCTGCCCCGACCTGTGTCCATTCCTGCGCTTTCGCCCCCCTTTTATTAAGCCCAGGAGCGCGCAAATGCCGTCGAATCCGCCCCAAAACGTCGAAACCTCTCTGCCCACCCCGCCCACCGAATGCCGTCTCGTCGAGATGGTCTTCCCCCAGCAAACCAACCACTATGGCACGCTCTTTGGCGGCCAGGCGCTGGCCCTGATGGACAAGGCCGCGTTCATCTGCGCGTCGCGCTACGCACGCCGCACGGTGGTGACCGCGAGCAGCGAGAAATGCGATTTTCACGTCCCGGTGCGCCAGGGGCAATTGGTCGAGCTCATCGCCCGGATCATCGCCACCGGGCGCACCTCGCTGACGGTCGAGGTCGACCTCTATGCCGAAGATCTCTTGACCGGCGACCGCCAACTCGGCACCCGCGGGCGCTTCGTGATGGTGGCGCTGGACGCGCACGGGAACCCGGCGGTGGTGCCGGGGTTGGCCGGAAAAGTATGTGATTCGGAGCGCCCTCAACCCTGAAGACGGTCAGCGCGACGAGATGTCGATAGCGATTGAGAATTCAGAGACGACTCGGAAGACGTAAGGCTTCGCCTTCGGGTGCCACCGCCGCAGTCGATTCGCGACTTCGTCGTCTCGGGCGTTGCACGCAGCGGAGATTCGGGGGATGCCTGGCGATAAAGGGGCGCGGCGAGATGCGGCATGGTAATTCGGAAAGCGCGCCCCATTTATATTCATTGCGGGCGAGCCGCCCGCGCTCCATTTAGATTATTTACTCACCTTTGTGCTAAATTAAGCAGCAACCATCCGGAAGCGGCGAAGCAAACGCGCTACCAACTCTAATCATTCGCTTCCGCTGGTCGGAGATCATCGAATATAGAGGTCTTCTACAATTGGCCGCGAGTACACCCGGCACTCGATTTGGTCAGTCCAGCCAAGTCTGAAATGGCCACTGCGGCCTAAAGTAGGTGTCCGTTAAGTCAGAGCAACGTCACTTATCGTCAACTAGGTAACCGTCGGAAGTGCTGTGAGGTAAACCGTGCTCGTTCTACATTATCATTGGCATCCAGACGGCGGGGCGCATCTATGGGGTGAGGACCCGGGGAGTGCGGCGCAGCATCCGCCAAAGCGGGGGCGTCCGCCTCGGGTTCCGAGGCCGCGCGCGCATCCCTTCGCCGCGTCGGTGACGGCATTGCGGGCGGTGCTCGGCGAGGTTGCTGAATGTGTGGGGACTGATGAGTGCGTCGCCGGGGATCTAACGCTTCTTTTGCCGTCGAGCAAACATGGACCGCAGGGATCGCCGCGGCTTGTGCGCGACGAGGAGCCCGACCCCACATTCGATCGCCTCGCGCCGTGGACGGTGCCGACGCTTGCGCTGAAGCCTGGCGAGGCGCCAAGCCTGCTGGGCGCGCTTCCGGAGGAATTCGACGCCGCCTTGCTCGGCGATTCGCTGCGCTATTGGCGCGTTGCGGCCAGGTTGGCCGAGGAGTTTGTGCGTGCGGGGCGGGTGCTACCGGGCGTTAAGCTTGGCGATGACGGCGCGCGCGCGGTGTGGCGCGCGCTGCCGGCAACCGCAGAGGATTTTGCGCGGTTGCAGGCGATGCGCGATGCGATGCCGCCGATGGCGCGGGCGGGCGTCAACGAGGCGATCGCTCGGAGCGCGAAGGATGATGGCTGGGAGTCTGTGGATATGCCGTCGGCCCGGCGGGTTCTCGTCGCTCATCTTAATGAGCTTGTCGACGCTCTGGTGCGTGAGAAGTTGCTTGCCGGCGGCGCGCAGACCGGTTCGCATCAATCTCACACGGTGCACCAACAATGGCTTCACGCGCTCGCCAGCACCGATGGGGCACTCAACGCCGCTGCAAGAGACTTAGCTTCGCTGGGCGAAGACCTCCACACCTGGACACAGCCACTTCGGGCTACCGAAGAGCGAGGCATGCGTCTTTGCTTTAGACTCGCACCACCCGAGCCTGACGTTGAGGATGCGCCGGATTTCGACGATGGCGTCGTGTCGCTCCCCCCCGATCCATGGCGGGTCGATTTTTTGCTGCAAGCAACCGATGACCCGAGTTTGCTGATTGAAGCGGCGGTCGTCTGGCAATCCAGCGGGAGGACTCTGAAAGTCCTCGAGCGAAATCTGGAGCATCCCCAGGAGGCGTTGCTTGAGGAATTGGGGCGTGCGCTGCGGCTCTTTCCTGCCCTCGAAGGCGCCCTGCACACAGCAAAACCCACACACGTCGACTTGTCCGCGGGCGAGGCCTATGCGTTTTTGAACACGAGTGCGCCGGTGTTGGAGCAATCGGGTTTTGGCATCATCGTGCCCGCCTGGTGGGGGCAGCCGGAGCGGCGACTCGGCGCAAAGCTCAAAGTTCGCTCGAAGAGTTCCAGCGACCCGCGAAGTTCAACTCACGGGCTGGGCGTGAGCCAACTATGTGAATTTCACTGGGAGGTGGCGCTCGGCAACCAGGAGTTGTCGCGCGAAGAGCTCGAACGGCTCGCCGAGCTCAAAATGCCGCTGGTGCGCATGCGTGGGCAATGGGTATCGCTTCGGCCCGAAGATATCGCGCGTGCGCTGCGCCTCTTTGATGCGGGCGAGGGCGGCCAAATGACGGCGGGCGAGGCGATCCGCACCGGGCTGGGATTGGAGGGCGGCGCTGGGGCGCTTCCGGTCATCGCGCATGAATTCGAGGGCTGGCTCGGCGAGTTTCTGGAGCGTGATTTCGACGCCCAACTCGCCGACGCGACGACGCCAGACGGGTTTAATGGAGTCTTGCGACCCTATCAGGAGCGAGGCGTCGCCTGGCTGGGCTATCTTGAGCAGCTCGGTTTTGGCGCCTGCCTCGCCGACGATATGGGACTCGGAAAGACGATCCAGGTGCTGGCCAAAATGGTCGAAGAGCGTGGCGAGCGGGCATCCGCCGGGACGAATACAATCGGGACGACGATGGTCGTCTGCCCACTCTCCGTGGTGGGCAATTGGCGGCGCGAGGCGCATAAATTTGCGCCCATGCTTCAGGTTTATGTGCATCACGGCCCCGAGCGGCTCCGCGACGATAAGCTCTTGGAGGCGATCGCCCAGGCGGATCTGATCATCACGACCTATGGGGTGGTGCGAAGCGACGTCGAGGAACTCAGCGGGATCGCGTGGCATCGGGTTGTGCTAGACGAGGCTCAGAAGATCAAAAATAGCTCAGCCGGGCGCACTCAGGCTGTCCGCGCTCTATCGGCGCGACGTCGCCTCGCCCTGACCGGCACGCCGGTTGAGAATAGGCTGCTTGAGCTGTGGTCGATCATGCAGTTTTTGAACCCCGGCTTGCTCGGCTCGGCCCAGGCGTTTGACAAAAAAATCGCAAAGCCGATCGAATCGCAGGGCGACGCGCACAAGGCCGAGCTTTTGCGCAGGCTCACCGGGCCGTTTATACTGCGCCGGCTCAAGACCGACAAAAGCATCATTTCCGACCTACCTGAGAAGATCGAAATCAAAGAGTATTGCAATCTTACTCGGGAGCAGGCGACCCTCTATAGGGCGGTCGTCGAGGAGATGCTTGCGCGCATTGAGCGCGCCGATAAGGTCGAGCGCCAGGGACTTATTCTGGTGCTGATGACGCAGCTCAAACAGGTCTGCAATCACCCGGCGCAATTTCTCCAAGACAGCTCCGCCATCGACGCCCGCTCGGGCAAACTTGAGCGGCTCGAAAGGCTCGCCGAGGAGATTCTGGACGCCGGCGATAAGGCGCTCATCTTCACCCAATACACCGAGATGGGCGGGTTGATTCGCCGGCAACTCCAGCAAAAGCTGGGCCGGCGCGTCCTTTATCTGCACGGCGCCACGCCGCAACGCCAGCGCGACGCGATGGTCGAGCAATTCCAATCGCCCGAGGGGCCGCCGTTCTTCTTGCTCTCGCTTCACGCTGGCGGCACCGGCCTGACATTGACGGCGGCCAACCACGTGATTCACTACGATCGCTGGTGGAATCCGGCGGTCGAAAACCAGGCGACCGACCGCGCGTTTCGCATCGGACAGACCGCCAATGTTCAGGTGCGCAAATTTATCTGCGCCGGGACTATTGAAGAGCGAATCGACGGCATCATTGAGCGCAAAAAACACCTCGCCGACCAGGTGCTCACCAGCGGCGAGGGATGGCTGATGAAATTATCCACCGACGAACTCCGCGAGCTGGTCGAACTCTCCGAGGAAACCCTGATATGAGTTGGCATTACTTCCCAAAGAGCACACCGCGCAAGGTCGACGGCGGCATTAAATCAAAGAACAGGCGCGGCGAGATTGGTGAACAATGGTGGTCACGCCGCTTCGTCGAGGTGGTCGAATCCTTTAGCATCAGCAGCCGCATCAAGCGCGGAAAACGCTACGCCCGCGGCGGCCAGGTCCTCTCGATGGACGTCCATGACGGCATGGCGACCGCCCAGGTCCAGGGGTCGCGCGCCACGCCATACGAAGTCCAAATCAGCGGGGCCTCACTCGGCGACGATGACTGGAAACGCGTTGAAAAAACATTGGCAGAGCGCGCCGGCTTCGCCGCACAACTGCTGGCCGGCCAGATGCCCGCCGATATCGAAGAGGCATTTGAAGCCTGCGCGTTCTCGCTCTTTCCGAGCTCCTACGAGGAGATGGAAACCCGTTGCAACTGCCCCGACTACGCCAACCCCTGCAAGCATATCGCGGCGGTCTTTTATATCCTGGCCGAGAAATTCGACGAGGACCCATTTCTGATCTTTCGCTGGCGCGGCCGCTCCCGCGACACCCTGCTCGAACACCTGCGCCAACTGCGAAGTGTTGGAAGCGATGCGACGGCGCAAGGCGAAATTTTAGCCGACACGGCGACGCCCCTGAGCGATTGCCTCGACCATTTTTGGCGCGCAGGAAACCAGCTTGCGCAGGTTCAGGCGCACCCGGCTCATGCTGAAGTCCCCGACACGGTACTTCGTCAGCTGGGAAAACCGGCAGGCGGGATCGGCAAGGTCTATGAAGAGCTTGGCGCGTTGTATGGGTTGATTGTCGGGGATGATCCGGATTCACATGGTGGGTGAGAGTATGTTGGGAGGCGCGTATTTTTGGTTTACGCGCCCCATTCATATCATTTACGGGCGAGCCGCCCGCGCACCTTTCGCATTATTTACTCGCCACCGGCCAGCGCCTCAAGATCCTTGCGCGACGCCATCAGCGCGGCCTGCTCCTCAAGATATTGGGCGTGCTTGGCGCGCTCCTTGGCGACGATGGCCTCGGGCGCGTTGTCGACAAAGCGCGCGTTTCCGAGCTTGCCGGTGACATATTTGATGTCGCCCTGGACCCGGGCGAGCTCTTTGTCGAGGCGCGCGAGCTCCTCGGTGACGTCGATGAGGCCGAGCAGCGGGATGCGGATCTCGACGGCGCCGCGCACCGCGGTGGCCGCGCCCTCGACCGCGCCGGCGTCGGCGGGGCTTTGGATGACGATATTCTCGGCCTTGGCCAGGCGCTGGATATAGCTTTCGCCGGCGGTGATGGCGGCGGCCGCGTCGGCGTCGGCGGTCACGAAATACACCGTCTCGATGACCCGGCCGGGCTTGACGTTCGTCTCGCCGCGCACCGCGCGGATGGCCGTGATGAGCTCGATGACCTGGTCCATCTGGGCGGCCGATTGGGCGTTCTCCTTGGCGAAGTCCGAGTCCGCGCGCGACACCGGCCAGGGGGCGATCATGACGCTGTCCGGGGCGTCGTCGGCGTGCGGAAGCGCCTGCCAGATATCCTCGGTGATGAACGGCGTGATCGGGTGCATCAGGCGCAGCGTGGCGTCGAGGACGTAGGTCAGGGTGTCGCGCGCGGCCTTTTGAGCGGCGGGCGCGGCGTCCTGGCCGTCGTGCAAGACGTCTTTGCTCAGCTCGATATACCAGTCGCAGAGCTCGTTCCACACGAATTTATACAGCAGCTGGGCGGCCTCGTTGAATTGGAATTCGTCCAGGGCCTTGGTCACCGCGCCCACCGTCTGCTCGCAGCGGCTCAAGATCCAGCGGTCCGCGACCGACAGCGCGTCGGCGTCAAACGGCATCGCGTCGGCGTCGGTCCAGGCGTCCAGATAGGTCTGGTAGGCCGGGGCCTCGTAGCCCTCAAGGTTCATCAGGGCGAAGCGCGCGGCGTTCCACAGCTTGTTCAGGAACGCGCGGTAGCCCTCGATGCGTTTGATGTCGAGCTTGATGTCGCGCCCGGCCGCCGCGTAGATCGCCAGCGTGAAGCGCAGCGCGTCGGCGCCCTGGGGGCCGACGCCGTCGGGGTATTGGTTCAGAAGCTCGGCGTGGATCTTGGCGTCGAGCTCCTTGGCGTCGGCGCCGTAGATCATATGCAGCGGGTCGACCACGTTGCCCTTGGTCTTCGACATCTTATTGCCCTCTTTGTCGCGCACCATCGCGTGCAAGAAGACCTTCTCGAAGGGCACATCGTCCATCAGCCACAGGCCCATCATCATCATGCGGGCGACCCAGAAGAACAGGATATCAAATCCGGTCTCCATGACCTGGGTGGGGTAGAATTTCTTGAGCGTCGCGGTCTCTTCCGGCCAGCCCATGGTCGAGAAGGGCCACAGCGCGCTGGAGAACCAGGTGTCGAGCACGTCCGGGTCGCGGGTGAGATTCTCGCTGGCGCATTTCGGGCAAGCGGTCGGCGGGTCCAGGCTGACGATGACCTCTTCGCAATCGTCGCAATACCAGGCCGGGATCTGGTGGCCCCACCACAACTGGCGGCTGATGCACCAGGGGCGGATATTATACATGAAGTGGTCGTAGGTCTTCTTCCAGACCGCCGGGATGATCTCGGTGCGCCCGGACTCGACCGCGTCGGTGGCCTTTTTGGCCATCGGCTCGGCGTTGACGAACCACTGAAGCATGGGCAGCGGCTCGACGACCACGCCGGTGCGCTCGCTGCGACCCGGGGCGAATTGGGTGTCCTCGACGCGGTCAAAGAGGCCGAGTTCCTTGAGCTTTTTGACCACGAGCTTGCGCGCGTCGTAGCGGTCCAGCCCCACGAAGTCCTCGGGGGCGTTCTCGTTCATCGTCGCGTCGAACCCAATCACCTGGATCACCTCAAGCTCATGGCGCTCGCCGCATTCCCAGTCGTTGGGGTCATGCGCAGGCGTGATCTTGACAGCGCCGGTGCCCTTCTCGGGGTCGGGCAACACGGAGTCGGCGATGATCGGGATTTTTCGCCCAACGATCGGCAGGTCGAGGGTCTTGCCGATGAGCCCCTGGTAGCGCTCGTCGTCGGGGTGCACGGCCACCGCGGTGTCGCCGAGCATCGTCTCGGGGCGCGTCGTGCCGATGGTGATATGCCCGGAGCCGTCGCTCAAGGGATATTTGAAATACCACATATGACCGCTCTCTTCCTCGCGGTCGACCTCGAGGTCCGACAGCACGGTCTGGCCCACCGGGTCCCAGTCGACCATGCGCAGGCCGCGGTAGATGAGGCCGTCGTTATAAAGCTTCACGAAGGCCTCGTTCACCGAGCGGTTTAAGCCATCGTCCAGGGTAAAGCGCTCGCGCTCCCAATCGCAGGAGGCGCCCATGCGCTTGAGCTGGTCGATGATCTGGCCGCCGTGCTCTTCCTTCCAGGCCCAGGCGCGCTTCATGAACTCTTCGCGCCCGATCTCGTGGCGATTTGTCCCCTCTTCGGCGAGCTGGCGCTCGACCATGACTTGCGTGGCGATGCCCGCGTGGTCGGTGCCCGGCAGCCACAGCGTCTCAAACCCCTGCATGCGCTTCTGGCGGATCATCATATCCTGCAGGGTCACGAAGAGCGCGTGCCCCATATGCAGCCGGCCGGTGACGTTGGGCGGCGGAATCACGATGGTAAACGGCTCTTTATCGCTGGTCTCGTCGGCATGAAAATACCCCTTATCGACCCAATAATCGTACCACTCGGCTTCGACTTCGACGGGATTGTAGCTTTGATCGATCTTCATGCGCGTATTCCTAAAAGGCAGAGGGTTGCAAATCAGTATTTAGTCGGGGCGTTTGTAGTCAGCAGGGGCGGCTGGGGTCAAGCTGCGCATTAGGGGGCGGGCGGCAAAGGATGTGCTAAGGTGGCCGCCTTGCGGCTTTAGTCTTTGAGGAACTCCCAGAGCCGCGCGGTTATACAATAAGGAGAGTAATGAGCATTCAGGCGCCACACAATCCCAAAAAACTGATGGGTACTCAGTGGACTGCGGTCAACGTCGAGAATAGGCGCCGCCATTGGGAGGTCATCGAACTTCACCTCACCACCGACGAGGTGCTGTTGCGGGCGGTCATCGACGGGCACACGCTGCGTGTTGAGTGGCGAGCGCTGCGCAATCGCGAGGATTGGGAGCCGGGGTGGAAAAAGTAGCTCCGGAGAGTTTTAGCGAAATGCTTGAACACTGCCCAAAACGGGTCACTGACCACGAGTGTTAGCTACTGCGCACGAAAATCCTCATATTACGGCTATAGCTCAATCTGACACTATATCTCTCAATTGCTTTGTAAGTTCGCGCTGCATTTCATGCATTTTTTGTTTCCACGCATCAGTTGAATAATAATCCCTCCGTCGAGGCATATCTCGCGCGATAGCCTCGACATCATTATACGCACGCAACAATTCTTTCGCGTGCGGCGCTGGCCAATAATCGCGGAATAGCTCTTGGTGCGAATGGTTCCCGATAGCGAGTCGACAGAGAGCACGAAGCCTCTTGTCCGCTGTTACGAAAAGGCAAGGGCCATTGAACTGTTTCGTGCGTTTAACCCAGTAACTAGCGTAAGTAAGATCCCAGGTTGCATTGGCGACGACGGCTATTCGTTTGTCGGGATCAGATGAACGAACAGCTCTCATTACTAAACTCCTCCCCCCCTTGGAACCAAGCAGCACAACCCCTAATGATACAGCGATTCCGTCAAAAAAAGCGTCTTCAAGCGACCATCGAAACAACTCCCTCAAACACTCCTCGGGATTTTTATTTTGTCGAGCCAAAACCGCGATTTTGGTGAGAGCAAGGTGATGCATTTCCCAATGTGGAAGAAAGCGTTCAAATTTCGCAGAATTAAGCGACATATATTTTATCTTTTTTCGCGCTTTACGTAGCTCAAACCGAGAAGCGTGCTTCGACTCTCCAAAAGCAATCTCTGCGTAGGTCGTCGGGTGCAATTCGTTCGCGATACGTACTGCTGCCAGCTCTGATCGCACATTATTGTTTTCTTGAGTCGCGGTGACCTCGTATAGAGCAATATTGGGTTCAACCTCTATATTTGCTGCACATAAAAAGGCCATAACCGCCATTGTTAAACGATCCGTATTGTTTTCAACGTCGAGCGAGCCTCCGCTTCCAACTTTCACCACTCGACTAATAATATTTCGATCGAGCACGGCATAAATTGGGGGGCCTGGATTGTGAGAATATTGAAGATAGTCTCTAAGTTGATATTTTGACGTGTCCAATGAAAAAGCGGCGTGAACAAATGGATCATTCTCTTTGAGGAACCGCTCAATAGTTTCGAGTTGTTCTAGATCTCGAAATGGATTGGAAACTGAATAAAAAGTCGAGGACATCATCACTCATTGAGAGAATGTATTTTCGCTCCCACTTTAGCAGAAACGGATTAAATTTGTTCAGCCCAATAGTGTTATGTACATCGCCACTTGCGGTCAAGAGGCAGCGCAATAGAACGCTCCCTGTGACGTCCACTCTCAGCTCACACTTGGTATCGACTGATGCCTGCCCTGGTCATAAAATATACGCCGAAAAAGACAACTAAAGCGTCGAACTTGACAAATATGTCATGCCTTCTTAGTTTCAAAATAGAGTCGTTCTCAGCCACCACTGCGCGCGAGGGCCTATGCTGCCGACGTTCAACGAATATGGGATGCTCCCCGCAGGTGACTACGAACTCACGCTCGATGAGCTCCGCAGCAGCTTGCTTGTTGTGGGTCCCAGTCCAAGCCCGCCCAATTGGGATAAAGAGTGGCGATTAAGCCTCGTGGATAATCTTGAAGTTATGGTCCGCCAGCTTTGGGCGGTCGGCGTGACCGAAATCTTCGTCGACGGGTCCTTTGCCGAAGACAAAGACCACCCGAACGACATCGATGGATATTTCGAGTGCGATATGGATGCGCTTATTAGCGGGACGCTCGAACGGGAGCTCAACCGTATCGATCATTATAAGGTGTGGACTTGGGATCCGAAGGCGCGACAACCCGACCGAGGTTCCTTTAAGGCGCAGCTTCCAATGTGGCACCGATATCGGGTGGAACTCTACCCTCACTTCGGTCAGCTCTGTGGAATCCAAGATAAATACGGAAATGACCTCGAATTCCCCTCTGCATTCCGTATGTCACGGCGTGATGGACGCCCCAGAGGAATCATCAAGATCGGAGAAACCCCATGATTCGCAACGAGTCGGAATACCAGGAGGCCTGTGCACGCCTCGAAGCTGAACGCGAGCGCCTCGAAGAGCATCGTGAGCGGCTGTCCAAGATGGGCCTATCCGCGGATGAGCTAAAGCATGCGCTCGATCCGCTGCGCTCGTTCCACCTACAGCTCGAAGAGGAGGTCCAGGGCTACGAGCGACTGCAGCGCGGCGACCTCGGCGAACTCTTCAATTTGCATGGATTGGGACGGATGCTCGTGGCGCTGCGCGTCGCGCGTGGCTTGACTCAGCGGGCGCTTGCGTCGCGCCTCGGTGTGCACGAGTCCCAGGTATCGCGTGACGAGCGCAACGAATACCACGGCATCACGGTCGAGCGGGCGAGTCGGGTGCTCGACGCGATGGGCGTCGAATTAAAGAGTCTCTTTGAGCGGCCGGTTTTGCCCCACACAAATGAGTCGGAGAGAGCCAACGCCTGACACATAAAAAACCGCGACATAGGAGGCGCGATGAAATCCCAAAAGATCTCATCGCGCGCTCCTATGTCGCGGCGTATGACTTATACGAACAGCCTCTTAGTAGAAGCCGCCACCATCCTCAGAGTGCGCCCGGCGATAGCGCTCGAAGGCATACTCAGCCGAGTCGGTGTCGTAGTTCAGGTGCTTGGCGAGGTTGATGACCTCCTGGCGGTCGTCCTCGCTGAGCTCGCCGAGCCCGGCGAAGCGTCGGGTCATATATTGCTCGATGAAGAACATCTGACCGGCCTCCAGAAGCTCGTCGGCGCGGTGCTCATCGATGCCGAGTCCCTTGGCGTAGAAGTCCAGGCGGTCGCTCTCGGCCGGGTTGAATTTGTGGTCGATCATCGCGATGGCGCAGGCGAGCATATAGAGCGTCTCGCGCGAGGCGCCGGCGCCGGCCAGGCGCAGGTCGTTTTGGGACACGCGCCCGCGCTCGCCCGGGCGGTTGCCCGTGGCCTGGCTCTTGTCGACGAAGTCCAGCAGCGCCTCCTGCTCGGGCTCGTTGAGCTTGCCGTCGACGGTCGCCACGTCCAGCAGCATGCGCACCATCAGGTGGCGATCTTCGTAGGACTCCAGCGGGGCTAACTTCAGCTGGCGCTGCAGCTCGGCGCTCAAACCCTGGGCCTCGTGGATAATCACCCACTCCTGAGCCTTGGGGTCCCAGGCGAACAGATGCATCACGCGCGAGAAGGCGCGGTACAGCGCGTCGTCGAGCTCTTCCTCGGTCAGCGGGGCGGCCGGCTTGGCCTTGTCATCGCCTTCGGCGCGGTCAATCGCCGAGTCGACCGCGACCGCGGCCGCGCTCACCGACGCGGTATAGCCGGCCAGGTCGCGAATCAGGTCATTCGCGGCGCGAATGGCGTTAAAAAAGAAGGGCTCATCTTCGCGTTGCGCGTCGGAAATCCGGGCGGGTACGACGGCCTCAATTTCACCTTCCTGCGGTGTGGCCTCAAAGGTGACATAGAGATTGCCACCCTCGATACGAGTATCCTTAACCAACGATTTAATCGACTTGATGCTACCCAATTCAGACATGAAACTCTCGAAAAGTTAATCCCAACGGGCCCGAGGACCCGACCTAGTAATTAGCAACCGACACAAGCCGATAAATCGAGCGGTATGCGCTCGGAAATTGGCCTCCAAAATTAAGCGTTCAAACTCTTAAGCCGCCGCGCGACCTCTTCCAACGTCGCCCAGTCCTTGGCGTAGCAAAAACGCGTCAACTGCGTCTCAGACGACTCACTGAAGAACGCGCTGCCCGGGACGCTGGCCACGCCGATCTTCTCGAGCAGATGCATCGCGCCGGCTTTGGCGTCGGCGCATCCCAGCGAGGAGATATCGGCGAGCACATAATACGCGCCCTGCGGCACGTTCGGGGTGAGCCCGGCGTCGCTGAGCGCCCCGCAGATGAGGTCGCGCTTTTTCTCAAAATCGCGCGACATTTCCTCGTAATAATCGTCGCCGATCCGGGTCATCCCGGCCGCCACGCCATGCTGCAGCGGGGTGGGCGCGCAGATATAAAACAGGTCGTTGACCAGCCCGATCGCCTCGCTGAGCGCCGGCGGCGCGACCGCGTAGCCAAGGCGCCACCCGGTGATCGAGAAGGTCTTCGAGAAGCCCGAGATCGTCACCGTGCGCTCGTACATCCCCGGCAGGCTCGCCAGGCTAATATGCTCGCGCCCGTCGTAGATAATATATTCGTAGATCTCATCGGTGATGGCGATCAGATCGTGCTTCTTGCAGAAGTCGGCAACGACCGTGAGTTCTTCGCGGCTAAAGACCTTTCCGGACGGGTTGCCCGGCGTGTTGATGAGGATGGCGCGGGTGTTCTCGGTGCGCGCGCCCTCGAGGTCTTCGGCGCTGAATTTCCAATCCGGCCCGGTCAGCGCGATCGTGGAGGCTTCGACGCCGGCCACGCGCATCGCGTTGATATGGTAGCCGTAGGAGGGCTCGAAGACGATGATCTCGTCGCCCGGGTTGAACAGCCCCTGAAGCGTGGCGATGAACGCGCCGGTCGCGCCGGCGGTCACGATGATATCGGAGTCCGGATTGACCTGAGTCAGCCCGTTATAACGCGTGAGCTTGTCGGCGAGTGCCTCGCGCAGCGCGTCGATCCCTTCAAATTTACTATAGACGCTTTTATCCGCCAGGACGGCTTTGGAAGCCTCTTCGAGGATGCTTGGCGGTGAGGGAAGGTCGCAAATCCCCTGCCCTAGATTAATGCCGTCGAGACGCGTGCACTCACGCGTCATGCGACGAATATCAGACTGCTTGAGAAATTCGACTCTTTGGCTTTTCATGAAATGCGAAAACTCCGGTTACTTCCGTTTAGATTAGAACGTGAAAGATGCTTATAATTCGAGGTCACGCAGCAGCGAATCGACGTAGGTCTTGATGCCGTCAAATTGGACATCTTCGCCGAAGATCACGACCAAAAATTCGCGTCCCGCGCCGACCAGATAGATATTCTCGCGCTCCAACCCCTCGCCCTTCGCGCCCGGCGCGACCATGGGGGCGGTCTGCTGCGCGCTCTTCAGGATCGCGCGCGCGTCGCCGACCCGAGAGCGTATATTCCCACTGGCGTCCAGAAGCAGGGCCGCCTTGACCGAAAGATGCTCATCGAGCTCGGTCATCAACTGATTATATTTTGCCTGCTCTCCGAGCAAATCTGCCTCCTGGTGGTCGTTACAGCACCGAATGATTGAATCACCCCAAATTCAAAAGGGCCTGCAAGAAAAGAACGCTGCGCTGATATCACACGCCGCTGCGCGGCGCCCTGCTCATTAATTATGCACGCGCGCCGGATTGCGCAGGCTCTCGCCGAGCGGCATATTTCCGCGGGCCTTAAGATCATGCGCCGAGAAGTGGTCGAGGTCAACCTGGCCCAAATAATGAGCCGCCACGGCGCCGAGCATAGCGGCATTGTCGGTGCAAAGCGAAGCCGGCGCAATGAAAACTTCGACCCCGTCGCGCTCGCCGGCCTCGCGCAATTCTTTGCGCAATTGGCGATTACAGGCGACGCCGCCCGAGAGCACGATGCGCGGGATCCCGTGGGTCTTGGCCGCGCGCATCACCTTGAGCAGCAAGACGTCGACCACCGCCTGCTGGAAGGACGCGCAGAGGTCGGCCAGGGCCGCGTCATCCGCGGGCATCCCGTGGGCCTCGGTATATTGCATGACCGCGGTCTTGAGCCCCGAGAAGGAGAAATCAAGGTTATCGTGGTGGGCCATGGGGCGCGGGAATTTGATCGCCTTGGGGTTCCCGTTGGCCGCGAGGCGGTCGATCTCGGCGCCTCCCGGATAGGGAATCCCGAGCATTTTCGCGACCTTATCAAAGGCCTCACCGGCCGCGTCGTCGCGCGTGCGCCCGAGCAGGGTATATTGGCCCAACGCATGGACGATATAGATATCGGTGTGCCCGCCGCTGACGATCATCCCGATATAGGGAAACTCCGGAGAATCGACCTCATCGAGGTCGAGCAGCACCGTGGTCAGGTGGCCTTCGAGGTGATTGAGCCCGACGCAGGGGCGGTCATAGGCAAACGCCAGGCCCTTGGCGGTTTCGACGCCGACCAGAAGACTGCCGACGAGCCCGGGCCCGCAGGTCACCGCGTAGCCGTCGATCTGCTCGAGCGTAATCCCGGCGCCGGCGATCGCCTGGTCGATGACCGGATGGATGTCGCGGATATGATTGCGCGACGCGAGCTCCGGCACCACGCCGCCGTAGCGCGCGTGGATCGGGATCTGGCTGGCCACCGCGTTCGAGAGGACGCGGCCGTCCTTGATGACGGCCGCGGAGGTCTCGTCGCAACTGGATTCAAGCGTGAGGATTAACATCGTGGGGTTTCCGAGCGGCGCCGAAAAATCGGTGCGTGAAATAAGATATGCAAATCAAGCGCGCGTCTCGCTCACAAGCGCTCAAGGATCGAACGAACCTCGTCGGCGCGCTTGCCGGTCGGATGCTTGCTCAAATACTTCTCGTAGGTGCTGCGCGCCTTGCTGACATTGCCGCTGAGTTGGTAGGCGGCGGCCAGGTCCATATAAATATCGCTATTGGAATAGCCCAGGCGCTCGGCGCGGGCGAGGACCTTGGCGGCTTCGGCGTAATTATTGGTGCCCATCGCGGCCATGCCGTGAAGATAGGCGACCTTCGCGTTGCCCAGATTCTCGCTACTAAGGGCGCGGAAGTCAGTGAGGGCCGCGGCGTTCTGACCTTTTTTAAGCTTCCCTTCGGCCGCCGAAAGACGCGCGGCGAAGGAGCCCGCGGCGGGTTCAGCTTTGGCCGGGGCGGCGGGCTTCTCGGCAGCCGAAGCGGCCTGCGCGTCCGCCAATTTCTTGGCGTCTTCTTCCTCTTTGAGCGTGGCCGCGGCGAGCTCGGCGGCGGCGAGTTCAGCGGCCGCCTCTTCTGCGGTCTGCTGCACATCCGCAGCGTCTTGGCCGGCCTGCGCCGTCGCCTGCTCGGCGTCGAGCGCCCCGGCCACCTCGCCGGCGTCTGCTTCACTCGCGACTTCGGGCGTCGCCTCGGCGACCGCCGCGGGCGCTTCGGCCTCCTCTTCTTTGGCCTCCTCAGCCGCAGTCGGTTCATCCTCGACCGCGGCGGCGACCGCAGCATCGCCGGGCGCCGGCACCTCGTCTTCGGATACATAGACCCCGATGAGAATCGCCGTCAGGCCGACCACAATCGCAAGGACGGTGAAATATTTCCAACGATTGCTCGCCGGGGGAACGTCCTCGAAATGCCATCCGTCCTCGACACTCTCACCGGCGTCAAAAAATGCGTCTTCTTGAGTGTCTGCGGGGCTGTCGCTTTCAACAACTTCCGAGGATTCCTCGAGAGATGCATCCTCTGGCGCGGGTTGTTCAGGCGAGTCGACAGGCTCATCTTCTTCGTCGCCAGACGGGTGGCTCGCGGCCGCCCCGGCGGCGGAGTCCTCCTCGACGCGCTCCAACTCGAGCGTCGCTCTCTCGCTCGAATCCTCCTGAGCGGCCTCCTCGTCGTCGTTCTCGTCCTCGCGATCAGCCTCCTCTTCGGTCGCCGTCGCGGCGCGCGGCTTGCGGTTCGGATTCGGCGAGTCGTCGAGGTCAAATTCGCGGACCACCATCTGATCGTCGACGGCAGTGCGCGCGAACGGGTCGGGCTCGGCAGCTCCTTCCTCGCCCGCATCTTCGCCTTCGCCCACGGCCTCGATGTCGGCGGCGTTGATCTCTTCGTGCTCCGTCTCCTCCGAGGGCTGCTCAGCGTCGGCGGCGACGAGCTCATCGGTGATCCGACGCTCACGCTCGGGCTCCACGGCTTCGGGCGCGTCCTCGTCGGATGCAACCTCGTCGGATGCGTCGTCTTCAGCGCCCTGCGCCTCGGCCGCTGCTTCAGGTGCCATCGCGTCAGACGTCGCGTCTTCGGGCGCGTCCACAGATGAATCTTCCTCGGATCGCTCCTCGGGTGTCTCAACCTCGACTTCAGCAGGCTCCGCGCTCGGCATCGGCGCGGTGTCGCGCAGGCGCTGCGAGGCTTCGCGCGTCACCGTCGCGGCCTCTTCGACGGCGGCTGCGCGGCGGCTGATGCTCGCGTCGGAGTCTTCCTCGTCCACGACCTCATTGACCGGCTGCGCCGATTCTTCGGCCGCATCTTCGACCTCCGAAAGCATCACCTCCCAGGCGTCGGTGACCGTGCGGGAGCGCGCTTCGGACGGCTCATCTTCCAGGGCCAGCTCGTCTTGAACCGGCGCGTCGTGGGCAGGCTCCTCTTGCACCGACTCTTGAACCGGAGCCTGTTCGGGAGCCGGCGCCGGCGCTTCTTGCTCTTCCTCGACGGCCTCGGGCTCGTCAAAAATCCGGGCGATCTGGATGCCGGGCGATGTTTGATCGGCCGGCAGCGGCTTGTGACCACCGGCGGCGTTGGGGGCAGAGATCGGCGTTAAACGCCGCTTGCGCACCGACTCGGCCCCGGGCGGCTCGCCGTCCACCGGAGGAATCTTCGCAGTGCTACGCCGAAACCCAGCCTCATCATCATAATCCTCGGGCAGCTCGCCAAATCCCGCCGGGGAGTCCAGCGGAACGGTCACGCGGAAGCGACCGCTCTCGCGCAGCAGGTGCTTGGCCTCTTCCTCGCGGCGAGCGGCCTCGCGCTCGTGCAGCTCCTGAACCAACGCGTCGTCATCGGGCACATCGTCGCCCCATCGCACATTCCAATGCCCCTGACCCTCGGGAAGATCATCGACATAATCGCCACTAAATGCCTGCGAAGGCTCGGCCAACTGCATCGCGGCCTGCCCGCGGCTGCCAGCCAGCCAGGCCTCGAGGTTCGACGGCGCCTGCTGCCCATCTTGCTCGCTGTCGGAGACGCGATTCAACACGTCCTCGCTGAGCAGACGGCTCATAATCTGAAGCGTTGTGATGTCGTCATAGGGGCTGTCGTCGACGATATCGCGCAGCGAGCGCAGCCCGTCAAAGAGGCGCACCAGGCGCCCGGCTTCGTCGGGAAGTTGCGCCAAGAGGTCGGGCAAACGCTGGTAGTCCGCCTCATAAATGCTGCTCAGCGGCGGAAGCTCGGCGCTCAGGTCATTCCACTGCTCGAGCCGAACGATCCCCTCGAGCAGAAGCTCGCCCGAGTTTTTAAGGATATGGTCGGCGCGCCCCGCGTTCGAATAATATTGCACGCGGAAGTTGCCGTCGGGCCAGAGCATCAAGCGGTATAGCGCGTCTTCGCCGCGCAGCTTTCCGCATTGCGCGTCGAGGATATTCCCCTCCTGGAAATACACCGCGCCCTTGCGGGTCGATCGCTCGATCTCGAGCGAGCCGGAGCGCTGCTCCCGCCCGATCGTTTGCAGCAAATCGATCATCGTGACGTCGGCCAGATCGCCCTTAAACGCCTCTGCCTCCCCGCCGCTCAAGCGCGCCTGGGCGCGTTTGTTGAGCAAAAACTCAACCCGACTCGTAACTTCTTTGATATAAATCGGCTTGGTCAAATACTCATCGGCCCCCATCTCGAGGCCGCGCATCTTCTCGGGCAGCGAGCGCTGCTCGGTCAAGAAGACGAAGGGGATGTCCCGCCATTTTGGATGATTTCGCAGGCTCTTGCAGAAGGAAAAGCCATCCTCCGCCGAGGCGCCCGGGAATTGAGTATCGCAGACGATCACATCGGGCTCGCCAGACTCCACGGCGCGGCGCGCCTCGCTGACAGACTCGGTAATGATGACTCGGTATCCAGCCTTCTTAAAGCTGATTTCAAGAACTTTCTGACTCTTGGTGTCGGCATCGACAACCAGGATAGTTTCGTTCGTCACGCCACTCCTCGGGACCAAATACGGATACTTCTGCGCAGTTGCGCTTCGCTATTGTGCAGGGATGAAGCCGGCAGCGCAACATAATATGCTGCGAAAACAACTACCGAATCGCAACTCGGGAGGGAATCTTAAATATTAGTAGGGCGATGCACAAGGACGCTCAAATATCCAGGGGCACGCCGAAATGCTCCGCGTATTGAAGAAGCGCGTGGACCGGGGCGCGGAAGGTCGCCAGGGAGTCCGGGTTAAAGATCACGCCCTCGATGTGGTCGGCGATCTCGATGACCTGGTGCATCGCCTGGCGAGGGTCAATGACGAGCAAATAGAACTCGCCGTTGGCCCCGGCGCGGCCGGTCGCGCGCGAAAAGGCCTTGAGCTGGCGAATATTGGTGAACGCCACCAGCCACGGCTCACCGCCGACCATCATCACGCTGGGGCGCTCGCAGCCCTCGCGGCTCTCGGCGGGCAAAAAATACCAC
The DNA here is from genome assembly GCF_003258315.1 of Bradymonas sediminis. Lineage (GTDB taxonomy): Bacteria > Myxococcota_A > Bradymonadia > Bradymonadales > Bradymonadaceae > Bradymonas > Bradymonas sediminis. The sequence continues at coordinate 4,398,793 of NZ_CP030032.1, forward strand.
CCCTTGAGCAAAAAGACGGCCTGCCATAGGTCCTGAATATACTCGGTGCTTGGGTTGGCTTTGGCCCGGGCGACATAATCTCGGATTTCTAATGCCATGGTATTCCTTCAAGCGCGTCGCGCTGGTTTCAGATGCCGGCCTTGAGCAAATACACCCAGGTCAGGATGGGCAGCACGATCAGCGCCGCCTTGAACGCGAGTGCTTCGCGGCGGGTATATTCAATATGGGGATATTTATTCGCGATAAAAAGGACGAGGCTGGGAAGACCGACGATGGCGAGGGCGAAATAAACCAGGATGGTCAGCGGCTGCATCGCGACCGCCGCGCCGAGCTCGCCGTGCAGCAGGTGCAGGGTCGCGCGGGTCGAGCCGCAGGTTACGCAGGGGACGCCGAGGCTGACCTTGGCCGCGCACGTTCCGAAATCCGCCCACCCCTGCTCGACCAGCCACCCCCCGATGGGCATGGCGAAGAGCGGGAGCATGGCCAGGGCCCCCCAGGGGACCTGGCCGGGGGCGCGATTTTGGATCGTTATCTTCATGGCGTGGCTTCGTGGATGCCTCGGCGCGAACGGGTTAAGCGAGCACGCGCGTCATCATCAGGATCACGATGATGATGAAGCACAGCCCGATGGAGCCGTGCATCGCCATAAACGCCTTGCGATTGCCGACGCCGTTTTTGTGGAAGGTGCGCATTTTATAGAGAAAGACCTGGTCAATGACGATCAAGATGACGACCAGCAGCAACTTAACGTGGAAGGTCGTGCCATAAATCCCGTCGGCCTTAAGAAAATACCCAACGCCGGCGGGGTTGCCAAAGAGCAGCGCCAACCCGGCGCCGACGGTGAGGATCATTCCGGGGAGCGCGCCCATAAAATAGGACTTGGTCTCGTAGCCCGCCATCTCGTCAAGCGGCGCGTCTTTCAACTTGGTGTGAATGGCCGCGTGCATGGTGAGCCCAAAGAGTCCGCCCATCCACATGATAATACCGATGATATGAAACGCCAAAAACCAACTGCTATGCATAACGAACTCCTAAATTAATGAGACAGTTAAAGGTAGAGGACTTAACGGGCATCTATCATCAGCGCGTTGAAAATCGCGCTCAAACACAACTTATTTGGGCTCCCAGACGCGCAGGAGCATCCCGACGATCTCTTCGGCGGTCAGCCGGCCGGATTCCTGCGGGGTAATGCCGGTATAAACCGCGCGGCGCAACACCGAGGAAACGGCCACGCCGCGGCCGTAGACTTCCTCGCCGGGGGTGGTGATCTCGCTGAAGAAGACGTCCACCGCGGTCTCGTCGATCTTATAGGTGAGCCGGGCAAGATCGAAGGTCTCGCGCATAATCTCGACCACGCCGCTGCGCGACACATGCGCCTCGGCCCAGGCGTCGCCGGCGTCGAGAGCCTCGCGCGCCGACTCACTCATCCACTCACGCCAATGCCCGGGCATCTGCTCGGGGTAGCGATGCGTGGCGAGCGCGCTCGGGATCGACTCAAGCAGCGGAATCACCATCAGGTCGCCGGCGTCGCTGGCGTCGCAGAAATCGGCGTCGTCGATCGACTCGGCAAGCTCGCCGGTGAGGTCTTCGGATTGGTCGATAAAGAACCAATACCCCGGCGCCGCGCACGCATAGGCGCCGCCGTCGGGGTCTTCCACCCAATCTTCGAAGAGCTCGACCCACAATAATTTGGGGCTAAACGCGCGGCCTAAGATGCGCTCGACCACCGCCTCGTCCAGGCGCTTTTTGACCACGCCGCGCTCCCCCACGGGCTCCCAACCCGGCAATTCCTGCGGGTCGAGTCGCCGACGCGAGATCAGCTCGTATTCAACTTTCGGGGCTTCTGAAGATTGCAAAGCGTCGTGGCGGCGGTGCGGGATGGACACGAACGCGCGGATCACCCCGCTATCGTCGGGGAATCCGTAGGTCAGCACCGCGTCGACCACCTGCTCGGGGCCGACGTGCTCACCGCAATTCTCACACGCGTAGTCAGCCTTCTGCGGCACCTCGCCCACCAACTTTCCAAGGTGGGCCAGCGTCAAGGGGTGCAGGGGCGTGGAATGATAAAAGCGCTGCATCTGAGTATGCCGGCACAGCCCGCACTCGCAGCGCACATCGGCCACGTACATTACTTCCGGAGCGCCATGCTCCCCCGGTGCGAATCGAAAAACGAAGGGTTCAGCCATATGCTTGAATTCCGAATTGAAGCCTTTGACGCTCGACGGTCCGTGCGAGTATCAGTTAACCCAGCCAACGCCGCCGTGGATGCTTCCACGCCGACCATGACTCAGGCTATGCGTGTACACCAGATTTGAGCAATATTCTATCAGGCTGCATTTAATCCGATGTCGATCCAAGAAATCATGCAAAATAGCGCATATATTACCGCCCTCCGCCATTTGCTCGCCTGGACGCTGATTCTGGGCGGGCTGCTGCTCAGCCCCGGGTACGGCCCCAAACTCGCCCACGCCCAGCAGGCGCCGAGCGAGACGACGGTGGTCGAGGAAGCATCGGACGCCGACGCATCGGCGCGCGGCGAGGCGCAGTTTTTGGGGCTGGAGCATCGCCGCGAGATCTACGAAGCCTCGCGCCTGACGGTCTCGGGCGCGGTCGGGCGAAACCTGCTGCTGCCGGGGCTGGGAAATATCTATACCGAGCAATATTTCTACGCCGGCCTGGCCTTCTCATTTTTGGTCTTCGCCGCGTCTTTTGTCAGCTACGGCCTGGTCACCGACCAATCGGAGTTTCTGTGGATCGGCGCCGGCACCGCCGGCATCGCGTATGTCGGGAGCATCAGCACCAGCATCCTGGGCGTCGAGAAATACAACCGCGAGCGGCGCGAGGGACTGAAGGTCGAGCTGGGGCGCGCCGGGGCGCTCGCGCCGGCGTGGAGCCCGAGCGTCAACGTGGGCTGGCGGTTCTAAAGATGTGAATTTTCGCGAGGCGCGATGTCGGCCGAGATCGCCGCACACCGCGCCTGCGCCGAATTAGCCGGCCTGTGTCGACGCCGCCTCACACACGCACGCCTGCTGGTCGCGCGCGATGGGCGAGCCACATTCTCGGCACAGGGTCGCCGGGGTCTCGTTGAGCTTTGTGTCTAGGGCGACGCGCTCGTCGAAGATAAAGAGGTCGCCCTCCCAATCCTTGTCGGCGTCGTCGACGCGGGCGAAATAATTGAGCACGCCGCCGTCGAGCTGGTAGACCTCGTCGAAGTCGTTTTGGAGCATCCAGCGCGTGGCTTTTTCGCAGCGAATGCCGCCGGTGCAGAACATCACGACCTTCTGGGCGTTGAGCTCCTCCTGGTGGGCGCGCAGGTAGTCGGGGAATTCGTGAAAGGAGCGGGTATTCGGGTTGAGCGCGCCGCGGAAAGTGCCCAACTCGTATTCATAGTCATTGCGGGTGTCGATCACGACCATTGACTCGCCGCTGCGCAACCAGTCGCGGAAGGTCTCCGGGGCCAGGTGCGGGGCGTTGGGGGCGCTGGGGTCGAGCTCGCCGACGCGCATGGTGACGATCTCGGGCTTGATCTTGACCTTCATCTTTTTAAAAGGCGACTCCTCCGAGTCCGAGGTCTTGATCTCAAGCCCGCTTAAGTCCGCCAGGTCGTGCAGGGTGTCGAGCGCGGCGACGAAAGCGTCGCAGGCGGCCGGGGCGCCCGCCAACATCGCGTTGATGCCCTCGGTGGCCACGATAATCGTGCCCTTGAGCGCGTGCGCGTTGCACAAATCCTCGAGGCGCTGGCGAAAGGCTTCGGGTTCGGCGACGGCGACGAATTTATAAAATCCGATATTTCGAACGGCTAAGGGGTTCTCGGAGCTCATGGCGTAGGACGTCCTTTCTGTCTTAGAGCGCGGCGTTTTTCAACACGGTCGCGAGCGCGCCCATCGCAACTCGCGCTCCCGCATATATCGGGGCTTGGGCTCGGAGGCAAATGGTTTGCGCGCGATCAACGTTGGTGCTAAATCAACCCTGTCAACAACTGTGCCCATTTCTAAGAGATATAATCGATGGCCTCTGACTCCATAAAACTACGTCCTTTTAGCATCCAAGATACGCTCAGCGGCGAGAAACGCGTGGTGGAACCGCTGGTTCCCGGCAAGATCAGCCTCTATGTGTGCGGCGTCACGGTCTATGACCTCACCCATATCGGGCACGCGCGCGTCTTCGTGGTCTTCGACGTCGTGCAGCGCTTTATTCGCTCGCTGGGCTACGACCTCAAATATGTGCGAAACCACACCGACGTCGATGATAAGATCATCGCGCGCGCGGCCGAGGTGGGCCAAGACCCGCTGGAGCTGTCGGCGCATTTTATCGCCGAGCTGACCCGCGATATGAACGCCCTGGGCATCGCGCCGGCCGACGTCGAGCCGACGGTGTCCACGCATATCCCGCAGATCATCGCCATGGTCGACTCGCTGATCAAGCAGGGCTACGCCTATGAGTCCGACGGCGATGTTTATTATCGGGTCCGCGAATTCGCCGACTATGGCAAGCTGTCGCGGCGCAGGCTCGACGATATGGAGGCGGGGCGCTCGGGGCGCGTGGACTCGGAAGACGAATCGGCCCAGCGCAAAGAATACCCCTTTGACTTCGCCCTGTGGAAGAAGGCCAAAGACGGCGAGACGAGCTGGGAGTCGCCGTGGGGCGCGGGGCGCCCGGGCTGGCATATCGAATGCTCGGCGATGAGCACCCATCACCTGGGCTCGACCATCGATATCCACGGCGGCGGGCGCGACCTGGTCTTCCCGCACCACGAGAACGAGATCGCCCAGGCCGAGGCCTGCACCCACGCCGAGTTCTCGCGAAATTGGATGCACGTCGGCATGGTCAACGTGGCCGAGGTCGACGAGAGCGGCGCGGCGATCGAACGTAAGATGTCGAAATCACTGGGGAATTTCTGGACAACCCGCGACGCCCTGAGCGGCTTCCACGCCGAGGGCATCCGCTATTTCTTCCACGCCACGCATTATCGCAAGCCCATCACCTACTCGATGGACGCGCTCAACGACGCGACCGACCGGGTCGAGTATTTCTACACCACGCTCGAGCGCATCGACGCGGTGCTCGCCCGGGTCGACGCGTCGCGCGCCAGCGCCCCGGCCGAGGCGAACTTCGTCGAGGGAACCGCCGACACGCTCAATAGCTACCTGGACCGCTTTGAAGAGTCGCTCGCCGATGACTTCAACACGCCCAAGGCCATCGCGGTGCTCGGCGAGGTCGCCAAGGTCGGCAATGAGCTGACGCAATCGGCCAAGAAGCCCGACGCCGACCGGGCGTGGACGCTGTTTAAGGTCGCCGAGGCGATGCAGAAATGCGGCGCGGTGCTCGGCATTTTGCAGCGCACCCCGGCCGACGTGCTTCGCGAGATCCGCGACCTTCGCGCCGCCGCCCTCAACATCGACGTGGCCGAAGTCGACCGCATGATCGTGGAGCGCGAAGAAGCGCGCGCGGCCAAGGACTGGGCGCGCGCCGACGCGCTGCGCGACAAATTGGCCGCGCTCAACGTCGAGGTCATGGACAGCGCGCAGGGCTCCACCTGGCGTTTTCAGTAAAAATTGCTGGGGGGCCTCGCGTCCCGGGAGTCGGTGATTAGGTTGGGAATAAGGGAAGATTCGGGTCTTTCCTCGCGCGCTGCGCATACCCTGCGCGCTCTCACTTGACTCCTGTCCGCCAATTAGGGGCGCTGCGGTAGCGGGCACCAGGCCACGGTTTTTCTATGATCTCGCAAGATCCTGAGGGGCGCACCGATGGCGCGGCGCGCGTCGGAGAGCTTTTAGGAGGACGCTACCGCGTCGAGTCGGTGATTGGCTACGGGGCGCTGGGCATGGTGCTGCGCGCGCGCCATATCACGATGGGCCGGGAGGTCGCGCTGAAGTTGCTGCGCCCGGATATCTCGGGCCACCCGGCCATTCGCCGACGCCTGATCCGCCAGGTGCACCTGGCCCAGAACCTCTACCACCCCAACAACTGCCGCCTGCTGGACTTCGGCCAGGCCGACGGGTCGCTCTATCTGGTGATGGAGCTTTTGCAGGGGGCGACGCTGCGCACGCTGATCGAGCGCGGCGCGCCGTTCTCAGTGGGCTGGGTGCTCGACATCGGCATGCAGATCCTCGACGGGCTCGGCGAGGCGCACGCGCAGGGCCAGATTCACCGCAATCTCAAGCCGCGCAATATCATCTTGCTGCCGCGGCGCCGCGGCGGCCAGCAGGTCAAGGTGATGGATTATGGGCTGGCTGCCAGCCTCGACGCGCTGCCCGGCCAGGACCCCGACGACGACCGGGAGGCCGAGATCTGCGGCACCGCGGCGTATCTTGCGCCCGAGACCCTGGTGCACCAAAAATCCTGCAAGGCTACCGATGTCTACGCGGTCGCGCTGATGCTTTTGGAGATGCTCACCGGCCAGCAGACCTTTCGCGGCGACACGCTCACCGAGGTTCTCTATAGCCAGATTCACACCCGCGCTCAGCTGCCGCCGAAGCTGGCATGGACCACGCTGGGCAAGGCGTTGCTCGCCGCGCTCAACAAACATCCGGGCAACCGCTTCGTGGACGCCGACGCGTTTTATGAGGCGCTGGATCATGCGTCGCAGACCACCGCGACCTATTTTCGCCTGGACTTAAGCGACCTGGCCGCGACCGACGTCGCGATGCCCCCGGAGATGCTGGCGCGCATGGTGCGAAACCAGCGCGCCCGCCAGAAGTCCAACGGCAACAAAGGCAGCGGCTCCGACGAAGACAGTGATGAGGCAGAGCCTGCCGCGAAGCCGCCGCTCGCGCCGCGGCCGACTCGCCCCAGCCCGAACACCCAATCACTCAACCCCGACACGCCCTCCTGGGGCGCGCTTATGCAGTTGACCAGCGATATCTCAACCCCGCTCCCGCCGCCCTTTCCGCTGCCGGCGTCGCACCACGCCTCGGCGCCGCGAACCGCGCTGCGCGCGCAACCCGCCCCCCCCCTGAGGCCGCCACCAGCCTTCGCTCGCCCGGCGAATCGCTCCGGGGTCAAAGACCTCGTGGAGACGATCGACGCGCCGAAATCTGCCTACCTGGCCGCGCCCATCGAAGGCAAACCCGCCGCCGAAGATTGGCTCTCGCACGCCGGCGTTGTGCTTATCGGACTGCTGCTGGCGCTCGCGGCTTTCGGCGTCTATCTGGCGATCTCAATATCCTGATAGCTACGGGCTAAGCGGTAATTCCACGGTGAAGGCGCTCCCCGCGCCCAGGCCGCTGCGCAGGCAAATCGACCCGCCAAGCGCCTCGACCACTCGCTTCACGATCCACAAACCAAGCCCGTAACTATTTGAATCCCTTAGGCTTTGCGCTTGCTTATCCTGGTCACTCTCGCCCGGCGCGCGCACGCGCACGAAGCGCTCAAATACCCGTCTGTGATTCTCCGGGTCGATCCCGACGCCCTGGTCTCGCACCGAAAAGACGGCCATCGAGTCGCAGCGCTCGAACTCCACAGCGATCGCCTTGCCCTCCCCATATTTGATCGCGTTCGAGAGGAGGTTCGACACAATTTGCTCGACACGAATGCGGTCCCATTGCCCGACCAGCGAGTCCGGGCCGTCGACGCAAATCTCGCTCCCCGAGGCCGCGATCGGCTCCTTCAACTCGCGCAGCACCGCCTCGACCACCTCGCGCAGGTCGACAGGCCCGCGCACCAGGCTGAAGGTGTCGCCCTCGGCGCGGTTCATCGCCAGGAGCTCGTCCATCATCGCCATCATGCGATTGATGCCGGCATTGGCGCGGGTGACCGCCCGCTCGATCTGCTCGGGCGACAGCGACATCGCCGCGCCCTGCAGCGAGCGGCGTAGCACCTCGAGGCTGAGCTTGACGGTGGTCGCGGGGCTGCGCAGGTCGTGCGAGATGATGGACAACGCCTCCTCGCGCGCGTTCATCATGCGGCGAAACTCCTCGTACATGCGCCGCTGATGATACTCCGCCCGCGCGCATGCCAGGCGCTGGGAGACCAGGTTAGCGAGCGTTTGCACAAAGATCGCGTCGGTCTCACAGAAGCGCCCAGGCGATTCGGACTGGGCCACCAGCACCCCGTAGGGCTCCTTGCCGCCCTGCACGCGCATATTGATCGCGCTGCGCACCGTGTCCTGCTCCGGCCAACTCTCGCGCTCAAATCGCTCCTCTTTGGCATAGTCGTCGACACGCACCACATGATTGCTGCGTAAGGCCCAGCCGGCCGCGGTCTCGGCGCGCGACGCGTGCTGCGCGTGCACCGGACATGGCGCGCCGGACTTTGGCTCGTAGGTGTCGATGGCGCGCCCGGCATAGGCGCTGACGCGGAACGCCACGGCCTCAGCCACCAGCTCGAGCATATAGGCCGAGTCCGCGCCGAGCCCGTCGCACAGGGCCTGAACGGCCGCCCGCATGAAGTCGTGACAATGGTTGGGGTCATATTTGGACTCCGCCAAGAAGACCGCGAAGCGGCTGACCCGCTCGACCAGCGCGTGCTGGCGCACTCGGCGGTAATAGTCCTTGCGCAGCTGTGACACCGTGAGCTCGTCGGCCTTTGGGCTAACCCACATTCGCGGCGAGTCCCCGTCCTCCTCGCCCTCGTTGCGCGCGCGACTCGGCCCCTGCGGCACCTCAAGCGGCGCGTAGGTCAGCGAGGCGCGCCGAGGATCCGGTCCATGTGGAAAGAAGGGAACGGGCATGATGAGTCCTGGGTAGGAAGCAGCCGAACGATGCCCCACCGAGTGAACCGGCGAGGCATCATTGCAGCAAAAGTCACAGGCCAAATCTAAGGATGATTTGGCCGATAACAACATTTCCCCGCCCAGGATATTTTGCCATTGGGCGCTAAATCAGCGGCCCGCGCACTGGGTAAACTTAGCCCAGATGCGGCTGCGCCAACTCCCGCGCGCGGCGCACAGCGGCGGTATTAGGCGCGCGCTCCAGGTAGGACTCGGCCTCCTCAAAGCGCTCCATCGCGACGGCGCTGACCGCCAGGATCTCCCAGACCCGCGCGAGCATCTTATCGGGCATGGCGCCGGTCGAGCGCAGCTGATGGCACACGCGGTACGCCTCGCGGAAGTCCTCGTCGGCCAGGGCACGCTCGGCGTCCCCCAGGAGTTCGTCCTGGAAGGCGGAGGCCGGCGACTGGGCCGCCCGCGCGCCCGAGGCGCGTCCGGCGAGGTCCTGGCCGCTATTTAGCAATTGGAAATTATACATCAGGATATAGACGATCAGGATCGCCAGGAAGATGCCGGCCTTCATAAACGCGAAGATGCCCAGCGGGATCAGCAGGAAGATGCTCACGCGCAGCGCCAGCGCGCGCGCCTTGTCCTCGGGCATCAGTCGGCGCAGGAACAGGTGAAAGAGCTGTCCGCCGTCGAGCGGCCAGATCGGTAGCAGCAGATTCAGGAGCGCCCAGAAGACGCTAAAGAATATCAGCGCGTAGACAAAACTGCTCAATAGGGGGGTCGCCGTTCCGAGATTAAGCCCGGCCAACAAGAAGGTGTTCAACAAAAACACGCCCCCCGCGAATACGAGCTGGGCGGCCGGCCCCGCGAACACGACCAACGCGTCATCTTTGTCGCTCGACGCGATGTCATGGGAGCACAGGCCGCCAAAACCATGCAATAGGATCGACGGGCGCAGCCGGTAGAATTTGGCCACGAACCCATGCCCGAACTCGTGGACGATCAACGAAACGGTGATCGCCAGCACGGTCATCAGCCCGCCGAAGAACGCGTTCGCCGCGTTCCCCGAGCCCGACCCGAGCATCGGGCTGAACATATAGAAGGCCATCAGCAGGAGATACCAGGGGCTGACGGCGACGTCGATCCCCCGGAATGTGAAGAAGTGAAAGCCGCTTCGCTCGAACATTTTAGAAGCCGGTTTAAATGGTAGGGCGCTTACGCTGCATCTGAATGCCTACGCATTCAGGGTCGCCGGGGACTTCGGTGGCGAATTTGCGAATCGTGAGGTCCGCGGAGAGAACCGCGGAATGTTGGTCAAAGACGCGGGTCAGGATCTCGTCGCCCATGCGCTCGACGAGCTTGTAGCTCTCGCCGGTGCCCACGGCGACGATGATCTCGGCGAGGCTGCGGTAGTCGAGGGTATGCTCGAGCTTGTCGTCGCGCACAGCCAGCAGCTCGCCGAGATGGACCTTTAGATCAACCTGGAAGCGGCGCCCCTCGCGGCGCTCCACTTCGTAGAAGCCATGAGAGCCGATGAATTCAAGTTTCTCAACGAAAATAAACATCATAGACTCCGGGCGCTCATTAGGCGTTGGCGTGATCTTGGTCCATGCAGCAGCGCTTGTATTTTAGCCCGCTGCCACAAGGACACGGATCGTTGCGGCCGACCTTGGGGAGCTCGCGCTCGAAGGTATCCTCGGCGACCTCGGGCTCGGCCGCGGGGGCGCGGTTGAACTCGATGCGCTTGGGCACCTGGGGCTCGGGGCGCGGGCGCAGCGCGGCCGGGGTCTCGACCTGCATCTTCGAGACGAACTCGACGACCCGACGCTTCACGTTCATCATCATGTCAAGGAAGAGCGCATAGCCCTCTTTCTTATACTCGTTCTTCGGGTCCTTCTGCGCGTAGCCGCGCATGCCAATGCCGTCGCGCAATTGGTCCATGGCCTGCAGATGCTCGCGCCAATAGCGGTCAATCGCCATCAGGTATTGGTTGCGAACCTGCTCGTCGAAGAGGTCGTCGCCGCTGACGACTTCGCTCAACTCCTCGGGCACGCTCCAATCGTTATTCTCCGCGTTGGCCGCCTCAAGCTCCTCGATACGCGCTTCGCGGTGCTCGTTAATCTGGTCGGCGAGCTCCTGCATATTGGCTTTTTTGGCGTCGAAGATCTCCATGACCTCGGTCCAAACCTTGCGCTCAATGCTGTCGCGGCTGCGCGAACTGGTCAGGTCGAACTCGATCCCGAAGATATGCTCCAGCGCGATATTCAGGCCGCTGAGGTTCCAGTCGTCCTGGCGGACTTCGCGCGAAGCGTAGGTGTCGATGGTCGCCAGGCAGACATCCTCGAACACGTCGAGCATCATCGTCTGAAGGCTGCGCCCCTCGGCGTCTTGCCCCTCGAGCACGCCGCGGCGAAGCGCGTACACCGTGGTTCGCTGCTTATCGAGGACGTCGTCGTACTCAAGCAGGTTTTTACGAATGTCGAAGTTACGCGCCTCAACCTTGCTCTGCGCGTTCTCGATGCTGCGGTTGACCATCTTGTGCACGATCGGCTCGCCCTCGGGCATGCGCAGCGTGTCCATGATGCGCGCGACGCGGTCGGCGCCGAACATGCGCAGCAGGTCATCCTCAAGCGACAGGAAGAAGCGGCTGGCGCCCGGGTCACCCTGACGGCCGGCGCGACCACGCAGCTGGTTATCGATACGCCGCGATTCGTGGCGCTCGGTACCCATCACGTAAAGACCACCGGCCTTCATGACCTCTTCTTTCTCGGCGCGGCATTGGGCGTCGAATTTCTCGAAGGCCGCGATATACTCGGGCGTATAGAATTGGTGACGCTCATGCTCGGGCGTTCCGATCGGCACGGTCTGCTCGCCGGCGACTTCTTCGGCGAGGAACTCGGCGTTGCCGCCCAGCAGAATATCGGTACCACGACCGGCCATGTTGGTGGCGATGGTCACCGCGCCCAGGCGTCCTGCCTGCGCGACGATCTGCGCCTCACGCCCGTGCTGCTTAGCGTTGAGGACCTCGTGCTTGATCTTCTTGCGGCGAAGCACCTGGCTGATCGCCTCGGACTTCTCGACGCTGGTCGTACCGACGAGCACCGGCTGGTTGCGCGAGTTGCACTCCACGATCGTGTCGACGATCGCGTTGAACTTCTCGCGATAGCTCTTGTAGATCACGTCATCATAGTCTTTTCGCGCGATCGGACGGTTGGTCGGGATAACCACCGTGGAGAGACCGTAGATCTCGTGGAACTCGGCCGCCTCGGTCTCGGCGGTACCGGTCATGCCGGCGAGCTTGTCGTACATGCGGAAGAAGTTCTGGAAGGTGACCGTCGCGAGCGTCTGGTTCTCTTCCTGAATCGGCACGCCCTCTTTGGCCTCGACCGCCTGGTGCAGCCCGTCCGACCAGCGCCGTCCCGGCATCGGGCGACCGGTGAACTCATCGACAATGATGACCTCGCCGTCGTGGACGATATACTGGTCGTCCTTCTTATAGAGCGTGTGGGCCTGCAGCGCCTTGGCCACGTGGTGGATCATCTCGATATTATTGGCGTCGTAGAGGTTATCGAGGTTCATCTGAGCCTCGACCTTCTCGACACCGGCGTCGGTGAGCGTCGTGGTGCGATGCTCTTCGTCGACCAGGTAGTCCTCGTCGCGCTTAAGATACGGCACGATCGCGTTGACCTGCAGGTACAGCTCGGTGGAGCGGTCCGCCTTACCACTGATGATCAGCGGGGTACGCGCCTCGTCGACCAGGACGGAGTCAACCTCGTCAATAATCGCGTAGTGCAGCGGACGCTGGACGAAGTCCTCGAGGTTATTCTTCATATTATCGCGCAGATAATCGAAGCCAAACTCGTTATTGGTGCCGTAGGTGATGTCGGCCCAATAGGCCTCCCGACGCACGGCCGGCGACTGGTCGCCGACGACCGTGCCGACCGACATGCCAAGGAAGTTGTAGATATGCCCCATCCACTTCGCGTCACGGCTGGCCAGGTAGTCGTTGACCGTGATGAGCTGGGCGCCTTTGCCCGCCAGCGCGTTGAGGTACAGCGGCAGCGTCGCCACCAACGTCTTACCCTCACCGGTCTTCATCTCGGCGATCTCGCCGCGATGCAGCGCGATGCCGCCGATAAGCTGCGTATTATAGTGGCGCATCCCCAGGGTACGCTTACCCGCCTCACGTCCGGTCGCGAACGCCTCGACCAAGATATCGTCGAGCGTCGCGCCATTGGCGAGCTTTTGCTTGAGCTTGGGCGTCTGCGCCTTGAGCTCCTCGTCCGTCAACTTCGAGATGGTCGCCTCCATCGCGTTAATTGCATCAACCTGGGGCTGGCAACTTTCGAGGAAACGACTGTTGGCGGAACCAAATATTTTTTCGAGAAACTTGTACATGGGGTGACAACCTATGTTGCGACGTCTGAACAACCTATCCTATTGGCCGGTGATTCATAGAGCGCACCTCTTATGTGTGCAAGTCTCCGACCGCCAATTGGCGCTGAAATAGCCTAATTGAGCTCGATATTTCTAAAATTTCACTCTTTTGCCCAACGATCCCTGTCTTTGGCCACCGCGTTAACGCAGACAACCCGCAGAGAATTCCACAAAAATTACACGCGCGGGCATTAAGCCTGAACACTGAATATTGGGTCAAATATTTTTTGATATTTTTTTAATACTGCGGAGAACCACACCTTTTCCACAGCTTCCCCACCGAAAGCCACAACTTAACCCACAGGTTTTCCACAGGCACGGCCACTCGCGATCTCTGGCGCGCCCAGAAGATCGCCGAAGATCTGAGCAACGAACGCGAACACACCCTAAAACCCCCGCAATTACGGACACTTAGAGCGCCAAAAAACGAAGATCGTTATTTTCGACGCGTCGCGTGAGCGCGAGCACGCGGGTGTGGGAAACCTCAACCGCCCTGTGGAAAACCTCTGGAAAACCCTGAGGAAAACTCGTTTTCCACCTGAAAACACCCCTATTTAGGGGGTTTTGGCGAAGTTTCTAACACCCCCTCTGCCCGCGAAATCACGCGCGCTTCGAGCTGTCTTGGGGAAAATCGCGCAACGTTTCGACCCGTTTTGCCGAAAACGAAAGAGCAGGCTTATAGGAACGCCGTTGCCGAGTTGTCAACGGATGCACGAAAAACCGGTGTGAAGGGAGGCGAATGTACCGCTTATTGCGCCAGAAATTATTGCTCAGCGCCCTGGTCACGGTGGCGCTCGGCAGCGTTTTTAACGCGCTCTGGCCGGCCGAATCAGGTCTTGAGAAAATCTCTGCGACAACCGGCGATCGCGCCTCCTTCTTGGGATCGCCCCTGATTCCCGACGATCTCCGGGTCAAAGGGGTGCTGCGGGCGCGCGTGACGCAGACGCCGCGCCGCACGCCAAATGGTTGGGCGGTCGGCGTCGAGTTGCTGGAGCTCGACGGGCGGGCGCCGCGCGCCGCGACGCTCCAGCTAAACCTCTTTGTGCCCAACGACGCCAGCGAGCACCATAGCGCGAAGGCCCTGCGCGCGCCGGTGCTTCCCGGCGATCGCATCGAGGTCTTCGCCCGCCTGGAGCGCTACCCCAAGCGCGCGTTCCCTCGCTTGCGCGCCGCGCGCGAGCGCATGGCCGCCAAGGGGACCGACGCCCGCGCCCTGGCCCTGGAGCCGATCATCGTGGAGGCGCTCGATCGCGCTGCGCTCAAGCGCAGCCCACTGCGCGCATTTCGCCGCGCGCTGGGCCTCTCGAGGAGCCACTTCGAGGGCCATCTTCTGCGCGGGCTCAGCGGGCAAAACGCGGCGCTCGCCCTGGCGCTGACCACCGCGAACCGCAGCTTCTTAGAGGCCGAGACGGTCGCACCATTCCAACAGACCGGCACCAGCCATCTTCTGGCGATTTCGGGGCTTCACCTGGGCGTGCTCGCCGCGATTGTCTGGTGGGTGACGGGTGTGGGGGTCGGCAGGTTCCCGGGGTTGCTGCGCCGCTTCGGGCGCCGGCGGGTGTGCGGAATGGCGGTCATCGCGCTGCTGGGAAGCTATGTGCTGCTGATCGGCGCGCCCATCTCGGCCATCCGGGCCTGGACCGTGCTCACCGTCGGCGTGGGCGCGCTGCTGATGCTGCGCCCGCTGTGCCCATTTCATGCCCTGGCGATCGCGGCGATCGGGCTGACCGTCTGGCAACCGGCGGTGGTCGTGGATCTGGGGTTTCAGCTCAGCTTCGCGGCGACGTTGGGGATCCTACTATTCTTGCGCTTTCGCCCGCCGATCCTCGCCGCACCCATCGATCTATTGGGCGGCCCGGAGGCGACCTGGCACCGGCGAGCGCGGGCCGCCGGGCTCTTCGTCGGGGTGTCCACCAGCGCGACCATCGCCACGATCCCGACGCTCGCCGCGCAATTCGGCGAGGTGGCGCTATGCGGGTTCTGGGTCAATTTGGTGGTGACGCCTTTTGTGAGCGCGGTCGTCTTTCCGATCCTGGTGGGCGGCGCGTTTTTGTCGATGATATTGCCCGGCCCGGGGTTCTGGGTCATCGCGCGCAGCACCGACATCCTATTGGCGATGCGCCCTGTGATGGACGCGGCGGCGCGGCTGCCGGGCTCACAATGGATAACCGGCAGCGCGCCATGGTGGGCGGTCATCGCGCTGGTAGTCGCGGCGCTTCTGTGGACAAGCAGCCGCTGGAAGCCGCGGGCGATGCTCCTGTCGGTCGCCTTCTTATTGCTAGGGCTCTCGAGCGGGCTCTTGCCGCGCCCGGCCGAGTCGCGCGGCCAATTGCGGGTGCACTTTATCCCGGTGGGCCAGGGCGACGCGACGCTCATCGAATTCCCGGACGCGACCACGATGCTCATCGACGCCGGGGGCACCCGAACCGGCAGCGATCCGGGGCGATTTGTGGTGGTCCCCTATTTGAGGCGCCTGGGGATCTGGCGCCTGGATTGGGTGCTGGTCACCCACGCCGACCTCGACCATATGGGCGGCATGGCGGCGGTGATCGACCGGATGCGGCCGCGTAATTTTTTGGTGGGAACCCTGGCAGATAACCCGACGCAACACCGCCAGGGGCTCGACCCTGCGATCCGGCATTTGGTGTCTCAGGCAGAAGCGGGCGGGACAAAAACGCACTATATTTCGGATAGATTGCAAAAAAATATCGGCGGAGTGCGGGTCGATATCCTGCGGCCACAGCTCGATGAATCGGCGCCCGGAGAGGCGCGAAATGACGTTAGCCTGATCACTCGTCTGCAATATTCGAGGACCTCGGTCTTGCTGCCGGGAGATATCGAAGAGGCCGGAGAGGCGTGGGTTTCCGAGCATCTTCCCGGCCCGGTGACATTTCTGAAGGCGGCGCATCACGGGTCAAAATCATCGAGCACGCCGGTCTTCCTCGACGCGTTCCAACCCGCGTTTAGCATCATCTCGGCGGGGCAATTTAGCCGCTTTGGCCACCCGCACCCAGAAATAGTCGCTAGATATCGGCGCCGACGCGTACAGGTTCTAGAAACAGCCGTCAGTGGAGTGATTCGGGTCACCATTTCGGACAATGACCGCTTCGAGATCCACTCGGTGCGTTGATGCTCAAATGAGGACGCACAGCAAAAGTAGTTTGACCGGCGGCGATTGCTGGTTAGGCATTTAGTCTGTCTCAAGTGTCGACTTGTCTCACCCGAACCGAGCATTTTCTCAAGTCTCGGGGTTGGACCAACCGTTTGTATCAATCAATGGGGGGCCGAAGGCCGCAGGAGCATGGGGCGCACCGATATGTGGTGCATTTGTCCTAAAATTCGCACCGATTTGTCATCCGATGGAGAAGGATATTATGGCTGATCTTCGTAACCAGGATTTTCTAAATACCACCAATGAGGACCCCCTGCTCGGGCTCAGGCTGCCCGACGGTGGGTTGCCCGACGCGCGAGAAACCGCCGCGTCTCAGAAGTCCGACCATATCATCGCGCTGCGTGACGCGAAGCGCAAATGGTCCGCGGTCACGATTTCTCCGGACACCGACCCGCTGTCGGCCTACCTCAACCGGCTCAACCACCTGGCGCCCTTGCCGGCGGCGGCCCAGAAAGAACTCGCGCTGAGTTATCTAGAGCACGGCGATGAGGCCGCCGCGCGGCTGCTGATCCTGACGAACCTGCGGCTGGTGGTGAAATTGGCCAAAGAATATCAGCGCCGAAAAACCGACCTGCTCGAGCTGATCCAACAGGGCAACCTGGGGCTCTCCGAGGCGCTGACCCGCTACGACCCGCGGCGCGGGGTCAAATTCACCAGCTACGCCCAATATTGGATTCGGGCGATGATCCTCAATTACCTGATGAATCACACCCACCCGGTGCGCATCGGCGGCTCGCGCGCCGGGCGAAAACTCTTCTACAACCTCAAAAAAGCCCGGCGCACCCTGATGCACAACGGGCACCAGCCAACCGCCGAGCGGGTGGCGCAATTTCTCGACGTAAAGGTCGACGAGGTCGTGCGCATCGCCGCGCAGCTCGACGCCCCGCCGGTCTACCTGGACGCCCAGGCGCCCGGCCACGAGGAGACCACGCTGGGGGAATTGATGGAGTCCGAGACCATCGACCCGGAGACCGCCGCCGCCGAATACGACCTGGCCAGCCAGATTCGAGACGTCATCGACGCCTTCGCCCTGCAGGTGCCCGACGCCCGGCGCGTGGCGATCTGGGAAGAGCGCATGATCGCCGAAGAGCCCAAAACCCTGGCCGAGCTCGGCGAGCAATGGGGCGTGTCCAAAGAGCGCATCCGCCAGATCGAAGTTGGCATGCGCGAGGACTTTCGTGCATTTCTTCTGGAACGACTCGGTGAAGATATCCAACTGGACTGGCTAAATTAACCCTGCCAAGCCGATCAACCCAAACTCCTAAACGAGGCTATCTATCAAAACCGGAATACCTCAAGCACTTCAAACGCTGTCTATTCATTGGAAATGCCGCGGTCGCTGAATCGAAGTGAAGAAGTATGGATTCCAGGCGCTTTTTATCCATTACTTACCCAAACATACGTTTCGATTTCTTCTCCAGTTGAACTCAGGCAGAGGATTCTATGACCCGCGCTACCCGCTCTACCAAGCAATCTACCGAGTATTTTCAAGCCCTCCCCGACGATTCCAGTGACGACATTAGTGGCTATAAGACAGCACTTTTCGAGGCAAAAAAACTATGGTCTGGCGTCAATATATCGGCCGACTCGGACCCGCTTTCGGCCTACCTATCTCGACTAAACCATCTCGAACCGCTCCCCTGGACCGCCCAACAACAGCTCGCCAAACGCTATAAAGAACACGGCGACCGCGACGCCGCGCGCCTCCTGGTGCTGACCAATCTGCGGCTGGTGGTCAAACTCGCCAAAGAATATCAGCGCCGCAAAACCGACCTGCTCGAACTCATCCAGCAGGGCAACCTCGGGCTCTCCGAGGCGCTCACCCGCTACGATCCCTACCGCGGCGTGAAATTCACAAGTTACGCCCAATATTGGATCCGCGCGCTGATCCTAAATTACCTGATGAATCACACCCACACGGTGCGCATCGGCGGGTCACGCGCGGGGCGAAAGCTCTTCTATAACCTCAAAAAAGCGCGCCGCGCCTTGATGCAAAACGGCCAAAAGCCCACGGCCGCGCTCGTGGCAGAATATCTCGACGTCAGCGAAGACGAGGTCATCCTGGTCGCCGCGCAGATCGACGCGCCGCCGGTCTATCTAGACGCCCAGGCGCCCGGCCACGAGGAGACCACGCTGGGCGAAATGATGCCCTCCGACACCATTGACCCGGAGACCGCCGCCGCCGATTACGACCTGGCCTGCCAAATCCGCGACTGCATCGACGCCTTCGGCACCGAGATCGGCGACACCCGACGCGTGGCGATTTGGAGCGAGCGCATGATCGCCGATAACCCCAAGACCCTGGCCGAATTGGGGGCGGTCTGGGATGTCTCAAAGGAGCGAATTCGCCAGCTTGAGGTTGGGATGCGCGAGGACTTCCGCACCTTCCTGCTCGACCGTCTGGGCGATGAGATCCGTCTGGAGTGGTTGCACTCGACCTAGGCACGGGCGCGCTTAGGCGGCGCGATGAACGCGCAGTTCGATCTCGCGGAGTAACTCTAAAAGCGCGTGCCAATCCTGCGGACGAACCTGTGCTTCGTCGACCGCAGGGATGGCACGCGCAATTTTTTGATAGTGAGGGTCGCGCGCGCCCCACTGCTCAAAAACATGGCGCGCCGCGTCAAACACCCAGACGCCGCCGTGCTCTCGCTTATATTCGTTGGCGAATTTGACGATCTTGAGATTGTCGAACCAGGTATGAAATTGGCGCTCGAATTGGGTCGATGTCGACGCGTTTTTGCGCAACTTCTCAAAGACCGACCAGGCATTATTGCGCGCCAGATAGTCGGCGAGCAGCGGGTCTTTGACCGCCTCGCGCAACACATCGGGCTGGTTAAACCCGACGTGGACCGCCGCGAATAACTCCCGCATCGCCTCAAACGCCTGGGGCGGCTCGATGCGCTCAAAGCGACTGGTGCCGGTCTCAATCTGCATCCGCACGCTCGGCCCGGTCCCGCGCGGCACCCGCTCCGACGGGCGCGCCGACGGATACACCAGCGGCCCCTCCAATTGACGAACCGCCCCGCGCCCACCGGTCTTGACCATCTTCTCGAGAATATAAAAATCACTGAGCGCCTGGCGCATCGGCATCCCGTCCGCCTGCGCATACCCGCGCGCGCTCAGCACCATGCACGAGCCGATCGACTGGAACGCGTAGGGCGAGCCGAGCAGCAACAGCTCGGCCTCGTACACGCGCATCCACGCCTCATAGGCCATGATCGCGCGCCCGTGGCGCAGCGCCTGCTCGCTCGTCCCCTCCGGGATCGGATGGCGATAGCGGCACACCGCCCCGAGCATCCGCGGGTTCGCGTCGAACTCGGCGATAATCTGGTCGATATAACCCGGCGCCACCGGCGAATCGCCGTCGAGACACGGCAAAATCCCGCGCCCTGCCTGACCGATTTGCATCAGCCGCGCCAACGCCAGATCCGCCCCCTCGCGCCGCGCCAACCCCACGCCGGCGACCTCGGGGTCATAGGCGGTCTCGGGCGAATAGCGGTCGATAATATGCAGCGCAAAATCGGTCTCAAGCGCCGCCAGGATCGCCGCGGTCTCGCGATTGGCCTCGACGATATGCGCGGGCGCATCGGCGGCGTTATTGATCACGACGATGACCTCGAAGACCTGCGGGCGCGCGCTGGCCTGCGCCAGCGACGCGATCACACCGCCCAGGTCCTTGAGCTCGTTATAGACCGGAATCACCACCGACGCGCGAAGCTTCGGGTGCGGCGGCGGCAGCGTCTCGAACTCGGGCAGCGCGTGGGCGTGGCGGTCGAGATAGCGACGGATCGTCTTTTCGGCAGATTTGGACATAAAAGATCAACTCAGTGGAGCGCCGCGCGAATCGGCAGCTCGCGCACAATCCTGGCCTCGTGGTCCAGCCAGAAGTCCAGGCGCTCCTGGACATCTTCGGCGGGGAAATAGTTCAGGGCCAGCTCATAAAAATCATTGCGGTGCTTGGCCTCGGAGGCGGCGAGTTCTTTGTAGAATTGCGCCAGATCCGGGTCGGTCTTGAGCAGCTCGCGCGAGAGCATCGCGAAGCGCTCGCACCCGCGGTACTCGATGATCGACCCGAGCAGCAACCGGTCCATCATGCGCCCCTCGCCCTTCTTATAGCCGAGCTTGAGCAGGTCATTGACGTAGGGGTCTTTCTCGTCGGGGCCGAGCTCAACGCCGCGTTTCTGCATCAAATGAAAGACCTGGTGGAAGTGCTCGAGCTCCTCGCGCGCGACCTCGATCATCGCGTCGACGATGTCGGCCTTGTCGGGGTAGCGCACCACAAAATGCATGGCGTTGGCCGAGGCTTTTCGCTCGCAGGCCGCGTGGTCAATCAGGAAAGCGTCGAGATTCTCGGCGACGTGGGTGGCCCACTCAGCAGGGGTTTCTTGGCGCAACTTAAACATCGGTTTCCTTCGAATCAGGTTGGCTTCAAAAAAGACGAATCACACGAATAACGCTGCGCACCTTGCCCTCCGCGCGCCGTTCTGGCCAGCGCCGTTCGGCCCCGGGCCGTTCGACCCGCGCCAACCAAGAAGCATAACCCACTGAAATACAACATATTATTGACTCACAAGCCCACGATCTTATGTTCATCACGACAGCTTGTAAGCCTCGAGGATGCAAAAACGAAGCAAAAATCTGCGAGGTCAACCGTCACTAAAAGCTCCAAGGAGTCGCCATGTTAGGCTGGGCCCTCACATTCTTTGTCATCGCTATCATCGCCGGTATTTTCGGCTTTGGCGGCATCGTCCAAGGCGCAACGTCGATCGCCATGATCCTCTTCTGGGTCTTCGTGGCGCTCTTCGTCATCTCCTTAATCGCCGGCGTGGTCACGGGCCGGAAAACAGTTATCCCATAATCCAAACTACATTCGCGACCCGGGGTCGGTGATGCTTGAGGGGTGAACGCCTCGGCGCGCCGCGCGCGTCGCCCATCGCAACGAAGAGCACCGCAGGCCGCCAGGCTGTGGTGCTCTTCTATTTTTCTTGGCTTCCAGCCTGCATTTCAATTGAGTTCGGGGTGAATTGTCGGTTTATTGACTTCTTCAGGCGCGGGACTACCTTTAGTTGCGACAATGAAACAGGCCTCGGTTTGAAGACTCGAGAAACGAAGGAAGCATCGCAGCAGCGAGGCCGACCGTCACCGAGCATCAAGGAGTATTTATGTTACGATGGGCACTGATATTTTTCGTTATCGCAATCGTCGCCGCCATCTTCGGCTTCGGAGGAATCGTTGAAAGCGCCGCCTCGATCGCGATGATCCTCTTCTGGATCTTTGTCGCCCTCTTCGTCATCTCGTTTGTCAGCGGGCTGGTCAAAGGTAAATAGTTGCGCAGCGAATTCGATTAAAATTGCGACCATAGCGCGGTGGAGGTCGACGGCTTAATCGCCTCGATCTGCCACTCGCCGCTGGCGTCGCTCGACAAATAAAGAAGCACCGCGGGCCGCTCGCCCGTGGTGCTTTTTTCAATGATCAACGCGCGATATTCGTCCCCCGCGGCCCACACCCGCGCGACCTGCGCGGCGCGCCAGGACGCGGTGATGCTGTGGAGCTCGGGCGAAGGCATCGCGGCGCCGGGCACACCCGCGGCCCAGGCGCGCGCGACTTCGAACGCATCTTTCTTCTCAACCGGCCGCGCTTCCCCCGACGTATTGTCAGAGGCCGCGCTCGCGTCGGTTACGGACGCCGTCTGGCCCGACGCGCACCCAACGACGCTCGTCAGAAATCCGGCGAGCATCACCCCGGCGAAGCGCCGTCCGCGAAAAGATTTGGCGATCATCGTCATAATAAACTCTCTAGGGTTGAGGCGCGATATAGCCCACCACAATCTTGCCATCGGGAAGCTCAAACGCCGCGCGGGCGCCGGTCAAATACCCGAGCATATCGGCGGCCAGGATGTCGCCGCTGGCCGCGAGCATCACGTAGGCGGGCGGCGTATTTGCGGCCTTTAATCGCTGCGCTTGAGCCTGCAGTTGCGGGGCGAAGTCGCCGTCGGTGGACGCGCAAAAAGTCGCCGATTCGGGGCACTCGCCGGACTTTTCGGCAGCCGGCACCAACGCCTGGCCTCCGAGGCGAAGACGAACGCCGTAGCGCCGCGCCTTCTCGGTGGGCGACACGCCAATCACAAGCGTTGCGTCCCCCGAGACCATCTGTTTAAAGACCGGCGCGACCGTCGAAGTGGCGACGAGCGCGCCCTCATCCTGCCTGATATAATACGCGCGAACCAGCCCCACCATCGCCGCCGGGAGCAGCGCCTGGGTCGCGCGTTTCCAGGTCGCGCCGTCGGCCAAAATAATGTCGATATTCGCGCTGCCCGGATCGTCCTGCAAGAGCATGCCAGTCCAGCGCTGCGCGTGTTTTCCGAGGTCTTTGGGCGGGTCGAGCCCGGCGGATGGCTCGGCGCCTTCGGCCGCCGGATCCACCGCGATGCGCCCATACGGCGTCACGAAAAAGTCGGCCCCCACGAGCACCGGAAACGCCGGCAGGCGCTGAATCTCACTCCACCCCCGCCCCGCCCCGGCCTGCGCGAACCGCCCATTTTGCGCCGCCTCAGCGAGCGCCCGCGCGTAGGCGTCATCGGGCGCCCAATCTACCCGCCATTGTGAGCCATCTTTGGCCGCCGAGTCGTCCTTTAAACGCAGCGGATAGCGAAGCGCGGTCGGCCCGTTGCCAAGCTCAACCTCGACGATAAGCCGGTCAGCGGAGGGCAATCGATGCGCGATGAGGATGCGGCGATAGTCGAGCCCGGCCGCGCGAAAGGCATTCGCCGCCGCGGTGTCCGCCGAAAAATACGCCCGCAGCGCGCCCTCAACGGTCCGCGCGGTCTTTTGGGCGGACTGGGCGCCGGCCTTCGGCGACGGCGCCTGGGCGTACGCGGGCGCGGCGACCGAGGTGCCAAGAAGCAGCAACGCGGCCCCGACGAGCGGTCTGAAATGGCGCATGGGTGCTCCAAACTTTTCGGAATTAATCATCGAGCGCCTCCAGATTGAGGCCTCCCGGATAGGCGTAGGAGACGTGGCAATCATAGCCATAACTCACGACCCCAAAGGGGATATCCGCCTCGAGATAATGCGGTCCGGCGTCGACCCGAATCTGCGCGATCTCATAGGTGTCGCGGGTGCCGACGGGCTGCCAGGCGTCGTCGGCCACGGGCGCTCCGTCCAGGCGCACCTGGTGGCCGGCGGGGACCATAATATTGATATAATTTCGCTCGTAATTCTCGGGCGTAAGCACCAGATAATCCTGGCGAAATTGCGCCCGCGGCACCGCCGTGGTCATCGCCGGATCGCCGATGCCCGTGGGGTTATATTGGTCGATGCCCGTGTTGCATTCGCGCGGAATCCCAAGCCAGTTGGCCCCGACCATATATTGGGCGAGCATCACCGGTTTGGAGGCGACCAGCTCGAAATTGGCGTGGGGCGCGACGGCCTCAAATTGGCGCCACTCCCCGGCGTTCAGGGTATATTGGTGGACGTTCGGGATCGGCGGATCGGTCTGAATCACCGTGCCATCCTCGGCCGCGATGACGCGCCAGATATCGGGCTCTTTGGTGGCGCCATCGGCGCGCGGGCTGAACTTCGACCCGATATAATGGGTGCCCCAGATCGAGGTTGGAAAGAGGACCGATTCGATATGATCGCAGCGGTCGACGCCGCGCACGACGTTGGCGCATTGGTGGCCGCCGAAGACGGTCACCGGCTCGTCGGCCACGATTTGGGTGCCGGTGAGGTCGGGGCACGGCGTAACTTGAGTGGGCGCGCCGTCCCCGTCGGTCAGACACCCCTGGGCGATGGCCTGGTCGAGCTCGGCCCCGGAGGTCTCCAGGTTAAGCGATGCCCCCGGGGCGAGGTCGAAGACGCGGGTCTCGCCGGCCTCGATCTGCGGGACGCCCGGCCCGGCGATGACCTGGGCGGAGGGCGTCACGCGCACGCGGTTCGGGTTGCCAAAGGAGTTCACGATCGTGACGAAGCCGCGGATATTCTGCGAGCCGCCGCGGTGCGGCCAGCTCAGCACCCGGTACTCGCGCCCCAGCGTATTCGTCGGGATCAGCAAGGAGCCGTCGTTGGAGAAGACGCCGACGTTATTGAGCGGGTTAAATTGGTAGGCGATCACCGGGACGCTGCTGGTCAGCCGGATCGCTTTATTCTCGAGGATGCGCGTGCCCGAGTGGTCGAAGCCGGTGGGGATGGCGAAGACGCCGACCTCACCGGGGCCAATATCGAGGTCGTAGGGCGCCCCGGAGGGGTCGGCGCGCAGGATTTGTTGGCTAAATCCGGCGCTGAGCTCGATGCGCGCGCTGCTCTCGGCGTTGGGATTGGCCACCACGATGGCGTGGGGTTGGCTGGTGGCCTCCTCATAATTATCGAGGTCGGCCGACCAATACTCGCAGCCGATATAACTGGAGACTTTTTTATTGAGCTCGCACAGGTTCTCGCAGGTCCCGTTGAAGCATTCGGTGCCGGTTGGGCAGGGCTCGGCGGGGACAAACGCGCCGGCCTCATTGCAGACCTCGAGGCGGCGCCGGTCCAGGCATCGCGTCACGCCGGCCGAGCACTCGGGAGCCTCGCATTGCCCGTCGGTGCAGGGCTTGTCGCCCGGGCAGATCATCTCGACCACGCGCGTGCCGCTCTGGTTGCAGACGCTCTGCAGCCCCTCGGCGGTACAACCCTGGAACGCCCCGGGGGTGCACACCGGCTCGACGCAGGCGCCGGAGTCCGGGTCACAGCGGGTCGTGGAGACGCACGTCTCCTCATCCCACGCGCTCCCCTGCGCGTTGCACACCCGCCGCGCGGCCACCGAGGTGCACTCGGCGCTGGCCGGCGCACAGGCGCGGGCGTCCTCGGCGGCGGCGTCCGCCTGGCCCGGGCCGGCGTCCTCGGGGCCCGACGACTCCGAGGAACACCCGCTAAGCACGAGCGCGCCGGCGCAGATAAGCATCGCAAAGAGATGCCCCACGCGCCGTCGCTTCGGCGCAAATTTGCTCGTTTGCTTCGCTGCGGGCGCGTCGGGTCTCATGGCGTTTTATTCTCCCATCGCCGCTTTCGAGGCGTGGTCTTCGGGGCGCGGCGCCCCGCCCGCTTTGGGCTTGACGGCGGCCGGCTTGGGCGCCGCCTGGGCCTCCGGGGTGCGCCCGGGGTTTTGCGCCGCCGCCCACTCCTGCGGGTCGACGAAATAATCGCGCGGGTTTTTGATCATTTCGCGCACCGCGCGCACCATAAAGCCGATCTGATAGCCGTCGAAGCAGCGGTGGTCGAAGGTGCAGGATGCCTGGAGCACGTCGCGCACCTCGGGCTCTCCGTCTTCGTTGACCAGCACAGCTTTGTGCATCACGCCGGGCAAAAAGACCATCGGCACGCGGCTCATCGGCACCAGCGGGGCGAAGCCCAATTTGATGTCAAAGGCCGCCACCGAGCTGACCATCGCGCTGCCAAACGGGTCGTCGCGCACCCCGATGCTGCCCAGGTCAAACGGCACATTATAGGTCAAGAAGTCCACGGCTTTGAGCATCGGGCGCATCAACCAGGTCGGCACGACGTTGATGGTCGCCTTGGTCTGCTCCATCTCCTCGTCCTGGCCGTCGCGCACCTTTTTGGCGCGCCGGCTCAGGCGGCTGGCGATCTCGACCAGGTTCATTTCGTTGACCCGCTTCAACTTCACCCCGCTCAGGTCCGCCTGACCGGTGGACTCGTTGGGGATCGAAACCTGGCAGAAAATATCGATGCTATTTCGCTTCTGCACGGTCTTATTGACCATGATGACGTTGAGGTCCGGGTGCTCCTCGAAGACCGTCGCGGCGATCTTGACGAACACGGCGGCCGGCGTGACCTTGACGCCGCTGACCCGGCTCAGCTCCTCCAAATACGGCACCAGCCGGTGCGCATCCAGGGTCTCATAGCCGTAGATCGTGGGGTCATCCGGCGCATCCCACATGCCGACCGAGATCCTGCGCCACGCCGAGTTCTTCTTAAACGGTGCCCAATACTTGCTCATCGTAATAACTCCTATAGACAGCGGCTCAACGCCCGGATCACAACGCGTTATCCGGCCCGAACCGACTTCAAACCAAAGAATCTGACGTCGCCACATTACACGCCAGCGATGGCGCAATCAACGCGCAACGCTCGCCCCAATCTTATTAAAAAGCCGCCGCGAGCAGGCTCGCGGCGGCGCGGCTTAGAAAAGCTCGTCCAGCTCTTTCATCGCCTTCTCCTGGCGCCGTTTGTGGCCCTTCGAGAAGATATAAGACAGCCCGATCGACAGGCCATAGAGCAGACAGAGCGGCAGGGACAGCAGCGTCTGGGTGACCGGGTCGGGCGGGGTCAACAGCGCGCCCATCACGAAGATACCGATCACCGACCCGCGCCAATGCTTGAGCAGGGTGTTGTGGTCGATGGCCCCAAGCGCCGCCAAAAACGAGGTGATGACGGGCAATTGAAAGACCACCCCGAAGACCAGCAAGAGCTTGGTCGTGGTGGCCAGATACTCGTTGAGCATCAGCTCGGGGTTCGACGCCACGCCCATGCCAAAATCGATCAAATACGCGTAGCCGTAGGGCAGCACCATATAGAAACAAAACGCCGCGCCCCCGAAGAAACAGATCGTCCCCATGATCACAAAGGGCAGCGCCACCCGCTTCTCGCTGCCGTATAAGCCCGGCGCGATAAATTTCCATAAATTATAGAGCGAGATCGGCGAAGACGCGAAAATCCCGGCGGCCAGCGCGATCTTGACCATCGCGAAGAACGGCTCGGTCAGGTCCTTGTGGTTGATCTGCGAGACTTCGAGGTTGCCCTCGGGGGCGGCCAGGCGGAGCGGCTGCATCAAGAGGTAGAAGAGATCGTCGACCCACACCCAGGAGATCACCACGGCGATAAAGATGGCGATGATCGAGTAGATCAACCGCTGCCGTAATTCGACCAGGTGGCCGATCAGGCTCATGCGCGCGCTGTCCAGCTCGGCTTGATTCAGCCCGGATTGCCCGCCAGCCAACGGCCCGTCAGCGGCAGGGGTGAGGGCGCTGTCCGGGGCGTCGGGTTTTTGAAGCGAGGATTCGTCAGTCATAGGCCGACTCCGCGGGTCGGGGCGAGTTCAACGTGGACACATGGGGAATCTTGACTCGGCGCCGGGCGGCACGGGTTCAGCGGGACCGATTCGATATCAGTCGGGTAGCGCACCTTGCTGAGCAGGACCGGCCGGCTACGCAGGCGTTTTTGAACGTCGCGCGCGATCGTATCGCCCTCTTTATATTCGTAGGGCGGCGGCTCGAAGGACCCCGACGGCTGCTGACTGGCCGGCGCGTTCTGTTTAGCCGGCGTCGGGTCCTCCTCGAGCATAAACATATCGGTGAACATATTGGAGGCTCGGCGAAGCTCCCGCATTCCTTTGCCTAGCTTGCGCGCGGTCTCGGGCAATTTCTCCGGCCCCAGCACCAGCAGCGCGAGCAGCATCACGACCATAATTTCGGAGAGTCCAATTCCGGAAAACATAGTAAGCGTATCGTCTTTGTCGGAAGTCTTAGTCAGCCCCCGTCTCGGCGGCCTGTGCTGAGCGAGCCCTCGGAGCGCGCATCGGTTCATCGAAGAAAAGTCGCCCCGATTTCCGGGTTATAGATAAACCGGGGCCGCGCCGAGTTCAATGGGGCTGTAACAGAGTGCGGGCAATCTCGCCACATCAAGCGAGCCAAACCGCCTAGAAATTGCTATAATCGGGCGGCGCTGGGCCGGCGCGCGTGCTCGACCGCAAATCTATCGCCGAGGAATAAGCCTTGGGCGCGCGTTGTATTGTCCCCCCAAACGAGCTCCGAATGCCGGTATTTTTAGCCGCCCGGGGCGCGGGCGGTTGAATATCCGCCAGATTGCTCTAATTTATGCCCCGTCGCGCTCTGCATATTGAATCCTGATGACGCGCGCTTTGCGATGTTTTTATTTTAACGGTGATGCAGATCATATCACCCAGATATTAGAGGATAAAATGCTCTCAACGAAGCTTCGCCTGTCCATTCTTCTCGTCCTGACCCTCGCGATTGGCGCCGTCGCCTGTGAGAAGAAACAAGACAACGCCGCCGAAGAAGCGGTCGCCCAGCCGGCCGAAGAGGCTGCAGAAGAAAAGCCCGCCGAGAAACCCGACCCGGGCGCCAAGGCCGACAAGGCCCCGCATTCCTCGGGCATCCCCGGCACCATGAACCAGCTCGAGTGGGACCAGGACGTCCCGGACGTCACCGTCGAGGTGCTCAGCCCGAAGAACGACGAGGTGCTGGAGTCCGGCAAAGAAGTCACGCTGTCGTTCTCGGTCAAGAATTATCGCACCGGCAAAGAGATCGGCCAGCACGTCCACGTGATCATCGATAACGAGCCGTACATTGCGCATTACGACGCCAATGAGCCGCTGGTCATCAAGGACCTGGCCCCCGGCACGCATACGCTGCGCATCTTCCCGGCGCGCCACTATCACCTGGCGATCAAGAAGGGCGACGTCTTCAAGACGGTCGTCTTCCACGTCGAGAAGAAGTCCGACGAGTTCACCTTCGACCCGAGCAAGCCCTACCTGACCTATAGCCGCCCCAAAGGCAGCTACGACGCCGAGTCGGCCAAGCAATTGCTGCTCGACTTCTACGTCTCGAATATGGAGCTGGGTAAGGACGCCAAGGTCCAATACACGGTCAACGGCAAGACGGCTGAGCTCGACAAGTGGACCCCGGTGCTGCTCGACGCCCTGCCCCCGGGCGAGCACGAGGTGGAGTTGAAGTTGGTCGACATGGACGGCAAACCGATCGTCAACGGCGGCTTCAACCACACCAAGCGCACCATCACGATCAAAGAATAAGCCTGCGGGCTAGACGCCAAAAAACCGACGCCCCTCATCGCGAGGGGCGTCGGTTTTTTGCGTTTCTTGCATCTTCGCGTCTTTAGCAGGGCCGGCGGGTCACGCTCCACGCGCGAATTTTGCTGGCCTCCAGGTCGCCGTGGTCGATATCCCACAGCGGCATCAGCCGCAGCTTTTGCTGCTCGTCAACGCTCTGGATGTCGATAAAGAGCCGCGCCTTGGCCCGGTTGTCGAAGACCGGGCGTGACTCGGCGGCGTCCGGATTCAGGGCGCGAAACCTCGGCAAAATCGCCTGCAAATCGGGATGAGGGCTCTTAATTTTTGTGGCATTGCCTTCCAAATTCTGACTCATCGCTTCATTCCCTCCCGAGGGTATTGACTCATTATTTTTGAATCATTGCGCGTTGAAAGAACGGATCTTCAACGCAAACGCCCGCAAAATCGCGTCCTTCACAGACATTGCTAAAGCTCAACACGTCTCGGGGGGAGTCCAGCGCCAGGCGAGCTGCCCCGCCCTCGCATCAGGGACGGAGCACCCGCAGGGCCAACTTCTCGTAGAGGTCGATGCCCTCGGCGAGGCTCTCAAGCGAGATATATTCGTGGTCGGAGTGAGCGACCTCGATATCGCCCGGGCCGACCAGCCAGATCGGGGCCAATTCGCTCAGATAGGTCGCGTCGGTATTGAAGGGAACCGTGCAGACCTCGAATTCGTCGGCGGGTTCGGGCAGCTTAAAGAAGACCGGGTCATTGTGGACGACGCCGGTGACTTCGACCGGCGCGTCGACCAGATCTTTGATGGTCGCGATGATCTCTTCGGTGTCGCTCACGCATCGAAAGAGAAGCTCGGCGCTGGCTTCGGCGGCGAAGACGTTGCCGGCGACGCCGCCCTGGATGGTGCCGATATTGACGGTGGTCGGGCCAAGCAAATCGTCCTCGGGCCAGGCGTGGTTGCGCAGGCGCTCGAGCGCGTCGAGCAGGTGGTTGATCGCGGAGTCTCCGCGCTCCGGGAAGGCAGAGTGCCCCGCGACGCCGCGGCTCTCGAGGCGGCACCTCACCATGCCCTTTTGGGCGGAGACGATGCGATTTCGGGTCGGCTCGCACAAAACGATCTGCTCGGGCTTCAGCTCGCGCAGCCGCTCGGTGTGGCGTGCTTGCTTGGCGCCGCAATGGTCGACCTCTTCGCCCACCACAAAGAGGTAGCCAAAGTCCTCGATGCCGGCCTCTAAAAGACGCGCCCCGGCCGCCGCCATCGCCGCGATGCCGCCCTTGGTGTCGCAGGCGCCGCGCGCATAAATACGCGCTTCATTCTCGGCAGTGGCGCCCTGGCCAACTT
This sequence comes from Bradymonas sediminis, assembly GCF_003258315.1. Classification (GTDB taxonomy): domain Bacteria; phylum Myxococcota_A; class Bradymonadia; order Bradymonadales; family Bradymonadaceae; genus Bradymonas; species Bradymonas sediminis. The sequence continues at coordinate 4,429,216 of NZ_CP030032.1, forward strand.
CGTCGCCCGGGAAACCCACGCCCTCGCGGCGCGGCCCAAAGAACGGCGGCACCGTGTCGACGTGGGTCGAATAGATAAAGCGCGGCGCGACCTCGCGGGTGACCAGCAGGTTCCAGCGGTCCTCGGCGACCTCGAAGCGCTCGCACTGATAGCCCTGGTCGCTAAAATACGCCTCCAGCGCCGCCAGAAACGCCGCCTCCGCCCCGGAGGTCGAGTCGATGCGAAGCCAGGTCTCTAATAATTCAATCGTCTGTCGAAACGCGTCGGTATTCATGAAATTTGTCCCAAAATCGCCCTCGCGGGCCTGAAAATGAAATTCTCTCCGAGGCCAAACTTGGTCGAAGTCCACGATTACATCAAGCCCAGCCGGACGATCTGTCCGGCCGGCGCGCTTTTGCCCCTTCTCACGCGCGCCACGTCCGGGTTGACATCGTTTGTCGCGAAAGTCTAATCTGCCGCGTCTATATCACCCGGTAAGTTTGGGCGCCGCCAACACGAAGAAAAGTGCGCACCAAAACCGAGAGTGAACCGCCCGCCAGCAATTGTATTTGGAGTTCGAACATGGCCGATGATAGCAAAAAAAATTCCCAATCTGTCGACGATATCGTTGACGGAATCGTCGATGATTTGGGCATAGAAGACCAGCAGGTCCCCGAAGAGACGAAAGACGATCCCATGGCCGGTTTGGGCGGGGTTTTTAATATCCCCACCTCCTCCAAGCGTCGCAAAAAGAAGAGCTCCACCAAATCCTCCGAGTCCGAGGACTCCGGCGAGGAAGAACTCTCCAAAAAAGAGCGCCTGCGCAAGAAGCTCAAAGAGGAGAGCGCGGCGACTTCCGAAGAGTCCGTAAAAGACGAGCCCGAAGAAGAGGCCGTCGCGGAAGAACCGAAAGAAGAGCCGAAAAAAGAGGCCCCCAAGGCCAAGAAATCCTCGAGCAAAAAAGACTCGAGCAGCGACGCCAAAGAGATCGCCGGCATCTTCACCCCGTCGGCCACCGACGACGCCCCGCTTGATTATAGCTCGGATTACCTCGACGAAGACGACCTTGGCGGCCACAAAAAGAGCGGCACCAATATGGTCCTGGTCGGCATTATCCTCATCCTGCTGGCGGTGCTGGGCGGCGTAGTCGTCCAATTCACCGACCTGGGTGACGACCTTGGCGCCCTGTTCCGCGGTGAGCTTCGCGAGAAGCGCCAGGCCGAAGTCGCCAAAGAAGAAGCCGACTTCAAAGCCGCCCAATTGGCGAAGATGGAGAAATTCGGCACCCTCAACGTCACGGGTTCGCCGATGCATTCGCTGGTCAAATTGAACGGCGAGGTGCAATACGCCCCCACCAGCAGCGGCACCTGGCGCGAGCTGCGCGTGAGCTCGGCCTCCGGCACGACCTTCCGCAACCTCAAGATCAAGCAGCCCCAGACCGTCGAGCTCAGCCTTCCCGGCTACAAGCCCGACAGCTTCGAGCTGACCGAGGGCATGTGGGACGGCAGCGAGGAGTCGGGCACCTACACCAAGCGCATCACCCTGGATCTCGTGCCCGAGAGCCTGGCCAATCAGGCCGAGATGGAGAAGCGCATGGACACCTCGGACACCGACGGTGACTATTACGGCACCATCACGATCAACACGATCCCGGCCGGCGCTCAGATCATCTTCAATAACCACCCGCTGGTCGACAAAAAAGGCGAGCCCCTGGTGAGCCCGGTCACCTTCAGCGAATATTATGTGAAGAACGAGAAGACCAATAAGCTCGAGAAAAAAGAGATCAACGTCGACACGCCGCCGGACGTCGGCCACAAAATCGAGCTGAAGATCCCCGAAGAAGTGGGCGAATTCGTCCCCTTCGCCACCCCGGTTCAGCGTCAGATGTGGACCTGCGAGTGGAAAGACGGCAGCGCGCCGGACGCGCCGGCCAAGGGCAAGAGCTTCCGCGACTATTGCGACTATAAATTCAGCTTCGATATGGATTTCAAAGGTTTGAAGACCTATATCGAGCGCCGCGAAGCCGAGAAGGAGCGCATTCGTCTCAAGAACGAGAAGATGGCCGCCGAGGTTGAGGCGTTCAACGCCGCGGCCGCCGAGAAAGCCGCTAAGAAATAATCAGGGATTTAGCTTAATGCGCATCCACCGCATCATCGATCCTGAGACCGGCCGTCCCGCTTTTGCAAAGAAGCGGGACGGCCGGTTTTTTCGCGTTCACTTCGACCAGGGCCTGGCGCCCATCGAGGCGCTCCACCAGGTCGCCCAGGGGCGCCAAACCCTCACCATCGGCGAGGCCATCGCCGAGGAAGACCAGGCGCAGCTTCTGGCACCCGTGACGCCTTCGAAGATCATCTGCGTGGGGCTCAATTACCGCCACCACGCCGCCGAGATGAATAAGGACATCCCGCCGGAGCCGCTGCTCTTTATGAAGCCGCCCAGCGCGATTATTGGCCCCGGCCAGCCCATCGAGCTGCCCGCCCAATCCGAGCTCGTCCACCACGAGGGGGAGCTCGGCATCGTGATCGGAGCGCGGGCAAAAAATCTGCACGAGGGGGAATCTCAAGGGGTCATCGCGGGTTATCTATGCGCCAATGATGTGACGGCGCGCGATATCCAGCGGCGCGAGAAGCGCTACACCCGCGGCAAGGGTTTCGACACCTTTTGCCCCCTGGGCCCCGCGCTCGCCCTGGCCGATGAGTTTGTGCCGGGCGATCATTTCCTGAGCTGCCAGGTCGACGGGGTGGAGCGACAGAGCTCGCGGCTCAACGACTTCATCTTTCCGATCGACCATGTGGTCGCATTCATCAGCAATATCATGACCTTATTGCCCGGGGACGTCATCCTGACCGGCACCCCGGCGGGGGTCGGCCCGCTGAACGCCGGCGAGGTCGTCGCGGTCGAAATCGACGGCATCGGGCGGCTGGAAAACCCGGTGATTCAGGCCCCAGCCGGCTGATTGATTGGCGCGCGCTGGCGAGGCCCGATCCGCGGGCGCGACCGCCCGCTCCACGGCGCTCAATCGCCTGCTTTGGCGTGACATAGGTTGCCGCTTATGCTAGTTTTTCGCGACCTCTAAGTCCGCGCGAACTTGGCTGGACTTTTAGTCTATTGATTCAGAATTTCTGTATAACGATTGTTTTTCTCAATCACTTGAACGCGCTGGGGTTTCGTCGAAAATCTCGACGCGTCATTGTTGTATTATTTGTGCCCACAGGATTGCTGTGAGCATACGATCATTCGCCCGGCCGACTCCAGGAGTGGCTGTGGTTTTATTCGGTACTCGATCCGGGAAAATTGATGTCAGAGGAACAACCCACCATCTCGCCGCAAGCCACCGAAAATCATCTCGACGCCGAGATCGATCCCACGGTTGACTCAAGCAATACCTATACCGCCTCAAGCATTCAGGTGCTCGAGGGTCTGGAAGCGGTGCGCAAGCGCCCGGGTATGTATATCGGCGACACCGATGACGGTTCAGGCCTGCATCATATGGTCTATGAGTGCGTCGATAACTCCATCGACGAGGCTCTGGCCGGCCACTGTGACACGGTCAGCGTGGTGATTCGCGCCGACAATGTCATCACGATTGAGGATAACGGTCGCGGTATGCCGGTCGATATCCACGAAAAGACCGGCAAATCGGCGGCCGAGGTTATCATGACCGTGCTGCACGCCGGCGGTAAATTCGACCAGAACTCCTATAAAGTCTCCGGCGGCCTTCACGGCGTGGGCGTCTCGGTCGTCAACGCCCTGAGCGAGTGGCTCAAGCTTGAGATCAAGCGCGACGGCAAGATCTGGTTCCAGGAATACCGCCGCGGTGTTCCGGTCGAGGACGTCGCCGAGATCGGCAAGGCCAAGACCACCGGCACCAAGGTGACGTTTAAGCCCGACGACGATATCTTCGAGCTGACGACCTTTAGCTACGAGGTGCTCTCCAAGCGCCTGCGCGAGCAGGCCTACCTCAACGCCGGCGTGCGCATCACCATCACCGACGAGCGCGACGGTAAGCACCACGACTTCAGCTTCGAAGGCGGCATCAACTCCTTCGTCAAAGACCTCAATAAGAATAAGCAGCCCCTGCACGACGAGCCGATCTATATCCGCTCGATGCTCGAGGAGGAGGGTGTTCAGGTCGAAGTCAGCATGCAGTGGAATGACTCGTATAACTCCACGATCTTCTGCTATACCAACAACATTCATAACCCCGACGGCGGTAGCCACCTGTCGGGTTTGCGCGCCGCGCTGACCCGCTCGATCAACGCCTACGGCATCTCCAACGATATCATTAAGGAGACCCTCAACGGCGACGATATCCGCGAGGGCCTGACCGCCGTTTTGTCGGTGAAGATGCCCGACCCGAAATTCTCCAGCCAGACCAAGGGCAAGCTGGTCTCCAACGAGATCACCGGCATCGTGCAGTCGGTCGTCAACGAGAAGCTGGGGTATTTCCTCAACGAGAACCCCGGCGCCGCCAAGGCCATCGCCCAGAAGGCGCTGGCCGCCAGCCGCGCGCGCGACGCCGCGCGCAAGGCCCGCGAGATCGCGCGTAAGTCGGCCCTTAACTCCGTCGGCGCGCTGCCCGGAAAGCTCGCCGACTGCCAGTCGCGCGACCCCAAGGAGTGCGAAATCTACATCGTCGAGGGTGATTCGGCAGGTGGTTCCGCCAAGCAGGGACGCGAGCGCCGATTCCAGGCGATCCTCCCGCTGCGTGGTAAGATCCTCAACGTCGAGAAAGCTCGCTTCGATAAGATGCTGTCGAATAACGAGATCTCGATGATCATCTCGGCGCTGGGCTGCGGCATCGGCGACGAATATTTCGACGTCGACAAGCTGCGCTACCACAAAATCGTGCTGATGACTGACGCCGACGTCGACGGTAGCCATATCCGCACGCTGCTGTTGACGTTCTTCTACCGCCAGATGCCCGAATTGGTCACCGGCGGCTACCTCTATATCGCCCAGCCGCCGCTGTTCGGCATCAAGCGCGGCCGCTCGGTGCAATACGTCAAAGACGAGCGCGAGCTCAACGAATATCTCATCGACCGGGTCAAATCGAACGTCCTCATCCGCGGCAGCAGTGGCCAGGAGATGAGCGGCGAGGAGCTTGAGACCTTCGTGCACGAGATGTTGAGCTACCGCCGCCTGAGCAACCAGCTCAGCCGGCGCACCGACAAGCGGGTGGCCGACGAGCTGGTGCGCGCCGCCATCACCCTGGAGGACCTGCAGGACGCCGACACCTTGCGCGCCCGAATGGAGACCGTGCGTGAGAAGCTCAAAAAGGACTTCCCCAATACCCATTGGCACGCGCCGATGATCAGCGAGAGTCCCGAGTATGACGACTTCTACCAGGCGGTCTGGCACACCCGCGTATCCGGCGCGCTGGTCAAAACCAAGGTCGACCGCGACCTGGTCAGCAGCCTCGAATATACCGAGCTGGTCCGCATCTGGGGCGTCTTCCACGGGCTCGGTGACACGGTCACCGTCGAGGGCCGCATCGAAGATACCTACGAGACCATCGACGCGCTGTTGACCGCGATTCTCGACGCCGGGCGCAAGGGCCAGACGGTCCAGCGCTACAAAGGTCTCGGTGAGATGAACCCGGAGCAACTCTGGGAGACCACCATGGACCCGGAGCGGCGCACCTTCTTGCAGGTGCGGGTCGAGGACGCCGTCGAGGCCGACGAGATGTTCACCGTCCTGATGGGCGACCAGGTCGAACCGCGACGCGAGTTCATCGAGACCAACGCGCTCAACGTGCGTAACCTGGACGTCTAATCGCGAGCGCCCCCGAGATTCCTCGGGGGCGTTTTTTTGCCCGCATCCCGCCGCCCCAAGCCCCCACCAAGCGCTAATATTTGCCCCGACGAGTCCCTCTATGTTGTCCCCCTCCGAGCTCCTCGCCCAGGTCGACCAGACCCTCAAAGACCGCAGCCCCGAGCTGGTGTCGCTGCGTCGCGAGCTGCACGCCCACCCCGAGCTGAGCCACCACGAATACGAGACGACCTCCCTGCTGGCGGCGACCCTCACGGAGTTCGGGCTCAAGGTCTACCCCCGCGAAGAAGGCACCGGATTTTACGCCGATTTAACCCCCGAGGGCTTCAACCCGGCGACCCAACCGACGGTGGCGATCCGCACCGATATCGACGCCCTGCCGATCTTCGAGGCCAACGAGGTCAGCTACGCATCCACACGCCCGGGCGCCATGCACGCCTGCGGCCACGACGTGCATATGACGGTGGCCACGGCGGCCGCGATGGCCATTCATGAGTTTCGCGACCACTTGCCCGGGCGCCTTCGCCTGGTCTACCAGCACGCCGAAGAGGTCTCCGAGGGCGGCGCCTCCGACATGGTGTCATTCGGCGCCATCGACGGGGTCGACGCGATCCTGGCGGTGCATTGCGACCCCCAACTCGAGGTCGGGCGCATCGGGCTGCGCGCCGGCAACCTCACCGCCGCCTACGACTCCTTCACCATCAAGATCACCGGCAAGAGCGGCCACGGCGCGCGCCCGCACCACTGCGTCGACCCGATCCGCGTGAGCGCCCAATTGCTCAACGCCCTGTACCAGATGCCGGTGCAGTATTTTGACTCCCGCGACCCGGTGGTGCTGTCGGTGGGCTCGCTGCACGCCGGCGACAGCTTCAACGTCATCCCCGAGAGCGCCGAGTTTAAGGGGACGCTGCGCACCCTCACCCAGGAGTCGCGCGGCCGGCTTGAGCCGGTGATGCGCAAGATCATCGAGGGCATCTGCATGGCCCACGGCGCGACCTACCAGCTCCACTTCGAGCACGGCGCGCCGTCGGTGGTCAACAGCGCCCAGCTCATCGATCTATTTGAAGACGTCGGCCGCGCGATGCTCGGCGACCAGGGCATCTACCGCATCCCGCTGCCGAGCATGGGCGGCGAGGATTTCTCGTATTATTTGCAGCATATCCCGGGGGCGATGTTCCGCTTGGGCACCGCCGGCCCCGGCACCCGCACCCGCCATCTTCTGCACTCCGATAAATTCGACGTCGACGACCGCGCCATCACGCTGGGGGCGCGCCTGATGTCGCGCGCGGCGCTGACCTTGATGCAGCGCCTGGCCAACCAGGAGTTGGCGTTGACGCCGCCGCCCCAGGCGGTCTTTGCGACCAGCGGGGCGGAATAAGGTGTCGTCCAACGTAGCGGACCCCTTTGGCCTGGGATGAGTCCCCGGGAGAATACACAACGGCGCCAAGCCATATACATACCACCGAAAAACTGGGGCTCACATAAAGCAAAGAGCCCCCGCCGGGCCCATATACGGGGCGCGGCGGGGGCTCCTTATTAACTCGGACGCTTAGTTGGTGCAGCGCCAATGAACCGTAACGCTCAAATTGGTAGCGTTACCACCATTATTGTCGTAATTCTCAAAACCTGAATTACCACAAAAGCCACAAACATCGCCGCAGGTTCCACCCCAAGCGTCGACCGATGAATAGCCCAGCGATTGACACGCCGCGGTCGGATTATACGACCCGGCGTTCATGGCGGACACCCAGGCGGTGCTCGCGTCCGCGCGACACACGGTCCACGGATCACCCGTGGTGCGCCCGGTTGTTCCGACGAAGCCAACCGATGGGATGTCATCGTCAATATTGGTCACCGCCACCGGAGTCGGCGTTTGCCCGTTATAGCCAGCGTCGCTGCTGACTGCGGGGAGGAATATGATTTGATAGCTCTGGTCGCCATCCAACACCGTGTCGTCAACGCCGGTCACCGTGACCACCTGCGGGGTGTCCCAGTTGGCGGGGGTGAACGTCAGGCTCGTGGCGCCCACGACACCTTCTGTGGTGTCATCGGAGTCAAAGCCAAGGGTGACATCGTCGAAGGGCTGTGAGGTGAGCACCACCGAGAAGGTCGCCGTCGTACCGAGCTCACTGGTGTCGCCGCTGATCGCGCTGACGATAATGCCCGCCGAGTCATCGTCGATATTGGTCACCGCCACGTTGGCCGGGGTGATGGCCGCGTAGGCTGCGTCGTTGCTCGTCGTGGCGCCAAAGACGATCGCGTAGGGCTGGTCGCCGTCGGCAAGATCATCGTCCTGGCCGGTCACGGTCACCGTCTGCGGCGCGCTCCAATTCCCAGCCGTGAACGTCAGGCTGGTCGTGCTGACCGCGCCTTCGCCGGGGTCGTTGGAGTCGAAATTAAGCGTCACATCGTTAAACGGCTCGGAGTTGAGCACCACGCTGAAGCTCTGGCTGGTGCCTGCCTCGCTGGTCGCGCCGCTGATGGCGCTCACGGTGACCCCCGCCGAGTCGTCGTCGGTGTTGACCGCCGCCACATTCTGCGGGGTGATCGCCGCGTAAGCCGCATCAGCGCTGGTCGTCGCTGCGAACACAATCGCGTAGGGCTGGTCTCCGTCGGCGAGGTCGTCGTCCTGGCCCGTGATCGTGACCGACTGCGGGGCGTTCCAATCGGCATCGGTGAACGTCAAGCTGGTGGTGCCCACGGTGCCTTCACCGGCGTCGCTGGAGTCAAAGTTGACCGTCACGTCGCCGTAGGGCTTCGAATTGAGCACCACGCTAAACGTCGCCTGTGCGCCCGCCTCGCTGGTCGGACCGCTGGGCGCGCTCACCGTGATGCCCGCCGAGTCGTCGTCGACGTTGGTCAGCGCGACGTTCTGCGGGGTGATCGCCGCGTAGGCCGCGTCGGCGCTGGTCGTGGCCGAGAACACGATCGCGTAGGGCTGGTCGCCGTCCGCGAAGTCGTCGTCCTGGCCGGTGACCGTGACCGTCTGCGGCGCGTTCCAATTCTGGTCAGTAAACGTCAGCGCATTCTGGCCAACGGTTCCCTCGCCGGTGTCGTTTGAGTCAAAGCTCACCGTCACGTCGCCGTACGGGCGAGAATTGAGCACGATGCTGAAGGTCGCCTGGCCGCCCGCCTCGCTGGTCGAGCCACTGATCGCGCTCACCGTGATACCCGCCGAGTCGTCGTCGACGTTCGTCAGCGCCACATTCTGCGGGGTGATCGCCGCGTAGGCCGCGTCGGCGCTCGTCGTCGCCGAGAACACGATCGCATAGGGCTGGTCGCCGTCGGCGAAGTCGTCGTCCTGGCCGGTCACCGTCACCGTCTGCGGGGCGTTCCAATTCTGCGCCGTAAACGTCAGCGCGTTCTGGCCGACCGCTCCCTCACCGGCGTCGTTCGACGCGAAGTTGACGGTGACGTCATCAAAGGGCTCGGAGTTGAGCACGATGCTAAAGGTCGCCTGGCCGCCCGCCTCGCTGGTCGAGCCACTGATCGCGCTCACCGTGATACCCGCCGAGTCGTCGTCGACGTTCGTCAGCGCCACATTCTGCGGGGTGATCGCCGCGTAGGCCGCGTCGGCGCTCGTCGTCGCCGAGAACACGATCGCATAGGGCTGGTCGCCGTCGGCGAAGTCGTCGTCCTGGCCGGTCACCGTCACCGTCTGCGGGGCGTTCCAATTCTGCGCGGTAAACGTCAGCGCGTTCTGGCCGACCGTTCCCTCGCCGGCGTCGTTCGACGCGAAGTTGAGCGTCACATCCTCAAACGGCTCGGAGTTCAGCACGATCGTAAATTGAGCCTGCCCGCCCGCCTCGGTGGTCTGCTCGCCGAGCTTCGCCACCGTGGTCCCGGGCGTCTCGTCGTCGATATTGGTGTACTCGACGCTGTCGGGTTTGATCGCGGCGTAATCGGCGTCTTCGCTGCTGGTGTCGCCAAAGACCACCTCGTAGACCTGGTTTCCATCGGCGACGTCATCGTCCTGCCCGGTCGCGGTCACCGTCTGCGGGGCGTTCCAATTGTCCGGGGTGAAGGTCAGCGTCGACTTGTCGATCGTGCCCTCACCCGGGTCGCTCGACTCCAGCGTCAGCGTCACATCAGCCGTGGGCTTGGAGTTGAGCGCCACCGTAAAGCTGGCCTGAGCGCCCGCCTCGCTGGTGTCGCCGTCAGCCTCGCTCACCGTGAAGCCCGCGGTCTCGTCGTCGATATTGGTGAGCTCGACGCTCTCGGGTTTGATCGCCGCGTAATCGGCGTCATCACTACTGGTGTCGCCAAAGACCACCTCGTAGACCTGGTCGCCGTCGGCGACATCATCGTCCTGGCCGGTCGCGGTCACCGTCTGCGGGGCGTTCCAATTCTCCGGGGTAAACGTGAGCGTCGACTTGTCGATCGTGCCCTCACCCGGGTCGCTCGACTCCAGCGTCAGCGTCACATCGGCCGTGGGTTTGGATCTCAGCGCGACCGTGAAGCTGGCCTGGCCACCCACCTCGGTGGTGTCGCCGTCGGCCTCCGTCACCGTAAACCCGGCGGTCTCGTCGTCGACGTTGACCAGCGCGACTTCGCCCGGCTCATAGCCGGCAAAGCGGGCGTCCTCGCTCTCGAGCGCCTCGAACACGATCGCATATGCCTGGTCGCCGTCGGCCAGGTCGTCGTCCTGGCCGGTCACCGTCACCGTCTGCGGCGCGTCCCAATTCTCGGGCGTGAACGTCAGCACCGACACATCGCTCAGCCCCTCGCCGGGGTCATTGGACCCGAGCTTCACCACCACATCTGCGGTAGGTTTGACGGCCAAGACCACATCGAAGCTCGCCTGGGCGCCCATCTCGCTGGTCGTGCCGCTCGCCGCGCCAAAGGCCACCAACTCGGTGCCCGGCTCAAACGTGCCATTATTGCTCGGCACATCGCCGACATTGTCATCAGCGCAGGAACCGCAGGCGCCGCTAAACGCAGCCGCCTGCACCAATGCTGCGCCTACGAAGATTCGCTTCAGGACTCGTTTCTTTAACATCTTCTCTCTCATGCGTTTTAGGAATGACACGCGAGCATCTACAAAAGACAGTTCTCCCCGTCGCGCCCCCCCCCGCGCCTATGCTTCAGACGCAACAGATAGCCATCTTGGGTGCGCGGTTGGGGTTATATGATGCGCCAAAAAATCGTCACGATTAAGCTGAGCGCCACCCCTAGGCGTGAAGAACTAACTACACCCAAAAATATTACAGAATGACATTGTGCCGTCAAGCGATCGAGAAGAGGTAACTAAAAAACCATAT